>CAYUSL010000373.1:0-6386 GCA_964447125.1 uncultured bacterium | reverse complement strand
CGTTGGAGGCGCGTCGGTCCCTCGACGCGCCCGCCGTCACTCGGACTCGTGCGACGGCTTCGCGTGGGTGTCGAATCGCTACGGCGTCACCGTCCCCAGCGACATCGATTCTGGGTGAGGATCAGCTTTTCAAGCCCTCGGGCTTCGGCCTGTCCGTGGGATTTTTCCGTCGAAGAAGTCTGGCGCGCGTGAATTCGCGCGCAATATATTGCGCGGCAACATGCGTGATTCACGCGGCGCGTCTCCGCTCGACGAGCGCGCCGCGAGCCCGCAGCTCCCTCGCGTCCGCGCTCGCTCGTGACCGAATCCACCTTCGCGGCCCAGCCCCGTCGCTTCGGTCCTTCGCCCACCTGGGCGCGGATCGGGGTGCTGGCGCTCTTCGCCGCGCTGGCATGGATGCGTCTCGTCCACATCACTGCGGACCCGCCCACGGACCTCGACTGGAGCGGCGGCGTCTTCTTCGACGAGGGCATGCTCGCCCACGACGCCCGCGAGCGTGTGCTCTTCGGCCGCCCGCCGGTCGACGACTGGAGCGACGTGTACGTGAGCCCGGTGCTCGCGTGCGTGAAACGCGCCACGTTCGCGCTCGTGGGCGTGGGGATCGCGCAGGTGCGGCTCATCCCCGTGGCGTTCAGCCTGGTGACGCTGGCGCTCGTCTACTTCCTCGCGAAGCACGCCTACGGGTGGCGCTTCGGCGTCCTCGCGACCTGTTTGCTCGGCTTCGGCCACGTGTTCGCAATGTTCAATCGCGTGGGGCTGACCGAGACCTCGGTGCTCACGGTGATGGTGCTGGCCACGTTCTTCTGGCTCGAGGCCTGGGCACGCTTCGACTACGGAGCCGGTCCGCCGGCGCTCACCCGCGCGAGCCTCGCGTGCTTCGCGGCGGCAGGCGCCTGCGCCTTCCTCTCGTACGTGTGGAAGAGCTACCCGTCCTTCTTGACCGTGCCGTTCGTGGCGCTGGCGCTGCTCACGCGCCGCCGCCCGGTGAGCGCCAACCAGCTCTCACCGCGCGTTGCGTGCGCCGCCGCGGCGGCGATCGTGGTGGGTGCGTTGGTGGTGGCGCTGCCCTGGTACGTCTTCTTCGTGCGTCGCTACGCGCCCCAGATTCACCAAGCGATGCAGTTCTACGAAAGCCAGTCGCTGCCCACGAGCTTCCGGCAGTTACTGGCGAACGTGGTGGATCTCTCGTTCTTCCGGGTCTTCTCCCGCGATCCGGCGATGCTCTATCTCGCCGCCGGTTATCTGGGGGTGCTGATCCACCGCGCGTTCCACGCCCCCGAGCGGCTCGCGCCTTTCGATGCTTTCTTCGGGCTCTGGTTCGTTGCGCACTTCGCGTTCGACGCGATCCTCAACTACCAGCCGGTCCGCTACCACGTGCCGGTGATCCCCGCGATGTGCGTGCTCATGGCACGAGCCATCGCCGAGGGCATGCGGCTGCGTGCGATCCCTTTTCCGCCGCGGATGCGATGGGCGGCGGTGCCGTTCCTGTGGCTCTGGCTCGCGATCTTCGCGTCGCATCTGCCGGTACCGTTCGATGCGTTGTGGCGCCAGGTCGCCGGCTCGCGTGCGAAGCCCCTCTCGGGTGCCCAGGTGCTCGCCTTCTGGGGCGCCGCCGCGGCGGTGTTGCTGATCGCGGTGACGCTCGCGGGTCGCGTGCTTCGGCGCCGCGCGATCGCGCTGCCACGGGTGATCGCCATCCTCCTCCTCGGCGTGGCGCCGCTGCTCGTCTTCGCCGTGGACGAGGGACGCGACTACTTCGATTGGCTGGAGAACCCCACGCACCTGGTTCGCGACCGCTCCCACGACCTCGGCGCGCGGCTTCACGATCGCTGGATCGCCGGGCTCGCCGCGCCCGAGCTGGCCCTCGAAAACCGGCTGCACGCACTGCACGTCTATCCCGGCTTCTTCAACGACCGTGATCTCTTCGGGCGCTTCCCGATCACCCACCTGCTCCTGGATTCGCACCAGCGCGAGCAGACCTTCTACTTCGTGACTTATCCCGAGGTGATGCGGCGCGCGGCGCTCGTGGACGCGTTCCCGCTGGCGAGCGCCAACTTCGTGTTGTTGTCGCTGGTGGAGCCGTACATCGAGAGCAGCACGCCGATGCAGGCGGCACCCGGCGATCCCGCGGCCTTCACGGCGAGCGCCCGGATCGCGAATCCCGAACGTGGCGACGCACGCGACGTTCAGCTCGGCTGGACGCTCATCCCCGAGACGCCGCCGGGCGCCGAGTCCCCGCCGCCGCGGATCACCGGGCCCGTGAGCGAGCCGGTCTCACTGGCGCCAGGCTCGAGCCAGGACTTTCCGATCGCCGGGACTGCACCACCGGGCACGTCGCATCTACTCGTGTACGCGCTGCCGCCGCACCGTGCCACCCTCGCTGCGCGTTTCTTCGATCACGAATCGGGTGCCATGGAGCCGGACCCCAACGCGGAGTTCGGCGAGGCTTGGCACACGGGTGTCGCGCATGGGCGCAAGGCGTACGCGCTCTACGGCCCGTATCTGCAATTCGGTCCCGGTCGCATCCACACGTACGTCCGGCTGCGCGCCGGACGAAAGAAGGCAGCGGGCGCCATCGCGCGCATCGAGGTTTCGCGTGGCATGGGTCGTGGCGTGCTGTGGTCGCGCGAGCTCGGCACGAGCGAGCTTCCCGACGACGGGCCGTACAGCGTCCACGAGCTCGAATACCTGCACGACCAGACGCAGAACCTCGAGTTTCGCGTGTACACGTTCGGGCGTGCCGACCTCTGGGTGGATCGGGTGACGATCGAGTACGCGCCGGGGGCGATGGGCGAGCGCACCATCGTGGTGCCGGGCGGACCCACGTGAGCGCGGCGCCGTGAGCGCGCACTGGGCGGCGGCGCTCGTTCTCGAAGTGCTGGTGGGATTGCCCGGCGTGCCGCTCGCCGCGCTGCTCGCTGGCGGGGCGAAAGCGCGCCAGCCCGAAGCGCTGGTGTGGGGGCTCGCGCTGGGGAGGCTCGTCACCGCCGCCGCGCTGGTTGCCGCGGTGGCCGTGCTGGGGCCGAGCGCGAGTGCCCTGGCGGCGGCCGCGGTGACGCTCGCCGTCGGTACGTTCGTCGCGTGGCGATTCGTTGGAGCTGGCGCAAGCGATGGCGCTGGCGACGGAGCCGGCGTCGCGCGCTTTCGTCCGTGGGACGCGCGGGCGTGGCTCGCCGCCGCGGCGCTCGCAGTGGCCGTGGCGATCGCGGCGGGCGGCCCACTCGCGCGCGTGGGTGCCTTCGTCGACGGTGCCTACGCGTACCACCGCTATTTCCCGGGCGATTTCTTGAAGCAAGTGGCGATGGCCGCCGAGCTGGCGAAGGGCGAGCTGCCGCCGCAGAACCCGTGGCTCGCGGGCGTGCCGCTCCACTACTACTGGGCGTCGTTCGTGCCCGCGGCGGCGATCCATCGGTTCCTCGGTGGCGAGCCGAGCCTCGAGCGGCTGCTGCTCGTCGAGACGCTTTGGATCGGAGTCCTCTTCACGTGGGCGCTCTTCGCGACGCTGCGTTGGGTGGCGAGCTGCGAACGCTGGGCCGCGCTCTCGACCGCGATGGCGATCGGCGCCGTGAGCTACGAGGGTGCGTATTTCTGGGCGCGGCACCCGGGCACGCCGACGGCGCTCTTGGCCGCGGCGCGCTCGGTGAACATCGACGGGCTCACGCGCGTGCTCTGGGGGCCGCCGCAGATCGACGCGCTCCACAGGGCGCTCGTCTACGGGCCGCCGCATCTCCTCGCGCTCACGTGCGGGCTCTTGCTCGTCGCGGTGGTGCTGAGTGGCGACCTCACGGCGCGCACGCGCGTGGCGCTCGGCGCCGGTGCGGTGGCGGCGGCGAGCGTTGCTGCGAGCTTCTTCGTGGGCGGCGTGCTGACGCTCTGGCTCGGGCTGGCTGTCGGGATCGAGGTGCTGAAACCGCGCGCGAATCGCGTGCTTCGGATCGCCCGGCTCGCCGGCACCATGGTGGTGGTGGCGGCGACGATCGCGGGCGCGGTGGCGCTCGACATGATCGCCCGCTCCCACGAGCACGGGCTGGTGCTGGGGCTCCCGCAAGGCCTTCGCGAGGTGCCGGTGTGGGTGATCGGTCTCAATTTCGGCGCCGCGCTCGCCCTGGGCGGGATCGGAGTCGCGTGCATGCGACGGGACGAGTGGCGCTCGTACTGGCCAGCGGCTGCGCTGGCGATGATCGGCTTCGCGGTACTGGCGCTCGTCACGCTGCCTGGCTACGCCAACGACGTGGCCCTCAAGGCCGGCTTCGTGGTGCAGATCGGGCTGGCGGTGTTCGCGGCACAGGCCATCGAGCGGTTCGCGCCGCGGGGCGCGCGAAGGATTGGGCTGGTGGCACTGGCGCTGATCGCATTACCCGCCACGCTCACGCCGCTTCTCGACTGGCGTTA
The DNA here is from genome assembly GCA_964447125.1 of uncultured bacterium. Lineage (GTDB taxonomy): Bacteria > JADJOY01 > JADJOY01 > JADJOY01 > JADJOY01 > JADJOY01. The sequence goes on along the minus strand of CAYUSL010000373.1, from coordinate 1,994 downwards.
CACCCGTGCCGTCAACGATCACGGTCAGACCTGTTACGTCTCGGCGGACGAGATGGAGCTGGCGCGCCGGATTCGCGACAGCGTGCCCGAGCGAGCCATCGTGCAAGCGCGCCCACTCGACGACAGCATGCCGCTCAGCGTCGTGCCGGTCTTCGGCGAGCGCCGCAGCGTCCTGGGTGATCGTTTCTTCGCCCACATCTTCCAGGCGCCTGCGGACAAGCTCGCTGCACGTGAGCGCGATCTGGGGCGGCTCTTCACGGTGCGCGATCCCGACGCCATCGCCGGGCTGCTGGCGCGCTACGACATCGACTACCTGGTCCTCGGTCTCGAGGACGTGGGCCTGCGCGAGTTCTGCGCGGCGCGCACCGAGCGGTGCGAGCTCACGTTCCGGAACGCGAGCTACGACCTGGTGCGTCTACGCAACGGCAGGCCGTAGCGTCGGATTGACATGCCGCGCTGGCGTCTGCGCGCCGCTCACGGCCCCGCGCAGGGCACTACCTCGGCCTGGAACGGCTTGGTCAAGTCGGTGCCGTAGGCCTCGACGCGCACATTGCCGTTTTCCGGAATCACCGCGATCTGCCACGGCCGCTTCGGCTTGCCGACCACGAACGACACCGGTTCGAGCGCCATCGAGCCCGGCGCCATCTGCTGCGCCTCGGCGAGGCTCGCGCGCTGCTCTTTGTTCTGGGTGTCCACCACGTGCTGCGCCCACGTCGTGGACGTCCAACTGGAACCACTCGCGCTCATGCCCTCGCAGCCGCCGGTGGCCACCACCATCACCAGCGCCTGGCGCATGCGCGCCATCTTCATGGGGGTCTGATCGATGAGACCCATGGGCGCGCCGGGAATCACCGGCAGCACCACGGCCGGTGGCGTCATCATCGGCATACCCTCGTCCATCATCGGCGGCCGCTCGGCGGGCGGCGGCGCCACGGGCTTGGCCTTCTCCGCGACGCGCCTCTCGAGCTCGCTGCGTGCGTTCGCGAGGGATTGCTTGGCATCGCGGATCACCGACTCGCGCGACGAGCGCGACGGCGCCGACGAGCGCCCCGAGCCGCCGTCGCCCAGTCTTCGTAGCGCGTTCACCGCGTACCCGAGCGCATTCGGCGCTCCAGACGCGGAATCCACCGCTCGCGCCACCGACTCCACTTCCGACTGGAACCCCCGCGCCCACGTGTACCACGGCGAGTCGAGCGGGCTCGCGCCTCCGGCCTGGCGCGGCGAATACGACGGCTGGTCGTCGAACGCCAGCGCTTGGCGTTCCGCCTTGTTCACGAGCCCTTCGACGCGCCGCACGAGGCCGTCGAGCTCGGATCCGCCACTACCGCTGGCGTGTGCGGTTGCTGCCGCAGCCTCGGTGGCCGCGCGCGGTCGAACGTGCTGCAGCTCTTTCCCCTCGACCTTGGGGCGGTTGTAGAAAAATCCCGCCTTGTCCGCCCACTCGTAGTCGACGGGCGGCGGGTTCCCCTCGGCGTGGATCTGCCCCTTCTCGTCGATCCACTTGTAGACGCGCGCCAACGCGACTGGGGCGATCCCCAGCAAGAACACGCCGACGGCGAAAAAGCAGCGCACTCCGAACCTGCCAACAGCCGACACGACGCGGGGCGCGTTGCCGCTCGCACCACGCGGGCCAATCGTGTTGGCGGCACTCGTCGCCGTCGAGGGAGAAGAGCGAACGTTTCCGGCCTGCATGACCGCCTCCGCAGCACGTGGTACCCACGGCGAATGTCACAAAGCGCCCTAAACCCTGGACGTGCCGTGCGGCCGGATCATATGCAATGAATCTGGTGTGCGCGACGAGATTCACATCGCATTTCAGAACGAGATCCACTCGTGCCGAACGGCTCGTTGTCGCAGGGCCGCACTGCGGTATCGACGCTTCGACGGAATCGCATGAGTCGTAGCCGCGAGGTCGCCGCGCACCCTGCCTTCAGCGCGGTCGAGGTGGTGCTGGGGGCGGGGGTGGTGATCGGGCACAACGTGCTCGGTGTGCT
>CAYUSL010000372.1:1843-6426 GCA_964447125.1 uncultured bacterium | reverse complement strand
TGCGCGACGTGGTCGAGCACTACAACAAGGGCGGCAACGCGAATCCGCACCTGAGCCCCAAGATCAAGAAGCTCGACCTGACCAAGAGCGAGGTGGACGATCTGGTGGCGTTCATGGAGGCGCTGAACGGCGAGGGCTACCAGGACGTGGTCCCGGCGGCGTTCCCCCAGTGAGTCGATGAGCCTTCCGGTGTCGCGCCCGGGACGAGCCGCGGCGGCGACGCACGAGACGGGTCGTGGGCGAGGTCGCCCGCGACCCGTTTTCGCTGGGTGGGGCCAGCCGTGAGCGGGGGCCCGATCCCGGTCGTGGTGCTGGGCAGCGGCGCCATGGGCGCCGCCATCGCACGACTGGTGTCGACGAAGACGGGGCTGGTGCTGGCGGGCGTTCACGCACGTCGCGCCACGCGTGGCGGGCTCGACGTGGGCAGGGCGTTCGGCTGGGAAGGCGAGGTCGGGGTCTCGATCACGACCGACCTCGCGGCGCTCGTCACACGGACGCGTCCGGCGATCGCGATCCAGGCGACCTGCTCGACGCTGGCCGACGCGTGGGACGAGATCGAGACGCTGGTACGCCACCGAGTGCGGGTGATCTCGATCGCCGAGGAGCTCGCGTATCCGTGGGTGCGCTCGCCCGCGCAAGCGCGAGAGCTGGACGTGCTGGCGCGTGCGCACGGCGTCGCCGTGCTCGGCACCGGTGTGAATCCTGGGTTCGTGCTCGACCTGCTGGTGGTGGCGCTGAGCGGCGTGTGCCACGCGATCCATTCGATCCGCGCCACTCGCGTCAACGACCTCGCGCCGTATGGTCCGACGGTGCTGCGCTCGCAAGGAGTGGGGCTCACGCCGGAGGAGTTTCGTGCCGGCGTCGCGAGCGGGGCGGTGGTGGGACACGTCGGTTTTCCCGAATCTGCGGCGATGATCGCCGCTGCGCTCGGCTGGGAGCTGGACGCATTGTGCGAGACGCGTGAACCGATCGTGTCGTCGGTGGTGCGTCGTACGCCGTTCGTGGAGATTCGTCCCGGTCAGGTGGCGGGCTGTCTGCACACCGCTCGGGCTAGCCGGCGGGACGGCCGCGGCGCGATCGAGCTCGTGCATCCCCAGCAGATCGTCCCCGGCGCCGAGGGTGTGGTGACGCGCGACGCGATCGTGATCGAGGGCACGCCGCGGGTGGCGCTCGAAGGCTCGCCCGAGATCCCAGGAGGCATCGCGACCACCGCGCTGGCGGTGAACTCGATCCCTCACGTGCTTGCCGCTGCGCCGGGACTCGTGAGCGCCATCGACCTGCCGGTGCCGGCGGCGCTGCTCGGCAACGCGAGTCACGCGGTCGCCCGTCTCGCTCGCACCCAGCCGGTTCTCGAGGGCCCGCGTGTCCGGTGAGCGCGCCGTGAGCGGCACGTGGGTGGAGATCCACGCGATCGTCCTGGCGCCGGCGGAGCGTGCGCCGAACATCCCGGCGGATACCCGTGCCGTGCCTCTGGAGCTGCGAGTGCGCGGGTTTCTCGTGAACGAGTCGGCGGTGCTCGGTGACGAGGTTGCCGTCCGGACCCGTGCCGGCCGCCTGCTTCAGGGACGTCTCGCGGCCATCGAGCCGCGCTACGACCATGGATTCGGGGCACCTGTCGCAGAGCTGCTTCGAGTCGGCGAGGAGGTGCGTGCGTTGCTCGAACGCGATTCCTCGGAGCGCGTGTGAGCGCTGGCCGTTCCTATGCCGAGGTGATGGCACGCCGCGACGCCATCGTCGCGCGCGCCGTGGGAATCGACTACGCGCGTTACGCGACCGGCGTGGTCGCATTCGACTACGAGCGGCTCTTCGCCGACACCGGCTACGACCTCGCCGCCGTGCGCGCGATCCAGGACCGGAGCGCCGTCGGACGCACACCACTGGTCGAGCTGTCGCGGCTCACCGCGCTGGTGCGCGCACTCTCGCCGCCAGGGAAGGGGGCTCGCATCGTCGTCAAGGACGAGGCGCGCAATCCTTCGGGCTCGTTCAAGGATCGGCGCGCATCGGTGTCGGTGCACCACGCCGCCGCACGCGGCTATGCCGGTGTGGTCGCCGCCACCAGCGGCAACTACGGTGCGGCGGTCGCCTCGCAGGCGGCGAGGCGAGGGCTACGCTGCATCGTGGTTCAGGAGGCGTTCGACAGCCGGGGTTTGGCGCAGCCGGAGATCGCCGAGAAAACCCGCGCCTGCGAGGCCTACGGTGCCGAGGTGCTGCGGCTTTCGGTCGGGCCGGAGCTCTTCTTCGTGTTCCTGTGCGTTCTCGAAGACACCGGTTTTTTCGACGCATCGCTCTACACGCCTTACTCGATCCTGGGGATCGAGACGCTCGGCGACGAGATCGCCGCTGAGAGCCTCGCGCGTTGGGGGCGCTTCCCCGACGTCGTGATCGCGACTCATGCAGGCGGCGGGAACGTGACCGGCACCGCGCGCGGGCTGCGACGGGCTGGCGCGCACGCGACCCAGATGGTCGCGGCGAGCGTGGATCTGGCCGGGCTGCACATGGCGTCCGACCGCGACTTCAATCGCAAGTCGTTCACCACCGGCCACACCGGCTTCTCGATGCCGTTCACCACCTGGCCCGACCGCACCGACGTACCGCGCAACGCCGCGCGCCCGCTTCGCTACATCGATCGCTTCGTCACCGTCACCCAGGGCGAGGTGTTCTACGTGACGCAGCTCCTGGCGGAGCTCGAGGGGCTCGAGCGCGGCCCGGCGGGAAACACGTCGCTGGCAGCGGCGTTCGCCCTCGCCCGCGAGCTCGTGCGGGATGCGATCGTGGTGGTGCAAGAGACCGAATACACGGGAGCGGGGAAGCATCCGCTCGCACAGCTCGCTTTTGCCGCCGCTCAGGGGATCCGCGTGACACGCGGCGATCCCCGCACCAGCAAGCCGGGCGAGTCGATCGTGATCCCGGCGCACCCGGACCAGGTGGCGGTGGTGGATCTCGACCTCGACGAGGTGCGGCGGCTCCATCTCGAGAAGCTCTCGTCGGTGGTCGGCTCGCTCGATCGGCTCATGCCCGCGGATTGGGAATTCCTTGCGGAAGAGACGCGGCTCGCGCCGAGCCGGGTCGCGGAGGTGCTCCATGGGCTCGCCCGTGCGCGCGGATGACTTCGCGTCCCGTCGTACGCATCTCGCAGCGCTGAGCGATGCGGAACTACGCGCGCGTTTCTGGCAGCTCACCGAGCGCCTCGTCGCGCCGCTGGTCGCCGAGGCGCGCACTCACACCACGCCGGCGATCGAACGCTCGGTGTTGTTGCGCATGGGGTTTTCGAGCCGAGAGGCCAAAGCGTTGGTCGATGCAATGGTCGCGCGTGGCGTGCTCGGCGGCGGAGCGGGGCGGTGGGTGCTGGAATGCGCGCGGCACCGCGGTGTGGACGTTCGCGAGGCCGGGCTCGGACTGATCCGTGGCGAAGGTTGGGAAACGGTTGCTGGGTGAGGGCCGGCCATGAGCTCGTCGCCCCTCGATCCGAACGCGAAGCTCGACTTGGACGCCGTGCTCGCGGACCTCGCGAGCTACCGACCGCGAAAGCGGGGCTGGTCGTGGCGGGTTCCGATCGCCGAGCAGCGAGTCGGTCCATTCGTGTATCGCGATACCTCGGCACCGCTCACGCACTCGGTTCCGCTGCCCGCGGCCCGCCACTTCGCCGACATCGATCCGCAAGGCGAGATGGTGATCACCACCGAGATTGCGTCCGGTCGCTTCGAGGACGACCTGCGCCGGATGCGCATGGCGGCATGGCACGGCGCGGACCACCTCATGGTGATCCGCACTGCCGGCCAATCCCACGTCGACGGCCTTCTCGAAGGCACACCCGAGGGCGTGGGCGGGGTGCCGATCACCCGCAAGCAGCTTCGCGCCACGCGCAAGGCGCTCGACTGGATCGAGGACGAGGTGGGCCGACCGCTCAACTTGCACTCGTACGTGAGCGGGCTGGCGGGGCCCGAGATGGCGGTGCTGTTCGTGGAAGAGGGTGTCAGCGGCGCCCACCAAGACCCGCAGTACAACGTGCTCTACCGCAACATCGACCTGCGTCGCTCGTTCGTGGACGCCGCCGAGTCGAAGCGCATCCTCGCCGACGGCGGGCTGCTGCAGATCGACGGCGCCCACAACGCCAACGCCACCGCCAAGGAGGCGTGGAAGGTGACACCCGAGCTCTTCGTGCAGCACGCCGTCAACGCGGCGTTCTCGCTGGCGGCTGGGCTCTCGCGCGACCGCATCGCGCTCTCCACCGTGCCGCCCACGGCGCCACCGGCGCCCAAGCTCAGGCTCGATCTGCCGTACGCGGTGGCGCTGCGCGAGCTCTTCCCGGGCTTTCGCTTCCGCGCCCAGCAGAACACCCGCTACATCGAGGCGGATACCTCGGAAGCGACCGTCACCCACGTCCTCGACACGCTGGTGTCGCGGCTCACCTCCGCCGACGTGCAGAGCACCATCACCCCCGACGAAGGGCGGAACGTGCCCTGGCACATGAACAACGTCGCGGCGGTGGACGCGACCCGTCAGACGCTGCTCGGTCTCGACGGGTTGAGCGAGCTGGTCGCGATTCGCCGCGACGGCCCGCTGGGCGTCACGGCCCGCGAGCT
>CAYUSL010000372.1:0-1743 GCA_964447125.1 uncultured bacterium | reverse complement strand
TGTCGCGAGTACGGCGGGTGCACGCTCTGCAACCCCGAGCGGATCCAATACGTCGACGAGCTCGATGAGAGCGACTGTGTCGCGCGGCGTTTGGTCCCTGTGCGCGAGGCGCAGGCGCGCGGCGAGATTCGCCCCGAGGTGGAGCACGCTGGCGACTCGGTGGTGTGCGTGACGATCTTCGTGCCCGAGGCGCCGGACGTGGCGGAGGCCGCAGCATTGGCGATGGCCGCGCGGATGGGACTCGAGAGGACGGCGGTGCTGAGCCGTCGCGTGCTCCACCCCGCCGAGGGAAGCGTCTTCGAGGTCAAGGGCACGCTGCCCTTCGCCGTGACGCGTGGCGAGCTCCGGTTGCCGGAGCGGCCGGAGCTTCTCGATCCGCGAGCGATCGAGTCTTTCGTTCGCGCACGCTCACTCGTCGTGGTGGGTGGAACCGTCGGGCAGGACGAGCATTCGGTGGGATTGCGCGAGATCCTCGACATCAAGCATGGCGGCCTCGAGCGCTTCGGCTTCCGCTGTCACGACCTCGGCACCTCGGTGCCCGTGGGGAAGCTCCTCGATGCAGCGGTGGAGACGCGCGCGTGCGCCGTGCTCGTGTCCACCATCTTGAGCCACGGTGACGTCCACCGCCGCGAGATGCGCCGCCTCGTTGATCTCGCCGCCGAGCGTGGGCTGCGGAAGCGTTTGGTGCTGATCGCGGGAGGCACGCAAGTGAGCGACGAGCTGGCGCGCAGCGCGGGGATGGATGCAGGCTTCGGCCGCGGCACGCGCGGTCACGAGGTCGCGAGCTTCCTGGTGCGCGCGCTGCAGACGCGGGAAGCCCAAGCGTGAGCCTCGCGCCGGAATGCGAGGCATCGCAAGCGCTCGAATCCACCGCGCACGACGGATCGAATCGGAAGTGAAGCGTGACGGAAACGTCGCTCCCCTTGGCTCGCCAGCGCGCCGAGCTCTTGGTGGCCGACATCGGTAGCACACTCACCAAGGTGAGCGCTTTCTTCGGCGTTGGGCGCGGGGCGAACGCACGATTTCTCGGCCAAGCACGAGCGGCCACGACCGTGGCCGAGGGCGACGTCGCTGTGGGGCTCGATCGCGCGCTCGCATGCTTCGACGACGAGGGCATCGACGTTTGTGGTGCGCCGCTCGTGGCCTCCGCCTCTGCAGCGGGCGGGCTGCGCATGACGGTCCACGGATTGACTGAAGCGATGACGATGCGTGCCGCCCGCGAAGCGTCGCTCGGCGCCGGCGCGCGGGTGGTGCTCGCCACCGCTGGGGCGCTCGGCGCCGATGATCTCGCCCAGATCGGAGGGCTCAGGCCGAACCTGATCTTGCTCGCCGGTGGTGTGGACGGCGGCGAGAGGGACCAGGTGATCGCCAACGCGCGGGCACTGGCATCGCTGGGGCCGCTGGCACCCGTCGTTTTCGCTGGCAACCGCACCGCGCAGAGCCAGGTGCAGCGCGTGCTCAGCGACGCCGGCGTCACCGTGATCGTGACCGACAACGTCTACCCGCGACTGGATCGCCTGGAGATGGATCCCGCACGACGCACCATCCAGGAAGTCTTCGCGCGCCACGTCGTGCTGGCACCGGGCATGGACGCAGTGTGCGCGCGTCTCGCCGGGGAGATCGTGCCGACGCCAGCAGCGGTGCTGTGCGCCGCCGAGCTGATCGCACCTCGTCTCGGCGATCTTGCTGTGGTGGACGTGGGTGGAGCGACTACGGACGTGTGCTCGGTGATCGACGAGCCCG
>CAYUSL010000371.1:0-6437 GCA_964447125.1 uncultured bacterium | reverse complement strand
ATGACCCTTCGCTCCGAGGGCCAGTTCAACACCGTGGTCTACGAGGAAGAGGATCTCTACCGAGGCAACCAACACCGCAACGTCGTCATGCTCTCGCAGGACGATGCGAACCGCTTGCAGGTTCGCGATGGCCAGAAGGTCGTGGTGGAGACCGAAACCGGAAGTATGGAGGTCGAGGCGTCGATCACCGACATCCGTCCCGGTAACCTCGCCATGTACTACCCGGAAGCGAACGCGCTCGTGCCGCGCTACCTCGATCCCAAGTCGAAGACGCCGGCGTTCAAGAGCATCCCTGCGCGGCTTCGCGTGGTGGCGCCGGCAGCGTGACGATCGGCGATCACACGCGAGCGCGCCCTCCGACCGCGGCCGCGCAAACGTCGCGGATGCAGCCGCGCAGCCACCGATGCGCTGGATCGGCGCCCAGCCGAGGATGCCAGAGCAGCGAGATCGTGAACTCGGCCAGCGCGAAGGGCAGCGCCACCGTGCGCATGCCGGTGCGAAGCCCGCCGGTATGCCGCTCCGGGACGGTGGCGATCAGATCCGACGCACGCGCTAGCGCAAGCGCGCTCGCGAACCCGCCGACGACCACCACCAGCTCGCGTGTGACCTGCTGCGCTTCGAGCGCCTCGTCGATCGGCTCGCGCTGCTGACCGAGGCGTGCGACGCCGACGTGCCGGCCGCTCGCGTAGCGCGCCGGCGTCATCCGTCCACGAGCGAATGGATGCCCCTCGCGGACCACGGCGACGTAACGGTCGCGGAAGAGCGCCTGGGCAATGAGCTCCGGCCCCGTCGACGCTTCCACCACACCAGTCTCGAGGTCGACGCTCCCCGACCTGAGCGGCCCGCTCTCCTTGTCCGGCTTCTGTACGAAGCGCAGCCGCGCCCGAGGCGCCGTCGTGCTCACCACGTCGAGGATCGCCGGCCCGAAGGTCTCGACGAAGCCCTCGCTGGTGCGCAGCGTGAACGTACGCTCGAGCCGCGCGAGATCGATCGCCCGCGCGGGGCGTAGCACGGCCTCGGCTTCCAGAACGATGGGCCCAACTCGATCGCGCAATGCGAGCGCGTGAGGCGTGGGCACGAGGCGGCGTCCCGCCCGCACCAGCAGCGGGTCACCCGTGGCCGCGCGCAGTCGCGCCAGCGTTCGGGACATCGCCGAGGGGCTGAGCCGCAACCGACGCGCGGACGCCGCGACGTTCCCCTCGTCGAGAAGCACGTCGAGAGCGACCAGCAGATTCAGGTCCGGCCGCGCCATGCGCCGACCCTAGTGCGCGTGTGACATGGCGTCAAACGCACGATTGAAGTGCAATGCGTGCGTCTACCGCCCACCATCAGCCCGTCCTAGGTTGCGAAGCATCGGCGCGCACCGCGCCGCACCGCCCACGGAGGCAAGAGCATGATCCCTTCCGCACGAAAGCCCGCCGCGATCGACGACGCCAACGCGGAGCCGCCCGCGTCCCGCGGCGCACTCGGCGCGTTGTCGCTCGCCACCTTCCTCGCGTCGCTCGGGACCAGCATCGCCAACGTGGCGCTACCGACGTTGGCGCAGGAATTCCATGCACGCTTCGAGGCTGTGCAGTGGATCACCCTCGCCTACCTCCTGGCCGTGACCTGCGCCAGCGTCTGTGTGGGACGGCTGGGCGATCTCGTCGGGCGCCGGCGGCTGCTCGGAACTGGCCTCGCGCTCTTCACCGTCGCCTCCGCTGCGTGCGGGCTCGCAACCGAGCTGTGGATCTTGATCCTCGCCCGCGCAGCGCAGGGGCTGGGCGCAGCAGCCCTCCTGGCGCTGGCGCTCGCGTTCGTGAGCGAGGCGATTCCCAAGGCGCGGACCGGCGCGGCGATGGGGCTCTTGGGAACGACCTCCGCGATCGGTACGGCGGCCGGCCCGTCGCTGGGAGGGGCGCTGATCGAACACTTCGGCTGGCAGGCGATCTTCCTCATCGACGTTCCACTCGGCCTCCTCGCCGCGCTTCTCGCTGCGCGCTGCCTGCCCGCCGATCGTGCCAGGCCAAAGCTGGGCCGGAACGAGTTCGATCACACCGGCGCGGCGCTCCTGGTGCTGGCGCTCGCGGCCTACGCGCTCGCCACGACGCACGGCAGAGGACACTTCGGCCCAGTCGATGTGGCGCTGCTGCTCGCCGCCGCCGGCGCCGCAAGACTCTTCATCGCCGCCGAGTCCCGCGCAGCGTCGCCGCTGATTCCCCTGGCGACGTTGCGGGACCCGGCGCTTCGCACGAGCCTCGCCGCGAGCGCGATCGTCGCGACGGTGCTGATGGCGACGCTGGTGGTCGGTCCTTTCTATCTCACGCGGACGCTCGGTCTCGACGCCGGCAGCCTGGGATTGGCGATGTCGGCTGGGCCTCTGGTCGCTGCGCTCACGGGCGTACCGGCGGGCCGAATCGTGGATCGCTTCGGCTCGCGGCGAACGAGCGCGCTCGGCTTGGCGGGCATCGCCAGCGGTGCGGCGCTGGCGTGTGCTGCACCGGCGTGGCTCGGCATCCCCGGCTACATCGGCCCCGTGGTCGTCATGACCGGCGCGTACGCGCTCTTTCAGACGGCGAACAACACGGCGGTCTTGCGTGACGTCGGTCCGGATCGTCGAGGCGTGGTCTCGGGGATGCTCAGCCTCTCGCGCAACCTCGGGCTGGTGACGGGCACCGCGGTGATGGGCACCGTGTTCGCGATCGCGTCCGGTGCCGACGACGTCGCGATGGCCAACGCCGCGGAGGCGACCGCGGGCATGCGGGTGACGTTCGCCGTCGCGGCCTTGGCGATCGTGGCGGCGCTCGCGCTCGTCACGGGGATTCGCGCCGAGCGCACGTCGCCTCTCGCCACAGCGAATGCCTCGTGACGCGTTTTCACGCTCCCCGGCAGCGCAGCCGCGAGCAATCGAATCACTTCATCCGCAGCGACGACGGCTCGCGAACGACCAACGCCCGCACGCGCCGAGCACCACGCGGGTCTGGCCCACGCACAATCGTCGATCGACGCCCGACCGGCCTCGGTGGCTCGACGAAGAGGAAGGCGGTACGGTGCTCGCGATGAGGCCGGGGGCGCATTGCGAGCCCCGGGTGAGTCAGCCGCCGCGCTTCCACCGGTCGTTCACGCCGCAGCGGCTGGCCGCCGCACGCCGCGATCGTCGAACCTCGATGCGTTCGTAACCGTCGAGCGAATCGAAAAGGAGAAGCCCCATGGTGCAAGTCGACGTGTTCTGGGGCTACGGCTTCGGCGCGAGCTTGGCGGTCGCCTCGGGCCGCACCCACGCAAGAACCGAGCGCCCCTTCTACACGCGCCATGGCTTCTGGACAGCGGTGTTTCTGGCGGTGTTCTGGGCGCCGACGGGCATGCTGTTGCTGCTGCGCCATCCGAGCTGGGAGACGATGCAGGCGGCCGAGAACCTCGCGTCCATCCCGGTATTCCTCACGCTGGCGTTCGGGATCGCCAACGTCACCCAAGGGCTGCTCGGGTTCTGGGTCGGACACAGGCTGATGGCGGCGGGCAAGCACTACCTCGCGAATCTCAACTGGCTGTCTGGCTATTTCGGGATGTTCTTCATCTTGGTGTACGGCTGGGACGGTCTCGGCTTCGATCGTTTCTTCTACGACCGCGACATGCTGCCGGGCTCGCCCGCGTGGTCGCCGGGCGCGGGCACGGGCGCCACGGTTCTCGGCACGCTGGGCGCGGCCATGCGGTTCCTGGTGAGCGGAGTCGCCGTCACGCTCTACGAAGACGGTCTCTATCTGCTGCCGCCGTTCGCGCTGTTGATGTATCGCTGGCACGCGGAGGGGTTGCGTGCCGAAGGGCGGTCCGTCGATCTCCCGGGCGACGCGCGGCGATGGCTCCGGTCCTACCTGGCCGGGGTATTCGTGATCGCGCTGGGCTCCGCGATCGTCTGCGCGCTCGTGACCAACATCGTCGGTGCAACGCTTGGCGTGGGCGATCACGTGGCGCGCGGCCTGGGTCGGATTCCCGCCAATACCTCCAAGCACGTGCTCAGCTATTTCCTCGGATTGCCGCTCGGCCTGACGATCCTGTGGCTGACGGTGCTTCGGCCCGGCGGCTTCGCCGAGCGCGTGCTGGCGCCGTGGTGCCACGGCGCGGCGAAGGCGCGATGAGGACGCTCGTGTTGCGCTCGGCGGCCGTCGGGGTCGGCGCGATCGGCCTCGCCTACCTCGCGGTACCGTCGCGGGTGCTCGCGGTCTACGGCGTCACTCTTCGCTCGGTGACCGAGCTTGCCATCATCCGCTCGGCTTACGGCGGCCTCTTCGTCTCGTTCGCGGTGCTCTTCGAGCTCGGTGCCCGACGCGCCGAGCACGCTCGAGCGGCGCTGGCGGCGCTCGCGGTCTTCATGGGCGGCTTCGCGCTCGGACGAATCGTGAGCCTCGCCGTCGACGGCGTGCCCCACCCGCTTCTGGTGGCGATCCTGGTCGTGGAGGTCGCCTACGCAGGCGCGGCGGCGCGACTGCTCGCCCTCCAGCGAGCGTCGGTAGAACCCGCCTGACGGACATCCGCGGCTGCGCACTCGAAACCGTCGACGAACAACGCCCCGAAGCGCACCAGGACCGCGCCCGGCTCCGATCCCCGCTTCTTCGGGGGTGCCACCGCGAGTGGAACAGCTCGTCCGACGCCGGCTCGTGCGCGTCGGTTCCGTTCGCGCGACCCGAGCACCAAAGCGCGCTCGAGATCGCGCGTCTCGCCACTCGGCTCGACTGAAAACTTGACCATTAGTAAAGTTAAACGTATCATCAGTACATCATGACGCGAGCTGTGCCAGCGCGGCCGAATGCCGCCCAGCGCGAGGCGCGGTTGGCGCGGCGCCGCACGGCTGCTCGCCAGGAGATTCAGCAGGCAGCGCGCGCCGTGCTGCTACGCGACGGTGTCGCGGGCCTGACGCTCGAAGCCGTCGCCCGCGAGGCCGGCGTCACCAAGCAGGGGCTGCTCTACCACTTCGCGTCGAAGGAAGAGCTGGTATTCGAGATCTGGCTCGAGGAATGCGAGCGCGAGGCGGCCGAGATCGCCACCGCCGTGGAGGCTGCCGCCGACGGCGGCGGCGCGCTCGAAGCGATCATCCGGACTTACGTCGAGCGCTACGCGAACCGGCTCGACGTGTTCCGGCTGGTGATGCAGCAAGTCCAGCTCTACGATGCCAAGAGCTTCATCGGCTCGGCGCAGCTCGCGCGCATTCGCCCGCTCAACGAGCTGCTCTACGGCGGCGCCGAGCGCAAGGTGTCGTCGCAGCGCCGCGGGCAACGCTCACGCGGCTCCCGCATCGACCCCCGCCGGATCGCGTTCTGCGCCCATGCCGCAGCCATCGGCATCGTCGCGCTGAAGGCGCTGGTGGAGAAGTTCGGCGATCCACTCAAGCACTCCGACGAAGACCTGATCACGCAAATGGGCGCCGTGTTCCGCGCGGCCGCCGCAACAGGAGAATCCCGATGACGACACTCAGCCTGGAGAATCCCGTGTTTCGCGCTTACGTCATCGCGGCGGGGATCCTGGTGCTCAAGATGCTCGGAATGGCCTGGCTCACGGTCTACAGGATGATTCGCGCGAACGGCGGCTTTCGCAATCCCGAGGACACGCGCAAGTCGTTGATCAACCCCAATCCGAGCCCCGACCAGACCAAGCCCAACGACTACGTCGAGCGCATTCGCCGCATCCACCAGAACGATCTGGAGAACGTTCCCGCGTTCTTTGCAGCGGGCCTGATCTACGTGACCACGCAACCGTCCGTGGCGCTCGCGAGCACGCTCTTCTACGGGTACGTCGCGAGCCGTCTCGCGCATTTCGCCGCGTACCTGACGGCACGCTCCCACGAATCGCGGGCGTTCTGTTGGACCATCGGCGCCGTGATCGTGATGGGGATGGCGATCGCGAGCGTCTACCACGCGATCGCGCATTGAGTTCGGAACGGCGCGAGCCGGTCCCGCCAACGCGCGACGTGCCGGCGTTCAGCGCCGCGGCGGGATGGCGTCGAGGGCGAGCTGACCGCCCGGGTTCATGATGCCGTTCGGATCGAAGTGCCGCTTCAGCGCACGCAAGATCGCCATCTGCTCGGGTCCGAGGTGCTCTTCCATCCACGGCGCGAGCAGCCGCCCGACGCCGTGGTGATGGCTCAGCGTGCCGCCGAATTTCACGATGGCGTCGATGATCCCCTTCTGGAACGGCACGTACTCGTCCAGATCCATCTTGGCGATGAAGATGAAGTAGAGGTTGGTGCCCTGCGGGTAGAAGTGCGAGGCGTGGGTCATGCACATCGTGGCCGGACGGCTCTTCACGTAGGCGCGCACGCCCTGATGCAGACGGTGCAGGTTGTCCCAGCTCACGCCCGCTTCGAGGGTATCGATGAGGATCCCGTAGTCGTTGAGGTCCTCTCGCATGTAGGGCTCGGCGTAGCGCGTGTGCTCCCATTTCTTCGCGGCGTAGGTACCGAGCGACAT
>CAYUSL010000370.1:0-6439 GCA_964447125.1 uncultured bacterium | reverse complement strand
GCGAGCGAGGTGGACCGGCACATCGACGTCAACACCAAGGGCGTGATCTTCGGCACGCGGGCCGCCGCGCGCGCGATGGTGCCGAAGGGCGCAGGTCACATCGTCAACATCGCGTCGCTGGCGGCGATCGCGCCGGTACCCGGTCTTTGCCTCTACAGCGCCTCGAAGTTCGCGGTGCGAGGCTTCTCGCTCGCGGTGTCGCAGGAGCTCGGCCGCTTCGGTGTCGCGGTGACCACGGTCTGCCCGGACGCCGTGCAGACGCCGATGCTCGACCTCCAGGTGGACTACGAGGAGGCTGCGCTCACGTTCTCCGGTGATCGGGTGCTGACCGTCGAGGACGTCGCGCAGGCGATCCTACGCGCCCTCGACGAGCGCCCCATGGAGGTGCTCATCCCGATGGGACGCGCGTCGCTGGCGAAGGTGGTGAACGCGTTCCCGCAGATCGCCGACCGCGTGAAGCCATTGCTGCGGCGCAAAGGGCTCTCCGCCCAGCGCCGCGTCAAGACGAAGCGCGCGAGCTGAGCCGTGCGGAATCAGCGGCGCCCGACGCCGAGCTCGTAGATGTTGACGGGTGCGTAAACGCGGGCGAGCCCCGGCACCTGGTCGAGGAGCGCCAGCGGCTGGAAGCGCTCGATGTGCGTGAAGCCCGCTTCGCGGTAGGCCGCTTCCGCCGCCGCCGCGTCGGGAAAGGGATCGCGAACACCCTGGCCGCGGGTGACGATCCCGATCAGCGAACGCAGCACCTTGCTCGCGACGCCCACGCGCGCCTGGGCGTCGGTCAGGTGCGCGTCGTAGACGAAGCGACCGCCGCCGGTGCTCGCGAGTGCTTCGCGAACGGCGCGCAAGAGCTGCATGCGTTGCGGCAAGGTGAGGTAGCCGAGCAGGCCTTCGGCCACCACGACCGGGCGTTTCGCGCCGCGCAGCAGCTCCGCGAGCTCGGCGCCGAACGCGGGCGCCACGACATCCAGGGAGCGGTGGTCGAGCCGCGTTGCGAGCGCTGCCGCGAGCGGTGCCGGCGCGCGCGCTGCAATCAGCGCCTTCTTGGCCGCGATCATGTGCGCGAGGTCGATCTCCGTGTAGCGCGTGCCGTGATCGGCGGCCCACGTGGTGCCACGTCGGGACAATCCCGCGCCGATCTCGACCACGCGATCCGGCGCGCATTGGGCGAGCGCCCAATCGATCACCCGATGGCGCTGGCCCAAGTACTGCTCCATGGTGGGCACGCGGCCGCGCAGCAGCACCGCCCATTCGATCGTCGTGCGCAGCGTCCAGAAGAGCGCTGCGCCGCCGCGGGTGGCGAAGAGGTGCGCGTAGGGCAGGCGCAGCCGATACCACGTGTACGCGGTGAAGTGCGCCGTGGGGGCGATGCGCTGGTGGCGGTCGGCCATGGTGATGATCACGTGCGCGCGTCTCGTAGCGCAGCGAGCCGCGCCAATGTAGATCACTTCGTGCGGGTCGGCGCGCGCCTGCGTCGCAGCCTCGATCTCGCAGTCCCAACCCCAGCCCCAACCCTCGGGGTGCCTGCTACACTCGCGCGCTTCTCGTGAGGTCACGAGTCGAGGAACCCATGGAAGCGCTCGTTCAATCGAACATCCCCGAGCTCAGGCTCAAGTTCCGCGGCAAAGTCCGCGACGTCTACGACCTCGGCGATCAGCTCGTGATCGTCGCCACCGACCGCATTTCTGCGTTCGACGTGGTGCTGCCCACACCCATTCCCGGCAAGGGCTGGGTGCTCACGCAGCTCTCGAACTTCTGGTTCGCGCATCTCGACGGGATCGTGCCGAACCACCTCACCGGACGCCCGCTCGGAGACGTGGTGAAGGACCCGAAAGCGCTCGCCTCCATCGAGGGGCGTGCGGTGCTCGTTCAGAAGACCGAGCCGCTCAAGGTCGAGGCGATCGTGCGCGGTTATCTCGCTGGGTCGGGCTGGGCCGAGTACCGCAAGCAGGGGACCGTGTGTGGGATTCAGCTTCCCGCCGGCCTGCGCGAGTCGTCGCGCCTGCCCGAGCCGATCTTCACGCCGTCCACCAAGGCACCGGCGGGCCAGCACGACGAGAACATCACCTTCGAGCAGGCCGCCGAGATCCTGGGAGGCGATCTGGCCCGACGGGTTCGCGACGTGAGCATCGAGATCTACCAGCGCGCTGCGGCCTGGGCGGAGCCGCGCGGCATCATCCTCGCCGACACCAAGTTCGAGTTCGGCATCCGCAACGGCGAGCTGGTCTGGATCGACGAAGCGCTGACGCCCGACTCGTCCCGTTTCTGGCCCAAGGACCAGTACGCGGCTGGCACCTCACAGCCTTCCTTCGACAAGCAATTCGTCCGCGACTACCTGAACAGCCTCGGTTGGGACCACACCCCGCCCGGGCCGGTGCTGCCCGACGACATCGTGAGCCAGACGGCGGCCAAGTACCGCGAGGCCCTCGACCGCCTGGCGGTTCGAACCTGAACGAGCGCGCGGCGGCGATGCTCGCCGCGCGGCCCGAGTGGAGACGAGCACCATGACCGCTCCGGCGATCGCCACCTTCGAGGAATTCTGGCCGTACTACGTCGGCGCGCATCGCGATCCGATCAACCGCCTGCTGCACTACGTGGGCACGGCGTGCGGCGTGCTGAGCGCCGTCGTCGGGGTGCTCGCGCTCTCGCCGGGCTTCGTGCTGCTCGCCCCGGTGCTCGGGTACGGATCCGCCTGGGTGGGGCACTTGCTGGTGGAGGGCAATCGGCCGGCGACTTGGACGTATCCGTCGTGGTCGCTCCGGGCGGACTTCCGAATGCTTGCGCTCGGCCTGCAGGCGCGCATGGCTCACGAAGTCGAGCGTCTTCACGGCGCCAATCCTGCGCGAGTAGGAAGCGCTGCGTGAACGAGGAGTGCGAGCCATGAGCGAGCGAGCGGGGATGTCCTGGGTGCGTTGCTGCGCGGCCGTCGCGCTCGCGACGGCCGTGATCGCGATCGACGCGAGCCTGGCGCGCGCCGGCGCCTGTGCCTTTCCCACGGGCGATCGGCGGCGCATCGTGTGGGCCGGCGACGACAGTGGCCTTTTCTACGACAAGGGCCGCGGCATCGAGTGGATGAAGCTCGATGGCTCGGCGACGAACACGGTGGTCGAGGTCCCGGGGCCCGGTGCGCTGGATTTCGACCTCAGCCCGGACGGGACCACGCTCGCGTACACCCAGCCCGGCAAGATCGGCGCGGACTGCACCGGCGTCGATCCCGAGATCCGCACGCTGCGTCTCGGTGATCGCGTTGCGGGGCGCCGCCTGAAGGAGCCGAAGGGACACTTCACGAGCGTGCGCTTCAGCCCCGACGGCACGTACCTGGCGGCCAATCTGAAGAACTTCGGAGCCAAGCCGACGAGCCAGGTGCTGATCTACGACCAGTCGCTCAACTTCATCGGCCGCTTCGATGATTGGGGCGGGATCGTGTGGCGCGGCGACGGCCGCCAGCTCGGCATCGTGTCGTGGAATCTGATCTCGGTGTGGGACTCGCGGGCGTGGGAGCAGATCAAATCCTTGCGCCGCCCCAACGGGCGAATCGGTCCGGTCACGTGGAGCCCGAACGGCGCCTGGCTCGCGGTGTGGGTCGAGTCCGAGAAAGGCTGTGACGTCGACGCCTCGGCGAGCGAGCTGGTGATCTTCGACGCCACCACCTGGACGGTGTTCAAGACCGTTCCGCAGCCGGGGCGCTGTGCCTTGGAGCTGACCTGGAATCCCAAGGTCGAAGCACCGGTCCTCGCGGCGTTCGTGCGCGAGCCGCTGCCCAAAGGTGCGCCAGCGAACACCCGCCCCAGCTATCGCATCGCGGTGTGGAACACGCGTTCGTGGGAAGAGGTGGGCGGCTCGCCGACCGGTCAGGATCGGGCCAGCGCGCTGGTGTGGTCGCACTCCGGCGAGCGCATCGCCGTGGGATTCGAGGACGTGCTGGTCTTCGAGCTGGGGGACCTCGGTTCACCGCCGGGGGAGACCAACGAGCCGCGCTCGATCACCGACGACGTGCTCCCGAGCTCCATCGCTCCGCCCGCAGAAACCCCGGCAGCGGCGCCCAGCACCGCGCCTGCGCCGAGCGTCGCACCGTCGTCAGCGCCGCGCGCCACAGCGCCTGCGACGCCGAAGCCGAGCGGCACGAGCAAGACCGGCAAGAAGCACAAGCCGTGAGGCAGGGCCACGGCATCCGCGCATGAGGGCGCGAACACGGCTCGGGCGATGGACGCAGCGAACGCCGATCGCCTGAGCCCGCTCGACACGGCCTTTCTTCATCTCGAAGGCCCGTCGACCCCGATGCACGTCGGGGCGGTGTCCATCTTCGAGGGCGCGCCCTTGCGCGACGCGCGCGGCTGGCTCGATCAGCCCCGGCTCGTTCGGCTCGTCGAGGCGCGGCTCGCGCGCGTGCCGCGGTTTCGCCAGAAGCTGGCGTTCGTTCCGCTCGGGCAGGGGCGCCCGCTCTGGGTGGACGATCCGCACTTCAACATTCGCTACCACGTCCGAGTCAGCGCGCTGCCGGGGCCCGGCGACGCGGGCGCGCTGGCGGCGCTCGTCGGCCGACTCATGTCGCAGCAGCTCGACCGCAATCGGCCGCTGTGGGAGCTCGACATCGTCGATGGGCTCGCCGACGGCCATGTCGCGTTGGTGTGGAAGACCCATCACTGCATGGTCGACGGCGTGTCGGGAATGGAGCTCGCCGCGCATCTCTTCGACATCGATCCCGAGGTCCCCGAGCCACCGCCCGCTCCGCCGTGGAAGCCGCGGCCGGCACCGAGCGAGGCGTTGCGCTTGGTGGATGCGTGGATCGAGCGTGCGACCGAGGATGCCGAGCGCCGCCGCACGCTGCGCGCGGCGCTGGGCGCGCCGCGCGAGACGCTCGCCAAGCTGGACGAGCTGCGCGATGGGATGGTCTCGCTGGTCGGAAGTGGACTGGCGCCGAAGAGCTCGCTCAATCGCACGATCGGTCCGCACCGGCGCGTCGTGAGTCGGCGGGTGGAGCTGGCGCGCGCCAAGTCCATCAAGAATGCCCTGGGCGGCACCGTGAACGACGTGGTGCTGGCGGCGGTCGCCGGTGCGTTGCGGGCCCTGCTTCTCGAGCGCGGCGAGGCGGTGCGAGGCATCGACTTGCACGCGCTGGTGCCGGTGAGCGTGCGCACCGCGGCGCAAGCGGGGGAGCTCGGCAACCGGGTCTCGGCGCTGATCGTGGGGTTGCCGGTCGGCGAGCCCGACCCGCGCCGCCGCCACGCCGCGCTGGTGGCGCGCACCGCAGAGCTCAAGCGCTCCCACGAGGTGGTGGGCGCCGAGATGCTCACCCGTTTCTCGGGGTTTGCGCCGGCGACGCTGCTGCAGCAGGCGACGCGCCTGCAGTGGGCCCAGCGTTTCGTCAATCTGGTGGTCACGAACGTGCCCGGGCCGCAATTTCCGCTCTATTTCGCGGGCGCCCGTCTGCGCGAGGTCTTCCCGTGCGTACCGCTGGCGCCCAACTTGGCGATGAGCGTCGCGGTGGTGAGCTACGCCGGCTCGCTCGGCTTCGGGCTCGTGGGTGACTGGGACGCGATGCCGGATCTGGAGCGCTTCGACGAATACCTGGGGACCGCCTTCGACGAGCTGGAAGCGCTGGCCGGCGCGCCCAAAGCGCCTCGAAAGCCGCCCGTGCGATCCGCGCGATCGCCGCGCCGTGCCTGACGTCGTGAGTGCGGAAACACCGCGCCCATCGCGAATCTACCGCTACGCGATCGACTTCGAGGGCCGCGTCTTCCACGCTGGCACCGAAGTCGACGATCCCGCCGTCCTGCGCCAGCTCCTGGGAAGAGTCCATCGTGACGCCGCTGGTGGTTGCTACTCGCTCTGCGCCGGCGAGACCAACGAGCTTCGGCCCGACGACGTGCTCTACGTGATCGCGGGCTTCGCGGACGCACCCGTCGACGGTTCTCCTGCGCGGTTGGCCGTGACGTGTCAGGGTGGGCTGCGCCGACATCTCGCGCTCGAGACGCTGCGGCTGCGGGCGGGCGCCTTCCTCTACGGCGATGTCGAGGGAGGCTTCGCGGCGCGGTTCGGGCGTCAGGCGTGGCTCGACTTCGCGCTACGGCACGTCGACGCAACGTGCGCTGTGTTCGTGGCGCGGTTCGGTGCGGCGAGCTGGCCGATCGTGGTCGTGCCGTGAAGCGTGCGTCACGCGGGTAGGGCGCCGACGCCGCTGCGCTTCTGCGTTTCGGTTGCGACCGACGGAGCGGCCGATGTAGCATCGCGCCGCTCGTCACGGACCTCGGTTCGCTCGAGCGCAAAGAAGATCGAAGTCTGGGGCCGAGTCGACCGCGCGCGAGAGAGGTCGACTCGGCGAGCTCGCAGTCGGCGCAGAATCACAGCGCAGTCACCAGGGAACGTTTGCACTCCCGAGATCGGGTGTGCGTGAGAGGAGTGTTCGATGGCGGAGCTCGCTTCCAGCTCGGTTGCTTCGCGC
>CAYUSL010000369.1:0-6440 GCA_964447125.1 uncultured bacterium | reverse complement strand
GGCCCGAGGGCGGGATCTCCACCACGAAGCGCGCCACGACCAGCGCGAGCCCGATACCGTAAGTCGCCCCTGCAGCAGCGATCAGCCGGCCGCCCACGTGCCGCGCGCGGACCGCGAGCATCACCGTGACGTACGCCCAGAAGAACGTGAGCGAGAGGTTGTAGACCCAGTAGCCCGACGGCAGCGGGTCCTTCCAAGGCAACACGATCTCCAAGGCAGAGCTCGGGTCACGCGGTCGCGAGGATGTGTGCTGCGGTGCGCAGCGCGAGCACCGCGGTGGTCATCGACGGTGGCACGGCGATCGAGGTGGGAAAGACACTCATGTCCGACACGTAGAGCCCGGCCACGTCGTGGCTGCGGCCCCAGGGATCGACCACCGAGTCCTGTCGGCTCTCGCCCATCCGGCAGGTGCCCTGGGGATGGGGCGTATTGAGCGCGAAGCGATTCTCGAGATGCGTGAACGAGGTCAAGTGCTCGAGCTGGTCGGGTGAGGTGAAACGCATCGCGTTCGGCGACGAGGGATAGACCTCCTTGGCGCCCACCGCGAAGAGCAGCCGTCCCGCGGCCATCATGCCTTCCAGGATCTGTCCGCGGTCCACGGCGTTGAGCGCGTAGTCGATGACCGGACGGCCGGACGCCGACATCGTCACGCGCCCGCGCGAGCTGTCGTGGAGCATCACGGAGAGGCCGGCGAGCCGTGTGTAGCTCCGCATCACGCTTGCGTGCTCGTCGCCGAAGCCGGGCAGGAAGGGAGCGATCGCCGCCGGCGGCGCGAACGCGGGAACCAGGAAATAGCCGCGATCCGGATGGCGCTCGAGGTCCACGAAGTGGTCGACCACGTACGAGGGCGCGAATCCGCGATGCGCGAAGATCTCGTCGTCGAAGCGCCCGAACATCGTGGTGGTGGTGTGGAGGACCAGGTTGCGACCGACCTGGCCCGAGGCGTCGCCGATGCCGCTGCGCGTGAGCAAGAGCGGAGAGTGGATCGCGCCCGCGGCCAGCACCACGATCGGTGCTCGCACGGTGAGTGTCCCGACGTTGCCGCGGGCGCCGTCGCCGAGCCGCGCGCGCACGCCCTCGACGCGCGCGCCGCGGGTGAGCAGCCGTTCGACGTGGGCGTCCGCGACCACCCGCGCGCCGCGCGCCATCGCCGCCGGCAGGAACGTGTTGGCCATGGTCTGCTTGCGATCGTACGCACAGCCGAGGAGGCAGTACCCGCAACCCAGGCAGCCGATGCGGTTGTGGTGCACGAAACCGCCGCGGAAGCCCAGCTTGGCGGCGCCACTCTCGACCAAGTGGTTGTGCGCGTTCACCTCGTGCGGAAGCACCGGACGCGTCGAGAGCATCCGCTCCACCTCGGCCACCAGCGGATCGAGGGTCGCGTCGTCGAGGTCGGTGATCTTGAGATGAAAGGCCCAGTGATCGAGGATCGGCCGCGGCGGCCGCATCGCCCACGCCGTGTAATGCACGGTCGATCCGCCGACACAGCGGCCTTGGCTCACGGTGAAAGCACCGTTGCTGGTGACGCGCGCGCCGCGGTCCCAGTAAAGACGCGCCAGCATGTCGGGCACCCGCTGGTTCATCTCGGCGAGCGCCACGCTCGGGCCCGCTTCCAGCATGACCACGTTCTTGCCGGCTTTCGCGAGAGCGTGGGCCACGGGAGCGCCGCCCGCGCCGGTTCCCACGATCGCCACGTCGGCGTCCCAGGTCACGTCGCCGGTGAGCGTGCGTCCCGCGACGATCACGCGAGTCTCCGCGCGTTCGCTGGCAGCTCGTTCGCCGCGACGGCGGCGGTGGGCACGAGGCGTCCCACCCACGGTCCGTCGTAGCCGATTCCCGGCCAGCTCGCGTCGGCCTGGTAATACGCGAGCATCACCAGGTTCTTGATGGCGCGGAACGCGAGCCGCCGGATCTCGAAGCGGCTCTCGGCGAAGCTCGCCAGAAACGCCACGCGATCCCCGCGTTCGAGGCGCGTGAAGGGCCGACCGGTGAACGAGAGCACGCGCGCACCGTGCTCGAGGCCGAAGAGCAGCAGCGGGAACTTGCGTTGCACCTCGTCGGGAAGCTCGGGGAGCAGACGATCCAGGAACTCGACCACGCCCGCGTCGCTCACGCTGGGCAATCGCGTCACGGCGGGGTCGCCCGGCGCGACCAGTGTCTCCGCGAGCGCCGCGAGTGTCCGGCGTTCGCTCGCGCTCAAGAAGCCCGTGCCGCTCGGCGGCGCGCCCGAGTCGGCGGCGTGCGCGTCCGCGGCGGCGAGGCCCGTCGCACCGAGGCTCGCCATCGCGTGGAGCGCCGGCGCCAAGCCCACGAGCCCGCGAAGAAACTCGCGTCGACGAACGTGCATCGGAATCGAGAGCTCCGGCCGGATCGGACGCGCGCCGTGCGCGTCCACGTCGCGCCCCGGGGACGCGAGGAGACTAACAGGGTGCCGAAACAATCACGCCCCGGATGCGTATCGACGAGCGCGAGCGACTCGGCGTGGGGGTGGGACCCCTCGCGGCTTTGCCGCGATGGGCGGGGGCTTGAAAAGCCCCGAAGTCGCATCCCGACCATCACGCGGCGCCGAGGTCTCGACGCTCACGCTCCATCTCTCCGCGAGCCGGTAGGCGAGCCGCGAGCGCAGCGAGTCGCCTTGGGGGTGGGACCCATCGCGGCTTTGCCGCGATGGGCGGGGGTCAGGAACAGACCCCCGCAAAGAGATTCACCTCTCCCCGAGACCGAGGACGGCGAGCATGCCGCCGCCCTGCATCACATTCACCACCGGGTTGCGGCTGGCGCGACCGAGGATCGCGAGCCCGCCCGAGGACGCGAAGAGGCCGTACACGCCGAACACGTTCTCGCCGCGGAAGCGGCCCTGGTCGCTGACCGTCACGCTTCGCCGGCGTGGAATCGCGATCACTTCCTGCACCACCCACGAGCACGGTGCGGCGAGCGCTTCGTCGAGGGTGGTCTCCCACACGCGCTGCGACGTCACCGTGCCGATCGTCACGCCTTGGCCGCCGCAGCTCCGGTTGGGCTTGAGCACCAACCGCTTGCGGAACCGCCGCACGTAGTCGGGCAGGTCGATCATGTTGCCGGCAGGTCCCTGGGTGTTGCGCTCGGCCACCAACCGCGTCCACGGGATGTGACGCCGCACCACGCGTCGCTCGGCAGCGGAAAGACTCGGCCAATGATCGGGCGCTCCCAGCACCTCCCACAGGCTCTTGTGATCGAGCTCGCCGTGGGGCGACGAGAAGAAGAGGCCTTGCTGAGCTGCGACACGAAACGCTTTCAGATCGTGTCCGTCGTTCTCCAGCTCGACCACGTCGCGTAGCTCGATGTTGCGATAGATGACGTCCACGCGCTTGCCACCGAAGGTGACGACCTTCTTGCGACTCAGCTCGAAATGCCGCGGATCGGCGCATTCCGCGTCCACGCCGTGCTCGCGGAAGTAGCGGGCCAGCGAGGGCGCTTCGGTCACGCCGGCGTCGAATTCCTGGTTCTCGGCGATGGCCACGAACCCGAGCTCGCGGCCGATGTCGCGGGCGTGCTCGCGCAGATGGGCGAGGAGCACTGCACGTGGGTCACGTCCCGCGGTGGCGCTCGCGAGCGAGAGCCCGCGCACACCCACCGATTCGAGCGCCGCCAGCAGCACCTCGCGAGTGGCCGCCGCGTAGTGCACGCCGCCCACGTCCACCGAGTTCACCTCGAAGAAGCGCGTGTTGCCGGCGCCGATGTCGTTGGAGAGCTCGATGGCCGCGTCCCAGCGGTGGAACACGCGCCGCGCCGGATGGCCGGGCGCCTGGGCGGCGAGCGACAGCCATTCGAGCTCGGCGTCGGAGAGCTCGAGCATCGCCTGCAGCACCGGATCCTTGAGGCGTGCTTCGCCCACCCGCGCCACGATGCCGTTGAGCAATCGCACCACGCGCGTCAGGTAGCCGAGCTGGCGGCGGGTGGGCAGCACCGGCACCGGATTGACGGGGATCAGGATGCGCTCACCCGAATCCTGCACGTAGTCGAGCGCGTGCTTGGCGCTCGCTTCGCGGATCGCGCCCTGGAAGTCCTGGACTGCGGACGGCGAGAGCTGCGTGAGCTTGGCGACGATGCGGCGGTCGTGCGGGCCGAGGTCGATCGGCCCTCGCAGGTGCGGGGTCGTCCCCGCGATGGCGCGGGCGCTCTTGGTTCGACGCATGGCCGTGCCTCGGCGTGTCGTGTTCAGGGATGAAGCGGTCGCGCGGTGTGTTTGTGCTCGCGGAACGAAAGCCGCGCGCCATCCAGGGCCACGCGGGTATCGCCGTTCACGGTCACGGTGGTCACCACGGATGCCAGCGGCTCGCGCGCACCCGGCCGCACCACCCGCGCGGAGACGTACGCATCTCCGGGCGGGAACTCGGCGATCGGCGTCTCGGGCCCGCACCAGTCCTGATCGGCTGGCATCTCCCGCAGTGGAAGCTCAGGAAGCGCGAACGCATCGTCGGGGATGTCGACGCACAGACGCGCCCCCACGACGCCCGAGAGCGTGGTCGCTCTCACCAAGAGCTTGTTGCCGCGAAAGCCACGAATGAGGCCGCTCGAGACGAGGATCTGGCCCGCATGCCCCACCACCGGCTCCACCGGAGCGGGAGATGTGGCGGACGCGGCGGGGGCCCCCGTGTCAGCGGGATCGGGCCGTGTCGCGGACGCCGTTCCGGAAGCGTCTTGGGCGCGCGTCGGGAGTGCGACGAGCGTCGCGACGAGGGCGCAAGCGAGCGCCACCGCGCCTGGGTTGCGCGGCGGGCGAGCTGCAGAGAGTGTCGACGGGGAACGTTGCATGAAGGCGCCGAGCTCACATTCCTCGACGGCGGCCGTCGTGCGCGCGCCGCCGCAACAGTCGATCACCGACCATAACATCGCCCGCCGGGTGACTCGTCGCATCCCCGAGGCGCCGCTCGGGAAACGCGCTCGGCAAATCGACAGGCGCAGAGCGCGCGGCGTTTTCCTGCGGCGCGACCGGAGCGGTACGATGCTTTCGCCATGTCGATTCGCCGCCGCGCCCGCCGATCGCGTACCTGGGCCACCGCCACGGTGATGCTCTCCCTCGGAGCACCCGCTCGGGCGCAGACGTCGCCCGCCGCTCCTTCGCACCCCGACTTCGCTGCTGCGGTGCGGGTGCTCGATCTCGACCGCTCGGTGGCATTCGCCGAGCGCACGCGCCGAATGCTCGACGCGCTTCTCGCCGACGATGGGCGGCTCGAAAGCGCCGTCGAGCCGTTGGTGCGAGGCGAGGACGGCAAGCTCTACGTCCGTGGTGAGGCGCCGCTCGACGTGCCCGCCCTCGATTGGCTCGACGAGCTGGGCGACCCGCCGCCGCGCGAGCTCGCCGACTTCGTGCTGCGCGCCGAGGCCCGCAGCGAACGCGACGTGCGCAGTGCACGCGTCGCCTTCCGCTCGGTGGTGGGATTGAGCCCTGCCGATGCCCTGGCGTTGGCGCAGGGCGTTCTCGGCGAGCTCGATGGCAGTGATGCGGAGATCCTCGCCGCGTATCGCCGCGATCTGCCGCGTATCGCCGCGTGGTCCGCGCAGATCGTCGATCTCTCTCGCGCCCGCGTGATCGCGCCCAGCACGTCGTCCGATCACACGGCGCTTGCGATCGAAGCACCCCTCGACGAGGAGGCGCTCGACGAGCACTACCCAACCCTCGCCAAGCTCCTCTCGTGGGCGCGCGAGATCCACTGGCGCGTCACGGACGAGCGCGGCCGGGTGCTGGCGGTCGCGAGCTTCGACGGCGACGAACGCATCTTCCGCGTGCAGGAATGGAAGCGGGGGCGCGAGCTCTTGTGGAGCGACGGCACCCAGCCCCTGCGCGACGCGGACGGCGGTCTCGTCCCCGTGGATTTCGACCTCACGCGAGATGCCACCTTCCGCCTCGAGCTGGCGGCACGGGCCGTGGCCTTGAAGCTCGCAGGCCTGCGCGTTGGATCCTTCGATCTGCCGTCGAGCGATCTGGAGCTGCGTTACGTGAGCGACGGAAGCAGGCGGAAGAGCGATTGGGAGCTTCGCATCCGCTCGATCAGCGACGCGCCGATGCTGGTCGAGTGGATGCTACCGCTCGCCAAGATTCGTGAATCGTTGGTGCGAACCTTTCAGTTGAGCCTGGTCGCGGCACCCGCCGAGCACGCGCCCACGCTTCACGACATGGGGCTGGTGGTGGGCTCCGATCTGCCGCGCTCGGCAGCGCTCGATTTCGCGCAATCCCTGGCGCGCTGGGCCACCGATTCCTTCTCCGTCGCCGATTTGCTGCGAGCCGGCCGAGACTTCGCCGCCGCCGCCGAGCAGGACCTCACCGCGCTCCGCGAGCCGGCGCTCGCCCGCGTCGATCTTCCGCCTCGCTGAGCGGTTTCCGGGCCTGGGTCTCTCCGCTCGTCGTCGCTCTCACCGCGAGCCAGCGGCGAGCCACGAGCGTGAGCGAGTGCCTTGGG
>CAYUSL010000368.1:0-6466 GCA_964447125.1 uncultured bacterium | reverse complement strand
TGGTGAGGAAGTCGTAGGCGCCGCGCTTCATCGCGTCGACCGCCGACTCCACGGCACCGAAGGCGGTGACGATGATCACCGGCACCTGCGGATCCATGGCGTGGACGGCCGCCAGCACGTCGAGCCCGTCGGCACCTTCCATCCGCAGATCCGTGAGCACCAGGTCGGGCAACGACGCCGCGGCGATCTGCATCGCCTCGCTGCCACTGGTGGCGGTGTCCACCTCGTAACCCTGGTCTCCGAGCTGATCGGCGAGCAGGCGCACCATCTCGGGATGGTCGTCGACCACCAGGATTCGGCCTGGCCGATGAGAAGTCGCTTCAGCCGACACCGCTCGCCGCCTCCAGACGCACTTGCGCCGCCTCGGCACCCGGCTCGGCCACCGGCCACGCCAGGCTGACCGTCGTGCCCGTGCCCACGTCGCTCGTGAGCTCGATCTGCGCTCCGTGATTGCGCACGATCTGCTCCACCACGGTCAGCCCCAGCCCCGTGCCCTGGCCGCGCTTCTTGGTGGTGTAGAAGGGATCGAACGCACGCTGGATCTGCTCGGGAGTCATGCCGCAACCGTCGTCGGAGATCGAGAGGCGGGCGGGTTGCCCCAAGAACCTCTCGGATTCGGGGCGGCCCACGACGATGCGCACGTGCCCACCACCGGTGCACGCATCGTAGGCGTTCATGAGCAAGTTGGCGACGACCTGCTCGAGCTGATCGGCGTTCGCCGCCACCAGCGGCAGATCGGAGCTCGTCTCGATGCTCACGGCGACCGAGCGCCGCTCGGCCTCCAGGTGCAGGAGATCCACCACTCTCCGCACCGCGAGATCGAGCGACACCGCCGTCACGGCGGCGGGGCGAACGCGCGCGAAGTCGAGAAGCTGCCGGATGGTGCGGGTCACACGGTCGATCTCGTCGATGATGATGCCTGCGGCGGCGTGCTGCGGGTGTCCGGAGCCGAGCTTTCCCTGGAGGTATTCGGCGCGACCGCGCACCACGCTCAGCGGTGTGCCGATCTCGTGGGCGATCCCGGCGGCGAGCACGCCCACGGTGGCGAGCTTCTCCGCGCGCATGAGCTGAGCGCTGAGCCGCTCGAGCGCCGTCACGTCCTCGATGACCAGTAGCGTGCGGGCGCCGAGGAGTCGTGCCTCGTCGAGCGGAATCACGTGGATGCTGAAACGCCCCAGCTGACCGAAGAGATCGAGCGAGTCCGCGTGGATGTACTGGACCTCGTGCGTTGCGCGAGCGGTGTCGATGAGATTTCGCAGTCGCCCCCGCGTGGCCTCGCTGGCGGCGCCGAGCACCCGATCGAGCTTGGCGCCGATGGTCGCGTCCGGCAGTCGCACGCGCAGATCGCGATTCATGACCAAGATGCGGCCGTCGCCCGCCAGCGCCAGCACGCCCACCGGGATGTGGTCGACGATTCTGAGCGAGATCTCGTTGAGCTGCGCCAGCTCGTTGGCGCGCAGCAAGCGCTCGCTGAGCACCCGCGCACGAAACGATCCAACCACCAAGTAGGCGCCCACCACCACCAACGCGACGGCCAGCGCCAGCGCTCCGGTGGCGAAGCGCCAGAACACGGCGCGCGCTTGGGCGCGGATCGGTCCCACGGTGCTGAACGTGGCGAGCTTCCACGCACCGCCGCCGGGGAGCGTGATCGAAACGAAAGACACGATCACGTCGGCGTCGAAGCCGAGTGCCAGCGCTTCGGTCTCGGGGACCGTGAACGATCCCGAGTCGCCGCGACGGATCGCCCCCACCAGTCTGCTGGCCACCGGGAAACGCTGCGGCTCGGCATCGATGAGCGCGAGGTCACCGAGCAGCTTGGCGCTCGCGGAGCGGACCGGCACGCCGTGGGGCCCGAGCAAGAGCACGTCCGCATCGAGGAAGCGGATGTGATCGAACGTGGGCTTGGTGTCGACCAGCAACACGAACGCGCGGCGTGCGGCGCGCGCGCCGGCCTCGATCGGTGTCGCGAAAGCACGGTAGCGATCCTCACCGTCCAAGCCGAGGGGACGCGAGACCGCCACACTGGAACCCATGAGCGCGAACGCGCTCTCGGCCGCCTGCGTCATCGCCCGTTCGGCATCGGCGGGAAGCAAGCGCGACGCTCGCGGATCGACGAGCGCCAGCTCGAGCGTGCCGTCGGCGCGGCGGACTTGCGCGGCGACGTAGGGTCGCGTCGAGCCCAACAGCGCGTGCACTCCCTGCTCGGCGATCTCGTCGTTGCGTGCCTCGCCGATCAATTGGCTGCCGAAACGCAGATCGTCGACGACGTTCGCCAGCGAGCTTCGGATCTCGGCGGCGACTCGTTCCAGGCGCACGTCGCGCTCCGCGACGAACTGGCGCTCCACCGCGCGCAGCTCGCGGCGCACCAGCCCCGACGCCGCGCCCATCACGACGAAGAGCGCCGCCAACAGCAGCGTGATCAGAAGCAGCGTGGCGCGCGACATCCGCGGACCTTATAGGTCAATCCGTGCTGCAACCGAAGGGTCGGCAACGGCAGCAGTGGGCCTGTTTCGCGCCGAGCCCCTTCCCGGCGTGAGGGGATGGGGACACGTCGAAGGGCGCTCCGCCGTTGCAGCGCTGCTCATGGATCGAGCCGCCCCACCTCGATCCTGCTGGCGCACACCCGCGCAGCGCCCGTGGACTCGATGCGCAACTCGAGCGGCTGCGCCCGCGGCAGCTCGAACGCCAGATCGTAGTCGCGCACCATCGCGTTGCAGGCAGGCACCGCGCGCCGCGCCCACACCGGGACACCCCCTGCGCTCGCCACGTCGAGCACGGCGGCGGGCTCTTCCGACGCGCACGACGTGGGTGCGAGCGGAAGATCGACGGCGAGCCTGAAGCGCGCCCGCCACCGTCCCGAACCGAACCGATCGCCCGGCCCGAGCGCCAGGTAGCCACGCCCTTGCGGCCCGGGAACGGCGCACGCGACGAACGGCTCGCGCAAGAAGCGCCGGTCCGAGACCGCCTCGCCCACGCCATGCCGCATTCGCGCCACCGCGTAGGACGAGTGACGGATCCGCAGCCACTCGTTCCAGCCTGCTGCGAGCTGTCCGTCGCGCACGCTCCACAGGCGCTCGGGATAGCAGTCCACGTTTGGCGAGCCGCTCCAGCGCCGACCCTCCTCGCCGAAAAACGCCGGGAGCTGGGCGAGCACGCCCCACGTGCAGAGCGGCACGAGCAGCGTCGCCGCGAGGGTCCGCGAGCGGCTCGCGAGCGCCTCCCACCCGATCGCAGCCAAAAGCGACACCAGCGGCAGCACGTCGAGCGGGTAGCGCGGGCCGTAGCCGTGGCCCGCCCACCATTCGACGCGAAACGACACCACGCCGAAGAAGGCCACGAGGGGCGCGATCAGCACCCACGCCAACCGCGGCGTACGGCGCAGCGCGACCACGGCACCCGGCAGAGCCAACACCACCCACGGAGCGAACACCACGAGCCCGCGGCTCGGGCTCAGGGCGTTGCCGAGTAGCGCGGTGAGCACGTGCCCTTGCCAGATCGAGCCACGCAGCTCACGCGAGTAGCCCCCCACGAGCGTGCCGAAGACGGCGAGATTGCACGCGGCGCCGATCGCGAGTGGCGGCGCCAGACCGAGCGCGAGACGCGTCCAGGAGCCGCGGTCGCGGTGCTGAATCGCCCACACCATCGACACGACACTGGTCACCGAGAGCAAGAAGGGGCGCATCAACGCCGCGAAACCGAGCCCCAACCCCAGCCACACCGCATCGCGAGGCGTTCGATCGGCGAGCGCCCAAAGCGCGAGCGCCAACCCCAGCTGCGCAGGGCCGTGCTGCCACAGGTCCTGGCTCGCGAGCGCCAAGTTGCCGGAAGCGAGCGCGAAGGCGAACGTGAGCGGCGCCGCGGCGCGGGTGAGCCCGTGACGCTTCGCCGCCGCGTGCAGCAGCGCCGCAGCGAGCGCCACACCGAACGCGGCAGCCGTCTTGGCCAGCGCGTAGACCGGCGCCGGTTTGGCCGTGAAGCCCGCCAATCGAAAGAGTGGCCAGAGGGGCGCCGCGAAGAGTGCGGCGCCAGGGGGATAGGCACTGTAGAGATGACCGTCGCGAGGATGGAGCCAGTAAGCCGGCTTCATGATCTCGAGCTGCTCGGGCCACTCGTCGAGATCGAAGTCCTGGCGCTCGGCGAGGCTCACCGCGAGGTAGCGGGTGGGATACGTGTCGTAGCTCTGGGGCCTGCTCGGCGTGGCCATGAACGCCGCGAGTAGTGGCGCGATCCAGAGGGCACTCGCGCCGGCGAGCCGCGTGCCGCGAAAGCCGAACGCCATCGCTGCGCTCGCGACCGCGGTCGCGCCCCAGATCGAGAAGCAACCGACGACCGAGGCGCGATCGCGGGCGACGAGCTGGATCGCCAGGAGCGCCAGTCCGATCGACGCAGCGGTGCCGAGCCAACCGAGCGCGCGACGGGCCGCCGAGTCCGGCCCCCCTTCCGCCGGCCCCCTCGCCCTTGCGCGAGCACCGCGGGCGCGCACGGCAGGTGCCCGCGGCTTCGCCGCGCGTCCGCGAGCACCCGCACTCATCGAGTCAGGACCGCGACGCACTCCACGTGCGCGGTGTGCGGGAAGAGATCGATCGGCTCCACCGACTCGATCACGAAGCCGTGCTCGCGAAACCGCGCCAGATCACGCCCGAGCGTCGCAGGATTGCAGGACACGTAGACGACCCGGCGCGCGCCGAGCCCCGCGAGCGCCGCCGGCGTCTTCGCCGCGAGCCCGATCCGCGGCGGATTCACCAGCACGCGACGCGCGTGCGGCGCGCGAGCGGCGAGGAACGGCTCGACACTCGAGCGCACGAAACGAACCGTCCCCGCCGGCACGCCGCGCTCCTTCGCAGCACGCTCGCCCGCAGCGGCCGCGTGCGGGTCCTGCTCGACCGCCAGCACCCGCTGGCCGCGCGCTGCGAGCTCGAGAGTGAAGTTGCCGCTTCCCGCGTAGAGCTCGAGCACCTCGTCGTCGGCTTCGGGGTCCGATGCGGCGCCAACCTCCTCGGCGACGCGGCTGCGCAGCCACGCGTTCGCCGCCGGGTTGGCTTGTCGGAAGCTGCCGGCGGGCGCCTCGTCGGGCGCGCGCGCTCCGCCGTGAACGATCCGTCGCGAGCCGGCGCGTGCGATGACGGAGCCCACGCCGGGCAACGCGTGGAAGCGTCGCGCCAGCGCCTCGACATCCAACGCACCCGGCGCGACCGCCGACAACGCGAGCGCACAAGCGGATCCGTCGTCCACGATCTCGATCTCGAGCGCGACGAGCGGTGGCGCGGCCACCGTCGCCGCGAGCGCTGGTAGCAGCGCCTCGATGCGCGGCGATGCGACTGGGCACGTCGCGACCTCGACCAGCGACTGGCTCTTGGCGCGAAACAGCCCGAGCTTCCCGTGCCGCGCGTGAAAGCGCATCCGATGGCGAAACCGCCACCCGTCGGGCGATGGACGCGTGCGTGCCACACGTGCGGCCTCGACCAAGCCCGGTCGCACCAGATGATCGGCCACGATGCCGTCCTTCGCGGCGAGCTGGGCGGTGGGCGAGAGGTGCATGAGGGAGCAGCCGCCGCACGCCCCGAAGAGCGCACAACCCGGCTCGACGCGCTCGGCCGCTAGCGCCAGCACCACCTCCAGCTCGGCACGCGCGAATCGCGGCGTTTCCTCGATGACGGTCGCGCGTACCCACTCGCCGGGCGCCACCAGCGGCACGAACACCACCCGTCCATCGGCCGAGCGTCCAACGCCGTCGCCGCCGGTGGCGATGCGCTCGATGCGGACCTCGATGGAACGTACGCCCGCATGGGCACACGACCGGGGACCCGGGGGCGATGACGAGGCTGGTAACATGAACCGAAGCCTAGCGCAGCGCTCCGAGTCGATCTGCGCGCGCACCCGAGCTGGCCGCGACCGACCGCGCCAGCGCGCGGCCCGTCGGGCTAAAACGCGAGGGCGATGGACGAGCTCAGAAACTCGATCGAGCGGTCGATCCTCGACCTCACGAACAAGGGCAAGACCGCCCGGCTCTACGTCGACGCCACTCGCGAGGGCGTCGAGGTTCCGGAGCACGTCCGCACCCAATGGGGCGAAGGATTGCTCATCGACCTCAATCCCGCCTGGCCCATCCAGCTCGACTTCGACGACCAAGCGCTCTACGCCGACCTCGGCTTCCAAGGCGAGCTCATGCGCTGCCGCTTTCCCTTCCGGGCCGTGTGGGCGGTGATGGACTTCGCCGCCGGCAGCGGCTTCGTGTTCAAGGAGAACGTGCCACCCACGCTGGCAGCACAGATCCAATCCGGTGCAACGCTGGCGCCGGCGCCAGTGGCACCCGAGGCAGAGCGCACTCCCGAGCGTGAAGCGCCTCCCGCCACGCCCGCAACTCGGGCGCCCCGCTCCAAGAAGCCGGCCGCGGCGGCGAGCCCGCGCCGCAATGCGCCTCACCTCAAGCTGGTGAAGGGCGGCAAGGGTTGAGCTTCTCGGGGGG
>CAYUSL010000367.1:2685-6467 GCA_964447125.1 uncultured bacterium | reverse complement strand
CCCCCCCCCACCGCCCCCCGCGGGGCCGCGTGGGGGGGCGCCCCCCACCCCACCCCTGCTTGGGGGGGGGGGGGGGGCAACAACCCCCCCCCGGGACAACGTCCTCTACCGGTGAAGCAAGCGCTTGGCGCTTGCTTCACCGGTAGCTTGCGAGTTGGGGGCGGGGTCCAGTACGAAAGGCAGGCGCGCCGATTCGTGGCGCGAGGACGAGTGATGCGCGTCGCGCTGATCCAGCCACCCACCAACTACACCAACGCATCGTGCTTCCTGGAGCCGATCGGGCTCGGCTACGTCGGCGCGGCGTGCCGGGCTGCGGGGCACGAGGTGATGCTTCGCGATCTCGTCGATCGCAACCGTGCCGCGGTGACGCAGCTCTTCGACGAGCTCGACGCGTTCCGCCCCGAGGTCGTGGGCCTGAGTGCCATGACGGAGACCTACGCCAACGGGCTGGTGCTGGCCCGCGCGATCCAGGCGCGCTACGGCGCGCGCATCGTGTTCGGTGGGTGGCACGTCTCGGGAGAACCCGGCGCAGCGCTCGACCCGGCCATCGACGTGGTGGTGCGCGGCGAAGGCGAGGACGCGATGGTCGAGCTCCTCGACGCGTTCGCCGCCGGCGATACCGCCGACCTTCGGGCGATCGAGGGACTCGCGTTTCGCGACGCTACAGGCGAGCTGGTCATGACGCCGGCACGGCGCCGGCTCAAGAAGCTCGATGCGTTGCCGCTGCCGATGCGCGACGGACTGCCCATCGAGCGCTACCGCTTCAATCAGTTCTTGTGCACGCCGGTTTCACGAATGCGAACGCTGTCGGTGCAAGCCTCGCGCGGCTGTCCGTACACCTGTTCGTTCTGCCAGACCCCGGCGCTGTGGGGCGCCGCGTGGACCAAACGCACCGCCGCGAACGTCGTCGACGAGATCGAGATGCTCCTCGATCGCCACGCCATCGACTCGCTCTTCTTCCGTGACGAAGAGTTCACGGTGCGCCCGAAGTGGGTGATGGAGATCTGCGACGAGCTGGTGCGCCGCCGCATTCCGGAACGCCTCGCCTGGGGTGCGTTCTGCCGCGCCGACGAGATGAACGAAGAGCTGGCGCACGCCATGAGCGCCGCCGGCTGCGTGTACGGCTTCCTCGGGCTCGAATCGGGCGACACGGAGCTGCGCGAACGCATCCAGAAACGCTACGCCGACGACGACGCCGAACGCGCGCTGAGCGCGATGCGCGGCCACGGCATCCTCAGTCACGCCGGCTGGATCATTGGCTTCCCCACCGACACGCTCGAATCGCTGGAACGCTCGTACCGCTGGTTCGAGCGCTTGCCGCTCGACTTGCTCACGATCGTGTTCGCGACGCCCTTCGGCGGCACACCGTTTCGCGACGAGGTGCGCGCCGCGGGGCTCTTGGCGAGCGACGATCCCGACCTCTACACCACCAAGGAACCGGTGGTGTTGACGCCTGCGATTCCGCTGGAACGGCTGCGCGCCCTTCCCGATCGATTTCTGCGGCGTTTCTATCTGCGACCGGCGCAGGCGCTGCGACTGACCACGACGGTGCTGCGGCGGCGCCACGGCACGCGCATCCTGGCCGAGATGTTCGCACGCGAGGTGCTCGCCATCGGGCGCTTCTCGCTCTATCGGCGTGGACGAGCGCAGGCAGCCGGGATCGAGCTTCCCGCTCACCTCGCTCTCGCCCCCGCGCTCGCGTCGAGTTGAATCGCTAGGGCGCGGGGAGCGGTCTGGCCCGCGCCAGCCACGAGCGCAGCACTCCGTCGCCGCAGATCCCGCGCACCCCGGGATCGAAGCGCTTGAGCTCGAACGGCGTCCCTTCCACCACGAGAGGTCGTTCGCGACGAAACCATTCGCCGTCGCGCGACTCGAGCACGATCACGTCGCCGTGCGGGAGCACCAGATCCGGCCCCATCTCCGGCGTCGGCTTGAAGAACGGTGCGTCGGGAAGCAGCACACGCCCCTCCGACCACCGCAGCCCCTCGATCCATCCGCGATCCAGCTCGATCCAGCGGTTCAGATCCTCCCACTCGTTGCCGAAACCGCACAGGTGCTTGAAAACCCTGTCGTCGGCTCGATGATGCGAAAGCGCGAAACGGCCCGTGGGCAAGTCGGTTCTCTCGACGATCACCTGCGTGTTCGGTCCGAAGTCGGCGAGAAGCGTGAGCGCTCGGTTCCAGAAGCGCGCTGCCATCGACCAGTCACGGACGTAATCCTGCTGCACGAGAAACTGGGGACCCGCGAGAAGCCCGAGATAGAGCGAAACGCCGGCAAGAGCACCGAAGCGCGCGCGTTGCGTCGACGCAGCAGCCAGCAGGCGATCGAGAAGGGTCGCCGCGATCACAGCGAGGCCGAGGGTGCCCGCCGTGTGCACGGTGGACATGCGGCCCTCGGTGAGCCCGATCGGGCGCGTGAACGAGAGCACGTAGCCGAGCAATAGCCACGCGCCACCGAGCGCGAGCAGCGTGCGCGTCGCTACGCTCTCGGCTGCACGCGGCTGACCGCCAGCGGGATCGAGCGGTCCGCAGGGTGGCGTAGCAGGCTGCCGAAAGAGGCATCGCACCAGAGGCGCGCCGACGAGCGTAGCGAGTCGACTTGGGGGTGGCGCCCCGCAAAAAACCCGCTTTTTGCGGGGCGGGGGGCTGGAACGGACCCCCGAGGAGGCATCGACAGGCTGCTCAAAGACTCGCGTCGGCGAGTCTTTCAGCAACCTGGTAGGGCGGGGGCTCGTCCCCCGCCGTGAATCGGTGAGCCCGTCCGCGAGCCGTGCTTGCAACGCGAGAGCACCGCCGCACACAGCCGTCACGGCGGCAACCACGGCCACGTACGCCCCATCAGCGTGCGCCAGCTCACGCAACGGCCGGTACACGCAAAGCCCGAGGCTCAGCGCCGGGCCTGCCACGAGATGACCGGCGAGCGTCGCGAGCGTCCCACCCAGTGCCGTGGGCGCGAGCGTCGTCAGCACTCGTGCCTCGTGCGTCAGTACCCGTGCCGCGAGGACACACGCCAAGCACGCAGCCATCGTCGCAATGTGGAGCAACCAAGCGCGGCGGCTGCGCATCCGTTCGTCGCGAGCGAAGAACGGCGCCAGCGCGTAGAGCGGGAAGAACGTCTCGTACGTCAGTAGCGCCGCCACGGCGAGCGCGCACCCGAGCTTCGGCCAGCCGCGGCCGTAGAGCAGCGACGCGACGAGCACGAACGTGAGCGACGCCTGGACGACGTACACC
The DNA here is from genome assembly GCA_964447125.1 of uncultured bacterium. Lineage (GTDB taxonomy): Bacteria > JADJOY01 > JADJOY01 > JADJOY01 > JADJOY01 > JADJOY01. The sequence continues at coordinate 3,237 of CAYUSL010000367.1, read as the reverse complement.
ACGTGCATCATCGGGCGCGCGGTGTCCGACGGCGCGAGGGTCAGGAAGAGTGCCGCGAGCAACGCCACGCGCCCCGGCAAGCGCCGTCGCAACAGCCGATGGAAGAGCCACGCGTTGGCGACCAGGATCCCCCACGCGAGCCACCACAAACCCGCGATGCCGCCCACGCGCGACCCCACGATCGTCAGTACCGCTGCCACATACCCGTGGAGCGGTCGACCCTCCGGCCACGACACGAATCGATCGAGCTGCTCGAAGAGGTACGCCCCGTTCGGCTGGGCGAGCGGCGACCCGATCAGGAAGAGGTCGTCCTCGTAGAGCCCGAAGCCGCCGGCGAGCACGAAATGAGCGAGCGCCGTGACCGCAGCGACGGCCACCAGCGCCAGGCCCGACTCGCGCCACCCTGTGCCGCGGGCTTCGTGCGCCGCATCCTCGCTCGTCGTCATCGCGGCGCAGCATGCCACCGGCGCGCTAGCCCTGAAGTGAGCGCAAAGCGTTCACTTCAAGGCTAGCGGATGCTTCCTCGGGGGTCTCAACAGACCCCCGCCCCAC
>CAYUSL010000367.1:0-2585 GCA_964447125.1 uncultured bacterium | reverse complement strand
GAGTCCGGTTGCGTCAGCCCGAACGCGACGAGCGGGCGCGCCGGCGAGCCAGAGCGACGATCGCCAGCGGCAGCGCCAGCACGGCGAGCCAAGCGCGCGCCGCTGCGGGCTCGTCCGCAGCGCCGAATCGGCTCACGCCGCACACCACCGGGCCCGGCGCCGTGGTGACCTGAACCGCACCCGGCACGCTCACCGTGCCGAACGCATCCGTCACCACCACGTCGTAGCTGCCCAGCTCGGCGCCGGCGGGCACGCTCACGGTGCCGCGCATCTGGGTCGCCGTCACCGAGGTGATCGCCGGCGTGAGGGTCGTGGCGCCGCGCACCAAGCGAATCGAAGCGCCCGCCGTGTGGAAGCGCGAGCCCGTGATCACCACGTTGCGGTCGGTTGCCACACCGAGCTGGATCGGCTGGATGCTGGTCACGCCGAGCTTGGGCGCCATCACCACCCGCACCAATCCACCCTCGTTTTCCGCGGCGAACGAGCGCCGCGACGCGATGGCGAAGTCCGGCGATCCATCGCCGTCGAAATCGGGGAACGCGAGCGTCGAACCGAACACGCCGCGCAACGCGGTGTCTCGGAGACTCCACAGCGCCGTCGACGGCCCGGCCACGATCGAGCCCGTGGGGAACGAAGCCCCGCCGGCAAAGAGATACGCCGCTCCCGCCTCCCAGTTGGCGAGACCATCCTTCCGCATCGGTTCGCTCACCCACAGCTCGTCGGCGCCGTCGCCGTTCACGTCCAGGAAAGCGAGCCGTGCGCCGAGGCGCGCGTACGTCGAATCGCCGTCGATCCGCGTCACCGCGCCGAGACTGTCGAGTGAAGCGTCGCCGCTCAGCCCGTCCACGGATACCAGCGACACCGATCCGGTCTGGGCCGTGGCGTTGGGCGTGTCGACCGGCGAACCGATGGCGAGCAGCGGCGCACCGTTGCCGCGCGGATCGCCGAACGCGAGCGCAGCGCCCGTGTTGTCGAATTCGCTGGTGCCCGTGATCGTGAATACCGGGCTGGTCGATGCCGTTCCGCTCGCGAGCCCCGCCATGTCGAACGCGTAGACGCGCCCTGCGCCTTGGATCGATCCACTCTTCCACTTGGGCGCGCCCACCACCAGGTGCGGGTGCGCAGGAGCGCCGAGATTCGCAGCGATCACCTCGAAGCCGAGCCACGCCCAATCCTGCGAGCCGGTCACGCGCCAGTCGGCGAGGCTCACGTCCTTCGACACGCCACTCGTGTAGGACGCGCTGGCGCGAAACACCGCCACCAGACCGCGCTGGCGGCCGCCGGCGCGCTCGTAGGGAGTCGAGATCACGAGATCGGCGTGGCCGTCCAGGTCGAGGTCGGCACCGAGGAGACGGAACCCCAGGTTCGCGTACGTGTTGCCGGTGGTGATGGTGACGTCGGGTGTCGTCGAGAGCGCGCCACCGGGCTGACCGAAGTACACCAGCACGCGTCCGCGGTAGCCGTAGCTCGCGGCATCCGTGGTGGGCTGGGAGACGGCGAGATCGAGCCGGCCGTCGGCGTTGAGATCGACCAGCGCCACGGCCCAGCCGAAACGGCCGAAGGCGAGATCGCCGGTGAGCACCTGGTCCGCGCCGCCGCTGGTGACGTCGAGGGACTCGTGCCCGGCGACGCTGCGTCCGCGAATCACCCGCACGCGGCCGATCTGCGGCCCGCCCACGACGTTGTAGCCGGGCGAGCCGATCACCACGTCGTCCTTGCCGTCACCGTCGAGATCGCCGGTCGCGAGGCTGGTGCCGAGGTACGCGAACGGATCGGCGGCGGTGATGGTGAGCGAACGGTCCTCGCCCATGGGCGACACCGCCGCCTGAGCCGCAGGTACCCCCGCGCGAGCTTCCGAGGTGACGTTCGTCAGATACACACCGCGCGCGGTCTCCTGCACCGCGATCCCGAGCCGCGCGAGGTCGGCGACGCTGCGTGGTCGGGCGTCGAGCCCGCTCGCGGCCAGCGCCGAATCCAGCGCGGCACCATCGCCGTCTTGCTCCGCGCGATGCGCGGCGTCGAGCCGGGCGCGCAGATCCTGCGAGGTGGTGCTGAGCAGACCGCCCGTCCCGCTTCGCATCCACGAGATCATCGGATCCCAGTTGAAGGCCGTCTGGATGCCGAGATCGTCCACGCCACCGACGAAATAGTCCTGGTACTGGTCGCCGAGGAACGGCGAGCGCTGGATGTAGGGCCCTACCAGCAATGCGCCGCCGAGCTTGATGCCGCGCTGCTCGAGCTGCATCAACGCCACGTCGTTGGTGAGCTCGCTCGAGGTGATGTCCGTGTAGCCGAGACGCGCGTAGATCGCGAGGATGTCGGTGGTGGGCACGTACCAGGAGGACGCGGTCCAATCGAGGGCCAGCTCGTAGCCGGCCATGAAGTCGCCGCCGGTATCGCTGTTCGAGTGGGCAGCGCTCCAATCGCCGTTGAACTCCTGGGCCGACGCCACGTCGATCAGGCCCTCCTGCACACCGCCCAGGCCATGCCAGTCGAGGTCCGCGACCCAATGGCTGCGGATGCCGAGCAAGAAGGTCGCGAGCTTCTTGGTGTCGTCGTCCCAGGGCAGCGGATAGGTCTCGTGG
>CAYUSL010000366.1:1903-6468 GCA_964447125.1 uncultured bacterium | reverse complement strand
CGCTCGTTGCAGTGCGGGCACAGGAAGTAGCTCATGTTCTCCACGATGCCGAGCACCGGCACGTTCACCTTGGTGAACATCGTGAGCCCCTTCACGGCATCCGCCAGCGCCACGTCCTGGGGCGTGGTCACGATGACCGCGCCCGCGAGCGGTGCCGTCTGCGTCAGCGTGAGCTGCGCGTCGCCGGTTCCCGGCGGCAAATCGATCACCAGGTAATCGAGCTCGCCCCATTCCACCTGGGTGAGAAATTGCTGGAGGATGTTGTGGACCATCGGCCCGCGCCACACCACGGGTGTGGATTCGGTGATGAGGAAGCCCATCGACATGACCCGCAACCCGTAGCGCTCGATGGGGAGCAACCTCTGCCCCACCATCCCGGGGCGCTCGTTGATGCCGAGCATGATCGGCAGGCTGGGTCCGTAGATGTCGGCGTCCAGAAGACCCACCGTGGCACCCGTCTGCTTGAGCGCGAGCGCCAGGTTCACGGCGGTGGTGGACTTCCCCACGCCGCCCTTCCCGCTCGCCACGGCGATGGGATTCTTCACGCCCGGCAACATGCGCTGGTGCTGGAGCGAGCGACCACGGGTGTTGGCGGTCATCGTCACGTCCACGTCCGTCACACCGGCGATCGTGCGCACGGCGGCCGCGGCCTCGTCGCGCAATCGGTCTTTCACCGGGCAAGCCGGCGTGGTCAGCTCGATCGCGAACTTCACCTTGCCGCCAGCAATCGTGAGGTCCTTCACGAAACCGAGCTCCACGATGTCCCGATGGAGGTCGGGATCCTCGACCCGCCGCAGCGCATCCAGCACTGCGTGCTCGGTCACCTTGTCCGCGCTCATCGATCCGCTCCCCTCGCACGAAATCAACACTTCGGTGATGGAACGCGCACCATAACCTCCCACGTCGCGTGCGGGCTTGTTTCGGTGAATCTCCAGGCATAGCTTCCACGCGGGCACGACGGAGCGTGCCCCTCCAGGCCCCGGCGGGCGCCCGCGGCTCCGTCGGCGCCAGCACTGGAGGGCGCCGCTCCGTCGGCGCCAGCGCAGATGGCGACGCAACCCCCTCGACGACGTCGCTTGCTCATCGCGGGCGCCGCGGGACGCGACTTCCACGATTTCAACGTGGTGTTCCGCGACGACGCATCCGTCGAGGTCGTGGCGTTCACGGCTGCACAGATCCCCGGCATCGCCGGGCGACGCTATCCGGCGAGCCTGGCCGGCGCGCTCTACCCGGAAGGCATCCCGATCGAAGACGAATCGCGGCTCGACGAGCTCTGTCGTGGCCAGCGCATCGACGAGGTGGTGTTCGCCTACAGCGACGTGAGCCACGCCCACGTGATGCACCTGGCGTCGCAGGTGCTGGCGGCAGGTGCCGACTTCAGCCTGCTCGGGCCGCAACGGACGCAGCTTCGAAGTCACCGGCCGGTGATCGCGGTGAGCGCGGTGCGCACCGGCTGCGGCAAGTCGCAGACCGCCCGTCACATCGGCAAACGCTTGCGTTCCCACGGCCTCGCAGTCGCGGTGCTTCGCCACCCCATGCCGTATGGCGAGCTCGCCGCGGAGCGCGTCCAGCGCTTCGCCACCCGCGCGGATCTGGATGCCGCCCGCTGCACCCTGGAAGAGCGCGAGGAATACGAGCCGCATCTGGAGAACGAGCACGTGGTGTTCGCGGGAGTCGACTACGCCGCGATCCTCGCCGCCGCCGAGCGCGAGGCACAGGTGATCGTGTGGGACGGCGGCAACAACGACTTCCCGCTGGTGACGCCCGATCTCCACGTCGTGCTCACCGACGCGCTGCGCCCGGATCAGCTCGCGACCCATCATCCCGGCGAAGCGGTGCTGCGCATGGCCGACGTGCTGGTGATCGCGAAGAGCGACGCCGCGCCGCCCGCCGACGTCGCACGGCTCGCAGCAACACTCGCGGAGCTTCGACCCGGCATACCCGTGGTTCGAGCTGCTTCGCCCGTGGTGCTCACCGAGAGCGAGCGCGTCCGCGGCAGACGCGTGATGGTCGTGGACGACGGTCCCACGCTCACTCACGGGGGCGCCGCGTTCGGGGCTGGCTTCGTCGCCGCTCGCGGCGCGTCGCCGGCCGAGATCGTCGATCCGCGCGAGTCGGCAACCGACGCGATCCGCGCCGTCTACGCGCGCTACCCGCACATCGGTTGCGTGCTTCCCGCCGTGGGCTACGACGAGCAGCAGCGTCAGGCGTTGGCCGAGACCATCGCGCGCTCACGGGCCGAGCTCGTGGTCTCGGGAACGCCGATCGACCTGGCGCAGGTGATTCACGTGCCCCAGCCGGTGCTCCGCGCGCGCTACGAGTACGCCGATGCAGGCGAGCCCACGCTCGGCTCGTTCGTGGACGCGTTTCTCCAACGCGAGCGCGCGCGCCTTCACCCATTCCCATGAAGGATCGGCCGACCGAATGGAGGGCGGTGCTCCGTCACCGCCAGCGTTCACCCCGGGCACGACGGAGCGTGCCTCTCCACCCGCAGCGCATCGTTCGGGCACGACGGAGCGTGCCCCTCCACCCGCAGCGCATCGTTCGGGCACGACGGAGCGTGCCCCTCCAGCCGCGTTGGTGGAGGGCGCCGCTCCGTCGGCGCCAGCGTTTTCTCCGAGCACCGTTCGACTGTTGACGAGGACATCCCGTGCTGAAAGATCTGCTGCGAAGCGCCGACCTCACACCCGCCGATCTCGCGTACCTCCTCGAGCGGGCACTCGCCTTCAAGGCTTCACCGAAGCGCTCCGCCGCGCTGGAACGCGAGACCGTCGTGCTCTATTTCAACAAGCCGTCGACCCGCACGCGCATCTCGTTCGAAACCGCGGTGGCGCGGCTCGGCGGCGTTCCGATCGGTGTAGGCGCCGACGATCTTCAGCTCGGCCGCGGCGAGACCATCGAAGACACCGCGCGCGTCGTGAGCCGCTACGCGCGCGCCTTCGTGATCCGCACGTACGCGGACGACGACGTTCGTCGCTTCGCCGCAGCGGCCACCATCCCGGTCGTCAACGCGCTCACCGACCTCCACCATCCCTGCCAGAGCCTTGCGGATCTGCTGACGCTTCACGAGCGTTTCGGCTCGCTGCGCGGGCGGCGGCTCGCCTACGTGGGTGCTGGCAACAACGTCGCGCACAGCCTCCTCGAAGCCGGCGCCCTCGCCGGCTTGGACGTGCGCGTGGGCACGCCTGCGCGCCACCTCCCGGACGCCGCGATCGTGGACCACGCGCGCACGATCGCAGCCGAAACGGGAGCCCGGATCTTCTTGACCGACGACCCGGCGGAAGCCGTCGCCGAAGCCGACGCCGTCTACACGGATGTGTGGCTGTCGATGAACGATCCCGTCGCCGAGCGCGAACAGCGCCTCGCCACGCTCGCGCCCTACCAGGTCGACGCAGCACTGCTTGCGCGGGCGGCACCTCACGCGATCTTCATGCACTGTCTTCCTGACCATCGCGGCGAGGAAGTCACCGCAGAGGTGGTCGATGGGCCGCGCTCGGTGGTCTTCGATCAGGCGGAGAACCGCCTGCACACGGCGGTCGCGATCCTCGATGCGCTGCTCGCCGGCGCGCTCGAAGGCCGCGCCGCACGCTGAGCGACGGCGATGCGGGTGGTTGCAGCGCTGGGTGGTAACGCGCTCTCGCGTCGCGGCGAGCCGCTCGAGGTGCCGCGGCAGCGCGAGCACGTTCGCGATGCGGCACGCTCGCTCGCACCGCTGGCCCGCGATCACCAGCTCGTCGTGACCCACGGCAACGGCCCGCAAGTGGGGCTCTTGGCGCTGCAAGCGCGGGCGGCGGCAGAATCGCGCGATTGGCCCCTCGACGTGCTCGACGCGGAGAGCGAGGGGATGATCGGCTATTTGATCGAGCAAGAGCTGGCGGCGGTGTTGCCTGGGCGCGAGCTGGCCACGCTGCTCACGCTGGTCGAGGTGGACCGCGACGATCCGGCGTTTCTGCGCCCCACCAAGCCGATCGGACCCGGCTACGACGCTGCCGAAGCCGCGCGACTGGCCGAACGCCAGGGCTTCGTGTTCGGGCGCGATGGCGAGCGCTTGCGGCGCGTGGTCGCCTCTCCCGAGCCGCGCCGCATCCGCGAGCTGGGCACGATCCGCCTCCTCCTCGCGGCCGGGGTCACGGTGGTGTGCACGGGCGGCGGCGGCATTCCCGTGGCCGTGACGGCGAGCGGCGGGCTGGAAGGTGTGGAGGCCGTGATCGACAAGGACCTGTCGGCAGCGCTTCTCGCCAGCGGCGTCGAGGCCGATGCGCTCTTGCTCCTCACCGACGTCGATGCCGTCTACGAGGATTGGGAGGGGCCGCGGCAGCGTCCGCTGCGACGTGCTCGCGCCGCCGAGCTTCGCGCACGACGTTTCGCCGAAGGCTCGATGGCGCCCAAGATCGAAGCCGCCTCCCGCTTCGTCGAGCACACCGGCGGCATCGCTGCCATCGGCGCCTTGGAGCAGGCGCAAGCGGTGCTCGCAGGGACCGCGGGCACGCGCGTCGAGCGTTGATCGCGCAGGAGGGCGCTGCTCCGTCAGCGCGCGCACCCATCGGGCACGACGGAGCGCGCCC
>CAYUSL010000366.1:0-1803 GCA_964447125.1 uncultured bacterium | reverse complement strand
CGGGCACGACGGAGCGCGCCCTTCCGCGCGAATCGCGTTCCATCGCCGCGGGCACGACGGAGCGTGCCCCTCCAGCCTTCGTGGAGGGCGCTGCTCCGTCAGCGCCCGGGGGACACTCCGCCCAGCACCGCCTGCTTCGCTAGGTAGGGCGAGGTCATCGCCGCGAGCAGCGCAGCGTAGTTGGGAACGAATGCCAGGAAATCGCCGACGCGCACGCTGGGCGTGACCTCGGTGACGTCGACGATCAAGTAGTCGCTCGACGCTCCCAGGATGCGTGCCCGCGCGTCCCACGGCGTCAGCCCGTCCGGGTCGACATCCTCGCGGCCGATGTCGAGAAGCGCGCGCACCCGTTCGCCGGCATCGACGAAATGGGGCACGTGGCCGAACGCATCCTCGGCCGGCTCGCCGATCGGCAACGACGGCTTCTCCTTCAGCTCGATGATCTCGGCGTGAATGGTGAACGCGTCCTGCGCCGTTCCGGGCCACGGGCGTCGATGGAGGGTCTCGCGACCGAGCAGGATCGCCTCGCCCACGCGCAGGTGATTGATGCGCGACGGCATGCCGCCTGCGGCGACCAGCTCGAGCGCGCTCGAATTGCCCGCCGACAACCACGCGAGATCGAGGCCGAACGCACCTTCGACCTCCTCGGCCAGCTCGACCAGCCGCGCCATGTTCTCGCGGGTCGGTGCGATGCCGCCGAAGCAGGTGAGGTTTGCGCCGAGCCCTCGGACGCGAACGCCGGTGAGTCGCAAGACCTCGGCAACGAAACGCGGCACGTCGTCGGGCCAGATCCCCTCGCGCAGGTCGCCGAGATCCACCATCAGGATCACGTCGTGACGGCGGCCGCGTTGGAGCGCCGCCTCCGACAGTCCCGCGAGGACGTCGATCTCCGAATCGAGGCTCACGTCGACGGCATCGACCACGTGCTCGACTTCGGAGAGTGGCGGGACCCGCAACAACGAGAAGCGCGCCCTCACTCCCGCAGCGCGCAGCCGCTGCACGTTCTCGAGACGCGATTCGCCGATCTCGATCACGCCGCCACGCAACATCGCCCGCGCCACGTCGGGATCACCGCACGTGCACTTGGTCACCCCCGCCACCGCGATGCCGTGGCGTGCGCAGAGCGCGACGATGGCGCGCGCGTTCGCTTCGATCTTCGCGAGTTCGATGCGCACGAACGGCTCAGCCACCGCTCACTCCATCCCGGCAGTCGATCGCCTGAGCACCGTCGGCGGTCACACCCAGACTCGCGAGGAGCAGCGCGCGCGCGGCCTCGGGATGCTCGCGAGCCATGACGCCGGCCGCTGCCATCACGTACTGGCGGTCGATCGCCACACGCACGTCTTCGGGCGGCAGGAGCTTGCGACCGCGCGGGTCGCGCCGGAACGAGCTGAGAATCTCGGCGCCACCCGGAAGACACGCGAGCGCCCCTCCGGTCCCGATCAACCATCGGATGCCGCTCAGGTCCCTTCCCTCGATCACGTCGACCTCGCCGCGCGCTCCCCACTCACGGCGCCGCTCTCCAGCGTGCCGCCACATCGCCTCGTTCACCGCGAGACGCGTGAGCCGACCCGTCAGCTCGCGCTCCTCGGCCGTCGCGGGCATCGCCGCCAGCGAAGCGAGGTCGATCGCGTTCCCGGGCGGCGCCAGTGCCGCGACCCCGGACGCGCTCACGAACACACCGAGATCACCCTCGACGGTGCGCTTCACCCGCGGCTCCGGTGCCGCCACGATCGTGCTCGATCGCTCGGGCTCGTCGATCACCGAGCACACGTCCGTAGTCGCTCCACCCACGTCCACCAC
>CAYUSL010000365.1:0-6476 GCA_964447125.1 uncultured bacterium | reverse complement strand
ACGGCCACAGCGCCGAGCTGAACCAAGTATCGAGGACGTCGGTCTCGCGCGTGAGCGCTCCGCCGCCGCATTTCGTGCAGGCGCTCGGATCCTCGCGCGACACGATCAGCTCGCCGCACGTTCCGCAAGTCCACGCGGGGATCTGGTGGCCCCACCAGATCTGGCGCGAGATGCACCAGTCGCGGATGTTCTCCATCCAGTCGTAGTAGGTCTTCTCCCATTGCGACGGGATGATGCGCGTTTGCCCCTCGCGCACCGCCGCCAGCGCCTTCTCCGCCAATGGTGCCGTCTTCACGAACCATTGCTTGGAGATCATCGGCTCGACGACGGTCTTGCAGCGATAGCAGACGCCCACGCCCAGCTTGTAGTCCTCGACACGCTCGAGAACGCCAGCCGAGTCCAGATCGGCGACGATGCGCTTGCGGCATTCGTTGCGATCGAGCCCGGCGTAACCACCGGCGGCGGTGGTCATGCGCGCGTCGAGCCCCATCACTTGGATGCGCTCGAGTCCGTGGCGCATGCCCAGCTCGAAGTCGGCGAAGTCGTGGGCCGGGGTGACCTTCACGGCGCCGGTACCGAACTCGCGGCTCACCACGGGGTCGGCGACGATCGGGATGCGACGTCCGACCAGGGGTAGCACCAGCTCGGCGCCGATGCGCGCCGCGTAGCGCTCGTCCTCGGGATGCACCGCCACCGCGGTGTCGCCGAGCATCGTCTCGGGACGTGTGGTCGCGACCACCACCGTGCCGCTACCGTCGGCGTACGGATACGCGAGGTGCCAGAGGTGACCCGGACGATCCTCGCGCTCGACCTCCAGATCGCTGAGCGCGGTCTGGCAGCGCGGGCACCAGTTGATGATGTAGTCGCCCTTGTAGATCAGGCCTTCCTCGAAGAGCCGAACGAAGACCTCGCGCACCGCCCGCGACAGCCCCTCGTCCATCGTGAAGCGCTCGCGCGAGAAATCGCAGGACGCTCCCAGCCGCTCGAGCTGCGCCAGGATGCGCCCACCCGACTCCGCCTTCCACGTCCACACGCGCTCGATGAAGGCCTCGCGCCCGAGCGACTCGCGAGTCTTCCCCTCCGCCGCGAGCTGACGTTCGACCACGTTCTGGGTCGCGATGCCGGCGTGGTCCGTGCCTGGCACCCACAACACGTTGCGCCCGTCCATGCGCCGGTAGCGGACCAGCACGTCTTGCAACGTGTTGTTGAGCGCATGACCGATGTGCAGCGAGCCGGTCACGTTGGGCGGCGGAATCACGATCGAGAACGGCTCACCGCCGCGACTCGGGTCGGCGCGGAACGCGTGCGCTTCCTCCCACGCGCGCACCCAGCGGTCCTCGACCGCGTGGGGCTCGTAGGCCTTGGCGAGGGTCTTCGGGCTCATGGTCTTGATCGCTCTCGCGGGTCTGCGAACGCCGACACGAATCCGCGTCGCGCCCGTATCCCTGCGGGTGAAGGCTTGGGCACCGTGCGCGCCCTGAGAAACGTCGAAAGCTATCCCGGACCCGTCCTGGCGTCAGCTACGTCGCTCAGGGGACGCGACGTTCGTCCGATCCGGCGCGGCGGCGTGCAGCGCGCTCAGGCGCGGGCCGCCTTGCGGATGCGAGCAATCTCTTCCTCGACGCGCTTCTCCGCGGTCTCCAGCGCCACCCGTCGGGCAATGCGCTCGACGAGCTGGTGTGCGACCTTACGTACCGCGTCGGCCATGTCGGGGCGGATCTTCTGCAACACCCGGAGCAACTCCTCCTCCGTGGCATGGGCGGCGCTGCGCACCAGCGCTTCGATCGATTCGTCGGAGCCGGGCGCACCGGTCGGTTTGGGTCGAAGCGTGGCCGCGCTCGCCTGGGCACCGGCACCGCCTGTCGCAGGTCCCGTGGCCCCGGTGTCGCGTGCGCGCACGCCACCGATGGGCGTGACGGTCGCAGCGGCTGGCTGCTTGGCGGCGCCTGAGGGCGCACCCGCGCGCACCTTTTCGCGCAGGTCCGCGAGCTCGTCGCGGCTCATCATCATCGTCTGGTAGTTGGCGATCTCGTCGTCGCCGCCGTCGCCCGACTTCTTGGCTTTGAGCTGTGCGTCGAGCTCGTCCTTCGACATCATCAGCGTGTGGCTGCTGGTCTCGGGCTTGGCCTCGGCGCGGGCTTCTTGAGCCGCCCGCGCGACGCCCATCGTGCTGCGCAGCGCCTGGAGGTCGTCGCGGCTCACGACCACGGTGCGATCGCCACCGGTACCGAAGCCGATCTCTTCCGCGAGCTCCTCGGCACGCGACTTGAGCCCCTTGGGACGCTTGGCGGCAACCGAATCGCCCCGGTCCAGCTCGCCGGCAAGGTCGAAGAAACCACCTGCGCCATCCACGACCTCCGCGGACTCGGGGCCGTCCTCGTTGCCCGGCGCCGCGCGCCCCGCTCGCGGGGCCGCGGTCGTGAGGTCCATCTCGAGTCCATCACCGGCTCCACCGCCGGGGAGCGAGCCGGTTCCTGGCTCGCGCATCAAGCGATAGATCTGATCGACGAGCTCCTTGGAACGAAACGGCCGCCCCACGATGCCGTCGATGCCGCCGCCACGCACCGCAGCTTCGAGCACGGCTGCGTCCTCGCCCATGAGCAGATTCGGAATCCCGGCCGTCTCCGGTTGCAAGCGGATCTCGCGAAGCAGATCGGCGCCGCTGCCATCCGGGAGCTGTGCCGCAGCCAGCACCAGCGAGGGCTCGTCTCGTGTCAGATGATCGAGCGCCGCCGCCGCGCTGGCGACGGTCGCGACCTCGAAGAACTCTGCGTGAAGCGTTAGCTCCAGCGTGCGCTGGCTGTTCTCGTCTGCGTCGACCAGCAGGATCTTCCCGGCCACTTGAGCCTCCTCGCGTCCGCCGCTAGCGTTACCACAGGCCCCGAAGAGACGTCAATTTTCGCCGCGTTCTTGGGCACTTACGGAGAGTGATCGAGGGCCGTGGCAAGCCCCTGAGCGGGCGGGTCGAGCTGGGTGGTGGCGAAGTAGAGGCGCCGTGCACCAGCGACGCCGACGACCGATGGTTCGCGCTCGTCGGCGCCGATGGTGAGCCCGAGTGGCGGCGACTCCGCCAGCACCGGGTTGTACGGCGAAGCCGTCCAGCTACGGCCATCGTAGGAAGCCGCTTCTCCGATCGAAAAGTCGTTGTCGGCCATTCCCCCGAACCAGAGCCGAAACACGGTGCGACCTGCAGCAGTTCGCTCGATGGCGAGCGCCGGTGCGGCGACGCGCGCCGCGTCCCACGCACCCGGTTCACCGGGCTCGAGAATCGTGCCGACGCCGCCGCTCGCGGCGGTGCCTGTGCGTGTCCACGAGATGCCGTCGTCCGAGGTCGCGATGGCGAGCGCCGCACCGTCCCCCACCTCGTACGCCATCCACAATCCCCCGTCGGGTGCCACGGCCACCGCAGGCGCGCGCACCGAACCGCGTTCCCACGTCTCGGTCGCAACCAGCACGGGAGTGCGCGGCTCCTTCGTCCAGCGAATGCCGTCCGCGGAGACCGCGCGGCCGATGCCAGCGCCGTCGCCGCCCGCGTACCAAGCCTCGAAGCGGCCGGCGCGTTCGAGCACCGAGAGTCCACGTACGCTTCCCTGCTCCCAGCCTTCGCTCGCACGCATCACCACGCTGGTGCGCTCCCACGTGACCGCGTCGGCGGCGGCCTGCGTGCGACCGACGGCATTCGCCGCGTCACTGGTGAAGTAGAGCGCGGTGCTGCCGTCGGCGAGGGTGAGCGCGCACGGATCGTGAAGCTGATCGCCGAACGGCGCCGCGAGGCTCACGGCTTGGACACCGAGCGCGTTCGAACGATCGGGAAGCTGATCGATCTTCTGCCAGGCGTCGGTGCCGGCGAACGGGATTCCATCGCTCGATTCGCTGAACTTGTTGGCGCCGCATCCGGCGAGCAGCACGGCCATGGCCGTCACGGCGAGAGCAAACGTCTGCGGCGAAGGGCGTTGCTGCGACGGAGCGGTGAATCGCATGAGGGCGCTCAGAAGTGGATGGTGAGCAAGGCGCCGATGACCCAGCGATCGCCGCCGAACACCAAATCGCCCACGGGATCGGTCGGATCGGTCTTCTCGGCGGTACGACTCGCAAAGCGGAAGTACTGGGCGTGAAGATCGAGGTTCGCGTCGTGAAGCAGAATCCCCCAGGGATCCCGAAACACGAAGCCGAGCCCAGCGGACAGGATGTGCTTGTCCGAGTCGAGCAGGTTCTGCACGCCGATCGGACGCGGCGTGGGAGTCGGCTCGTAGCCATACCCCACGCGCACCGCTGCGAGGCCGAGCGGCGCTTGCGGTGGACGCCACTCCACGCCGAGGCGCGGCGTGAACACGTCGTGGAAGTCGGGGTCGATCGGCGCGCGAATCGTCGGCACAGGCAGCAGCGCTCCCAGCGCACCGCCCACCTTCACCTCGCCACGCACTCCCGGGTCTTCCGCCGCGCTCCAGTTCCACCACGTGAGATCGGCACTCACGGTGAGCTCGCTGGTGGGATCCCACGCCACGCCGGCGGCGACCTGCTGGGGCGTGTAGTAGAAGGTTTGATCGACCAACAACAGGATGTCGGCGCCGAGCGAGGAGTCGGGCACCACCAGCAACGCGATCGCTGCAGGAATGCGCAGCGGGAACGTGGTCTCACCTCGATAAGCCAACCCGAGGCGCCACGCCTCGGCGGGTCGCCAGCGCAGCCCGGCGGTCGGGAAGAAGCGCGAGCCGATCTCGACGGTGCCCGAGCCATTCGCCGATTGCGGAAAAGCCGTGGCCTCCACCGACACTTCACCACCGAGCTCGGCGCCGAGCGAGAAGCCCGCACCGAAATCGAGGCCAGGAATGATCTCGACGCCGCCAGTGAAGAGGATCTCCGGGCGCTGCGTGCGGTTGAGCAGCAAGACGTAGTTCGGCTGCAACGGTTCGAGGGAGCTGGCGCGGATCACGCCCTCGTTCGGCAGCAGGAAGCCGAACGACATGCCGACACCGCGTCCGCCCATCTGTCCGCTGGCCGAGAATCCGGCGACCAGCGCCCCCAGCTTGGTCTCGCGCAGCTCCAGCGCTTCACCGTTGAGGGACAAGTCCGAGAACGTCTGGAGATAGCCGAGCCCGAGGCGCACGTCGGAGCCTCCGACGACTCCAGCCGGGTTGTAGTAGCTCGCCTCGAACCCATCCGCGAGTGCCGTGTACGCATTGCCGAGCGCCGCGGCGCGCGAGCCGTACCCGAAGAGATCGAAGGGATGCGCCCACGCGCGCTCGGCCAGCGCAACCGCGCACCAACAGGCGACGACCACCCGCACCGCGCTGGCAAGCGGCAGCGGCCGCGCGATCGCTCTGCACGATTTCATGGGAAGGTCACCCGCAGCGAGATACCGAAGACGCCCAACCACCCGCGACCGGTCACGGTCACGTCCGCGTCCGTCGGCGACAGCTCCGCGGGCACGAGGCGTCGCTCGCTCGCGAGGACGTGAGCCTGCGCGTACGTCTCGACCTCGAGGCGCGGATCGTCGGGTTCGAGCCAGGGCTCGCCGACCACCCAGTCGAGACCCAGCGTCACGACGTGGCGCGCGTTGAAGAAGAGCAGCGGGTCCTCCGCGGGATCGCCCGGCGAGGGCTCGTACGCGTAGCCGAGGCGAAGCACGAAGGGCCAGCCCGAGTCGCCGACGCCGAAGTCGCGCTCGAGACCGAGCCGCGGCGACACCGTGTCCGACACCCGAGGATCAGGCACCGGCGACTCGAGGACGGCGAGGCTGGGATCGGGTAGCAGACCGTCGAGGCCGACCACGGCCACGCGAATCCGGGGCGACGTGAGCTCCGACCAGCGTTCCCAGGCGACGTCGGTGGTGAGCGACCAGCCCGGAGCGGGACGCCAAGCAACGCCCGCAACGAGCTCGCGCGGCACGAAGAACGTCTGGCTGCTGAGCTCGAGCGTCGCCGGGAATCCGAGGTCGAAATCCGCCGGCAGGGCGAAGTCTTCCTTGAAGCTCTCGCGATACGCCATGCCGAACGACCAGGCGTCGAGGGAGGGCGAGATCGCCGCTCCGTCGAGCTCGAGCCCGACGCGGGGCATGTAGTCTCCGAGAAGCTCGAGATCGGTCGAGAGCTCGAAGCTGCCGGTGCGTCCCACCGACCCGGTCACCGAGTTCGGCGAGTCGAGCAGGTGGATCTCCAGCCCGACGCCCAGACGGAAGCCGGGCACGATGCGAATGCCGAGCGCGGTGGCGATGATCGCCCGCTCGGTCGCGTTCTGGTACGGCAGGAAGTAAGGGTCGTCGAGACTCGGTAGCTCGATGCGGATCACGCGCGCGTCGTCGGTGGGCAGGTGCAGCACGAACCCGAAGTAGAGGCGATCCGCGAGCGGTCCTCCGAGCGGGATCGGGGTCGCGACTCCCGCCGACACGCCCACGTTCGGATCCTCGACGCTCCCCGCGACTCCCGCTTCCAGATCCTCGGTGAAGAGCGCCACGCTCGCGAAGAGGCTCAGCGAAT
>CAYUSL010000364.1:0-6478 GCA_964447125.1 uncultured bacterium | reverse complement strand
CGCCGCCTGAAACCCAACGCGGGCGTCGCCGCGAACGGTCCAAACTCCAGGGCGGCGCAGAAGGCGCCGCCCCCCGCGCCGAGCGCGGCGCCATGAAGCCGGCCCATGAGCCGCCGAGTGGTATCGTCATCGCGCGAGAACCACGACGAGGAAGCCTCCTGCCGCGCGCGATCGTCGTCACCGGTAGGCTCTTGGACCGAGGAGGGTGCAATGCGATCGACGTACACCGCCGTGGTCAAGCACGAGGGCGAGTGGTGGATCGGCTGGGTCGAGGAGGTCCCCGGCGTGAACTGCCAAGAGGCGTCGAGGGACGAGCTCCTCGAATCGCTACGAGTCTCGCTGAGTGAGGCGATCGAGCTGAATCGTGCAGAAGCTCGGAGCGCCGCCGGTTCAGGCTTCGAGGAGATCCCGATCGCGGTAAGAAGCGCCGCGACCTGCTCCAGCACCTGACCGCTCACGGCTGCGCGCTTCTTCGCGAGGGTGGTCGCCACTCGTGGTGGCACAACCCCGCGACTCGCAGGCGCAGTGCGGTGCCTCGTCACAACGAGATCAACGATCACCTGGCACGCAAGATCTGCCGTGATCTGGGGGTCCCGGATCCCGAACGCTCGTGATCAGGCCACCGAGGTCCGGCGAGTGCCGCTCGATCTCGGGAGCAACGCTCTGCTCAAGCGCTCGAGCGACAAGACACCGGCGAACGCCATGAAGCGCGCGCACCACCTGTTCGAGTCCATCGTCTCGTTCGAGAACCTCTTCGTGGCCGCCCGCAAGGGCAAGCGCTCACGCGAGCCCGTCGTCGGCTTCGAGATGGAGCTGGAACGCGAGCCGTTCCCGCCGACGGAGCCCCAGGCCCTCGCGGCTCGACGGACGCATCTCGGTCGAAGTGATCCACTACCCGCAATGCGTCCGCGTTGAAATCGTCCACCCGGACACGTCACCGAGAAGCGCGGCGTGAGGATTCAGCAGCCGAGGCTTCGGCACGCTCCCACATCTGGAGGTAGGCCTCGGCGGAGTGAAAGAATGTTTCGAGAGTGCCGTCGCCGCGCGCGGCGCTCACCTGGCGCAGCCCCTCGACCCACTCGGGGAATAGGCCGTAGTGCGCTACGCCCTCGGTCATGAAGTCGAAGGTGCGATCGCCGGTGCGCGGGCGCGTGAACGTCACTTCGCCGTCCACCGACGTGAACGGGTAGTGGATCTCGACTCCCGGCCCGGGTTCGGATTGGCCGGCGATGCCCTGCACGTCCGTGCCGATGCCAACGCCGACCTCGAATGGATAGGGCGCCATGCTGGTGCGGTACTGCGCGACTCGATCGGCGATCCCCGCGGGTGTGCTGTTGAACGGCGCCATCACGCCGCCGAGGGCGAAGATCCTCTGGCGGATCTCCTCTTGATCTTCGAGCCATGCGTGGGAGGACACGATCCCCGAGTAGCCACGCGCCTCGGCCACGTCGAGCATCCCGGCCAGCGTGGTCTGGCTCGTGTGATCGACCTCGATGATCATGCCGAGATCCATCATGCGGTCGAGGAGATGGCGCCCGATGTCCGTGAGCGGCCGCGGATTGCAGCCGCCCACGTCGCCCTGGAACTCCGCGTAATCGTCGAGCGGTGCGAGACGCTCGCGGATGACGGTGTCGAGCGTGTCTGCGATCGTGGGACCGATCACCGGGATGCCGAGCAGCGCCTGGCGCACGAAGTCGAGATCTTCGTCGACGAACGCCTCCATGCTGCGCATCCGGGGCGTCCCTCGCACGCCTGCTGGACAAGCCTGAAGCTCCCAGAAATGTCCGCCGATCGCCCCATGCTGGAACGGATCGAAGAGCGCGAGCGCCTGGTCGAGACCGCTGGTCGAGATCTTGCTGGTCAGGTTCATCCAGGATCCGAACGAACCTCCATCCGGCCGGGTGCCGCCGAACGCATTGTCGAAGCGGTGGATGGGGAAGAGCGAGCGCACACCGCGGTCGTGAACCGCTTGCAGCTCGGCATCCACGTACTCGGGCGTGCAGCGCGGATCGCCTTCGCGGCAATCGAAGAGCTCGCTGTACTCGATGCCCAGCACCACCGCGAGCTTTCCTTCCGCGATCACCTGGCGCGCTTCGGCAGGTGAGCGCACCACGCGAAACCAGCCCAAGCCGGGGCCTCCGGCCTGCGCGTCCACGTAGTCCTGGAGCGCCCAGATGTAGTCGACCTGACGCACGGTCTCGTCGTGGGCGCTGCAGTCCCCGTCGCTCTGCCCGCGGTGAGTCGCGCTCATGATCTGGCAGTAGCTGCGGTTGCCAGTGGCGTCGGTGACCACGAGCTGCAATCCGGCGAGGTGCGCGCGCTCGATCCAGCGCCAGTAGGTGAGCATGTGGGTCGCCGTGAGGCGGTTGGGCCAATACGGAAACGACGGATAGCCCGCCGTCGCATGCTGACCGCCGGCCACCTGCGATTCGAGCAGATCGAGCGCACCGTTGTTGCCGTGCAGGTACGAGCAGTCCGCGAGGGCGTGCTCGATTCCGAAGCGGTGGAAGCCGCTCCCCGCCATCACCACGCCGCCCATCGTCGCCGGAAAGGCGAAGTGCGCGTGCAGGTCGGCGAAGCCGAACACCGGCAGCGCCGGATCGCGCGGCAAGGCACGGTCGGGTGAGACCTCGGCGTCGAGCGCCGCCTCGGGAAAGGCGCGGCAGTCGGCGTCGGGACGCGACTCCAGCGTGAGCGGTGCGCCGTCGAGTTCCCCACCCACGAGACTGCGTTCGCTGATCGTCCATTCCGCCGAGTCGTCGGGTTCGGCGAGACGGAGCAGACCGTTCACATCCGCGCCCATGAACCCCGACGTCTGGTCGTAAAGCAAGATCTTGCCGAGGGCTGACGGCTTGGCGAAGAACCGATCCGCGTCATCGAGGGAAGAAACGAGCGAGTAGCGCCCGTCCGTGCCCGCGGCGAGCAGGCCCTTGCCCTTTCCCGCGTGCACCGACACGCAATGCTGAGCGACCGCCAGCGGCTGCTCGGCCTCGTGCGGCGACGAGCTGCACGCGCTCGAAAGGCAGAGCGCCGCGGCCGCGATCCATCGCGAACCCGGAGAAGAGGATTCCGGCCGGGTCCCGTGCATCGCGCACATCATCCTCGCTTCGCGGCGGACTCGCCACCGAGCGATCCCGACGAGCGAACGCGCCAGATCCGCGCACCTGCGCTGGACGGAGCCCAAGCGCCTCCGTCATCTTGCCGCCGCCCAGCGGCGCTCTCCTCGACGACGATCATGTTTCCCGGGCCCAAACGAGCGATCGTGCTTCCGATGCGCCGAGGCGTCGTGGGGGCAGCGCTCACGGCGGCGCTGCTCGCGGTGGCGGGTTGCGGCGACGGCGGCTCGCTCGAGCCCGCGGAGCTGACGGCGAGCTGCGACGGTGGTCCGCGGGTGATTTTCGATCCGCTCACCGAGCACACGCCCGAGGTGCCGCTGCCCAACGACGTTGCGACGGTGATCGACACCAGCTCGCCCACGGGCCGGCGGGTGAACGTGCGGATCTTCGCACCCACGGTATTCGAGCAGGCGGTGCGGCGCGGGCTCTCGTCGCTCGACGGGTGGGGGACGTTTGCACCGATCACCGTCGCGTTCGACGCGGACCATCCGATCGATCTGCACTCCATCACCAGCGATCCCACGCGGGTCGGCGAGCCGGGCACCAACAGCGTGCTGCTCGTCGATCTGGGCGCCACCGAACCGTATTGGGGGAGCCGATTCGCGCCGCTCGACACGCGCAACGGTACGAACTTCCCGATCCACATCCAGGGCTTTCCATTCCCGCCGGGTGGACGCTCGTTTCCGCCCTACACCTACGGCACCAACGCGCGCGGCGAGACTCAGGCTTTCTATCGAGGTGAGCAGATCGACGAGCAGCTCGCGTTCCGTCCCGACAACCGCGAGGACCTCGACGGCGACGGCGTTCCCGAGCTGCTCTCCTTCTACGAGAAGGAAACCAACACGCTGATCCTGCGGCCGATCCTGCCGCTTCGGCCCAAGACGCAGTACGTGATGGTGGTGACCAAGGGCGTGCACGATCGGAGCGGCGGTGCGGCGTGCGCGCCCGCGAACTTCCCGTACACGGCGCACGCCACCCAGGTGGATGCGGTGCGCGCGGCGCTGCCCCATCTGGCGGCGGCGGGCGTCAGCGCCGACGACATTGCATTCGCGTGGTCGTTCACCACCCAGTCGATCTCGGACGTCTTCGACGGCGTGGCCGCGGGGCTCGATGGCCAGGGCTCGCTCGGCCACCTGCAGACCGAGTATCCGCCGGTTCTGAGCGAAGTCACGCCGCTGGGAGTGCCCTTCCTCGAGAAGGAAGTGGCACCGGGGATCAAGAATCCGTACCTGCTCGACGTGAACGTATTCGGCGAGCTGCTCGAGATCGTGACGCCGCTCTTCCCCGAGATCGGCGACGCGATGCTGTCGTTCGAGAACGTGGACTACTGCGTTCTCGGCCAGTACCAGACCACCAATTTTCGCGCGACACCCGACGAGCTTTTCGACATCGATCTCGCGAGCGGTCGCGCCACGGTGGGCGTCGAGGACGTGCCGTTCCTCTTGTGCGTTCCCAAGGCCACCGCCGCGCACCAGCCGCCGTTCCCGGTGGCGCTCTACTGCCACGGAAACCAGAGCATCCGCTTCGAGGCGATCGCGTCGGCGAACGCGCTGGCGAAAAACGGCATCGCCGTGATGGCGATCGACGCCGTGGGGCACGGTCCGATCCTGAGCCGCAAGGACATCCTGGATCTCTTCGAAGGCCTACCGCCGTCCCTGCAGGAAGCCGTGTTGCGGCTCCTGTCGCGGATCTTCGGCACGAAGCCGGTGGGCGACACACCCGAAGAGATCGTCGACAACCTGCTCAAGGTCGGATTCTTCGACGCGCTCGGCGTTCAAGGGCGCGCTGTCGACTTGAGCGGCGACGGCTATCCCGACAACGGCGCCAACTTCTGGAGCGCGGACACCTTCAAGACCCGCGACGTGGTGCGCCAGACGGTCATCGACCTGATGCGCTTGATGCGCATCCTCGAGCACTTCGATCAAGCGCAGGTGCCAGCGCCGCCGTCGACACCGCCCGCGAAGCTCTCGCCCGAGGAGGCGTTCAGGCATCTCGGTGCCGGCGACTTCAACATGGACGGCGTCCTCGACGTGGGTGGCACCACGCTCTACGAGCCGTACGCCGAGGGCGGGAAGCCTGAAGTGGCCGCGGCGCCGCAGCGCTACTTCCAGACCGGCATCTCGCTGGGCGGGATCGTGAGCAGCGTGATGATCGGCGCCGAGCGCCGCATCGTCGCCGGCGCGCCGGTGGTTCCCGGCGGTGGGCTCACCGACGTGATGTTGCGCAGCGACCTCAAGGACGTGATGTACCGGATCTACTACGAGGTGCTGGGACCGGTCTTCATCGGTGAGCCGGCGGGCGGCGGCGCTGGCCAAACGAGCGTGCGCGCAGAGAACAACCTGCGGCGCTTCGACCTGGGGACGCTCGACACGCGCGCCGGTGGGCGCATCCACGGGCTCAATCTCCTGAACGGCGAGGAGAAGTGGGCCGACGTGATGGCCGATGGCGGCTTCGTGATCGGCGTGGCCGCGGACGAGGGCGATCCCGTTTCGCTCGAATCGTTCGACGCGAGTGGGACGCTCGTCGGGAAGCTCGATGTGACTTCGCCGTTGCGCGGCTTCGGTCTCGATCGCAACACACCGCGCTTCCGCCGTTTCGTCGGGCTGGCGCAGATGACCCTCGAACCCGCCGATCCCATCAACTACGGCGTGCGGTGGTTCGTCGATCCTCCCGCGGGCTGGCCGGCCAAGAACGTCTTGCAGCTCACCGATCCCGGCGACCTGACGGTGCCGATCAACAATCAGATCGCGCTCGCCCGCGCCGCAGGCCTGCTCGGAAAGCCGGGTGACGATCTCGCCGCGCTGCTCGCGAAGAACGATTGGCTCGCGGAGCGGCAGGTGCTCTTGGGGCTGGATCGCCCGGAGTCACCGTTCGCGTTTCCGCTCTACGATCCCGAGGACGCCGACGGCAACAACTGCTCGATGCCGCGTGTCGAGAGTCGCGATTTCACGTGCGCCGACGGCGATGACTCGCCGTATTGCCGGCTCTGCCGCGAGGATGCGGCGCATTCGCTAGCGCCATTTCCGCCTGTGGACACGGGCAACGGACGCGCCGCGCTGCGCCTGCCCTTCGGCAAGCGCCACGAGTATCACGCGCTGCCCAGACCGGCGCCGGATTACGCCCCTGGTTACTACGGCGTCTACACCCAGTCTTCGCAGGGCCAGATGGGTGCGTTCCTCGGCGCCGCCGGGAGCGAGTGGCGTCCCGAGTGGGACTGCCGCATCCAGCGCACCTGGCAGCCGGATCCGAACGATCCGTCACGCGAGATCCTGGTCAGCACCTTCGAGGACGGCTGCCCCTGGAAGAACTGAACGCGCAATCGCCCTGGAGGGCCGCGCTCCGTCGCGGCCGCAGCGCGCCCT
>CAYUSL010000363.1:0-6495 GCA_964447125.1 uncultured bacterium | reverse complement strand
GCACGTCGGGAACGTCGCGCTGGTACGAGACGCGCGGGGTTCCTTCGCGGCGGGGGGGCACGGATCGTCTGCCGCGAGCTGCGGCCGCTGCGTGGAGGTGGCGACGACGACGAAGTCGCACGACCGCTGCGGGGTCGAGTGGTAGTGGGTCAGTTTCGTGCCGAGCCCTTTCCAGGCGTGAGGGGCTGGGGGCACGTCGAAGGGTGCTCCGCGGCCACGCACCTCGAGTCACGCTCGTGGGCAGTGAGCCCCAAACGCGTGGCCGCGGCGCAGGCGAGCCTCCGGTTCCACGGAGTCGAGCGAGGGCGAGCCGTGCCCGCCGACGAGTCCCCAGACCCTCGCGACTGCACCGGCGCATGCCCGGCAAACTGACCCACTACCCGTCAAGTCGCGCGCACGACGGTGTCGAGCGCCTGTCGCACCGAAAGCGCGAGATCCGCGATGACGAATGGCTTCTGCAGGAACGCGCGCACGCCGGCGGTGGCCACCACGTCGGCCGACATCATCTCGCCGAGACCCGAGGTGAGGATCACCGGCTGTGAGAGATGCCCGCGACGCATCGCCTCCGCGAGCTCGAGCCCCGTCATCTCGGGCATGGTCTGATCCGTCACCACCAGCACGATCGGTGCACCGCCGTCGGAGAGCCGCTCGAGCGCTTTCCGTCCATTGGCCGCCGACTCGACGTGGTAGCCGAGCTTGGTGAGGATGCGCTCGCCGAACAGCCGGATGCTGGGCTCGTCGTCGACGAACAGGATGCGCTCGCCTCGACCGCGCGGTGCAGCCGGGCGCGTTTCCGCGGCGTGCTCCGCCTGGGTGCTCACTCGCGGCAGGTAAACGCGGAACGTGGTGCCCTTGCCCGGCTCGCTGTAGACGGTGACGTCGCCGCCGCACCCGGTGACGATGCCGAGCACCGTCGGCAGCCCCAGGCCAGTGCCGCGGCCGCGCTCCTTGGTGGTGAAGAACGGATCGAAGATCCGCTCCAAGGTCGCGCGATCCATGCCGCACCCGGTGTCGGCCACCGTCAGCCTCACGTATTCGGTGCCGGGCATGAGTCGGGTACCTTCGTGGGCGCCGTCAACGTCGGTCTTCACCCGATCGAGGCTCACCGAGAGCGTTCCGCCCTGGGGATCCATGGCGTGGAACGCGTTGGTGCAGAGGTTCATCACCACTTGGTGGAGCTGGGTGGGATCGGCCACCACCCTCCCCACGTCGCGATCGAAGGTTCGGGCGATCTCGATCGTGGACGGCAGCGACGCGCGCAGCAGGTTGAGCGCCTCGTTCACCACCGGCCGGATCTCGATCGGTCGCCGGACGTCCTCCACCTGGCGACTGAAGGTGAGGATCTGGCGCACCAGATCGCGAGCGCGTTGCGCGGCCTGCAGCACCGAGGTGAGGTCCCCGCGGATCGGGCTCTCGCTCGGCAGCGAATCGAGGGAGATCTCGGTGAAGCCCAGGATCGCCACCAGGATGTTGTTGAAGTCGTGGGCGATCCCGCCGGCGAGGGTCCCGATCGCTTCCAGCTTCTGCGAGCGCCGCAGGCGCAGCTCGACCTCGCGCTCGTGCGACACGTCGCTGAGCACGACGATGCTCCCGACCGCGGCGTCATCGGGGGCGCGGATCGGGGAGATCTTCACGTCGAGCTCGAGCGCGCCCACGGTGTCTTGGCCGTGCTGCCCGACGATCGTTCCGGTGCGGATTTCGCCGCTCGCCGCCGGCCCCGGATCCGCGGTCGAGGCCGAGCCCGTGTCCAGCGCCGCCACCAGCGCGCCCAGATTCGCGCCCAGCGTACGGCCGCTCTTCTCGGCGAGCTGCACGAACGCCGGATTTCGATACAGGAACTCGCCATCCGAGTCGGCGATCGCGACGCCGTCGGCGAGCTGTTCGATCGCCGTGACCAGCCGGGCGACGCTTTCCTGCGCGCGGCGCCGGCCTTCGATCTCCTCGCGCAGCCGCGCGTGGCTGGCGCGCAGCTCCTCCTGTTCGCGGGCGAGCGAGGCGTGTGCGTCGCGCTCGTTCTCGATCGTGCCCGCCAGGCCCTCGAGCAGCGTCGCGAGCGCCATCGCCACCACGCCGTTCACGAACAAGAAATTGAGGCTCACGATCGTCCACTGGTGCAGTGCGGTGCCGGTGATACGCAGCGCGAAGCTCACGTTGGCGAGTCCGAGCGCGCCAAACCCCATGAGCGTGACGGCGCTGAGGGCGATGGTGGTGAGCGCGGCGCGCCACCCCAACAGCACGGCGGCGAAGAGCGAGACCGAGAACAGATAGATCTCGCTCACCGGGCCGACTTCGACGAGCAAGACCACGGAGAGCAGGTAAGCGAGCCCGATGAGCTGCACGGAGCGCGAGCGATAGGACATGCGTCGCGATCGCGCCATCACGGTGACCCACACGAGGCCGATCGTGTCGCCGACGATCACGGCCGGCAGCTCGTCGCGAAGCGCCGCGAGGACGCTCGGCACGTACACCACCATCCCGAGCCAAACCGTCGCGCGCAGAACCGTGGAGAGAATGCGTTCCCGCCACGTCTCGAGGGACTCGCCGGGCCGAGGTCTCGGCAGCGTTCCCAGGCGGCGCCAGCCCAACCGCGCCAGTGCCGCGAAACGCCCTCGAGGTGACGGCTCGGCGGTCGGGGAGGGGAGCGAGGCAGTCATGGCGTCGCGTTCTCCTCGCCTGGAGGTGCAGTTCGGCCCGGTGTCAGGGGACCGCGGGTGTATCGCCCGCCGGAAAGCCGTCGACCCACAGAGAAACCCGAATGTCGAAGGCGCCTGGCGAGGGCCAGGTGCCCGAGCACACGCGCAGATGCAAGAACACGGCCGCGCTTGGTTTCTGGCGGTGAAGCAGGGCCAGTCGCCCCTGTGCCGCGAGCCACCTGCCGCACGTCTCCCGATTGCGTGCACCCTGTGCGCGCGGCACGGCGAAGGCGAGCGTCATCGCACTCGCGAGCGCGATCGTTCATGCGCGCATCATGCGCCCTCGAGTGGCGCCGAAGGGCGGCAGCCCTCCCATGGGTCCAGAGCGAGAGAGCCCGGTGCTGCGGGCTCGAGCGGGCGCTGGACGCAGGCTATCGGCTGATCCGGATGTTCAACCAGCCGCCTCCAGGCGAGACCGCAACGCTGTGGGTGCTGGCGACCGACGTCGCAGGCCTCGAGACCTGGCGCCATCCGATCGATGGCGAGTGTGGCCCAGGAGCGCTCACGGTCACGCGCGATGGGCACACGATCGTTGCGGCGAGCACGCACGTGCACGATCTGCACCGGCTTGTGCTCTCAAGGCCACATGTGCCTCGTCGAGACCGACTCGACCGACGACGCACGGCCACCGCCCGCGTCGTGAGCCCATCGGTGCGCAGGCCGGAATCACGTCACCGATGTGTATTCGTGCTTGCGCGGCGATCACGGGACGTGTGCGCTCCACAGATCGAGGTCGGCGGAGTCGAAGCCGTCGCGAAAGATCGGATTCAGATCGGCCGGCTCCTCCCCGAAAGCGACGAACGTCATCTCGAAAGCCGGCGTGCCGACGGAAAACGACGTCGACGTATCGAGCGCCGTGGTCGTGAGGACGACGTGGCTGTCGGAGGTGCCGATGACGATGGCACCGCTCGGGCTGACGTCGATGTCGCCGAGCCACAGGACGCTGGGAGAGTGGCTGTCCGCGATGGCACCACTCCCGTCGAAACGATAGATCGTGTTGTAGGTCACCGCGAAGATCTGGCTTGCAGCGTCCACCGCGATCGCATCCACGCTGGTGGCGAGAACGACGCCGCCGGCGCTGGCGAGCGTGACGGGATCGAACGCATCCACGTGCTGCCCGTCGGAGCGAAGCCCGTAGAGCTTGCCGTCGAGGCCCGACGCCAGATCGATGTAGGCCTGGGTTTCGGCGAACTGAACCGTCGGTGCGACGTGCGTCGCGTCGAAGCGGACGATACCCACGGTGGGATCGCCAGCAGAAGTCATGTCGCTGACGAACACCCACGGTCCGAACGCGGCGATTCCTCCGTACGTGAGGGAATTGGCGGTGGACCAATCGTTCTGGGTGCTCTGCGTCCACGCGCCGCTCGCCGGCACCAGCGAATCGAGCACCGGCGAGAACGTGCCGGTGTAGACGTGTAGCCGCCCAGCGCTGTCGCGGATCAGATCGCGTGAGACCTCGGAGTTGCTCGGCTTCTCGGTGCCGCCGAGGATCGGAACCGTCTTCACCAGCGCGCCGGCACGCGTGAACTCCTGGACGCGATTGCGCCAGCTCACGAGCACGTTTTGCTGTCCCACGGTCATCGGCCCCACGGTGCCGAATTCGTAGTTCACGTTGCCGAACAGCGCGGGCGTCTGGTTCTCGCAATGCTGCGTGAGCGTCGCGCCGAGCCGCACGACGTTGCCGAACCAGTCGTAGAGGATCTCCGAGATCGCGAAGCTGCCGCTGAGCTGATTGCAGCCGCGGCCAGAGCCGGAGAAGTCGAGCCCCGGAACGGCGGGGTCCTGAAACCCGTAGCGCGTGGCGCCCGGGTACGATCCCACGGCTAGTCGGTCGGAATGGGGCGCTTCCAGATCGACGTGCCACCAGATGCTGAAGTTGGTGGAGTGATCGAACGCGATGTGGGCGCCGTTGTCGGTTCCAGTCGTGGACGTGAACGTACCGTCCGCCTCCGTGTAGCTCTTGGTCTGGCCCTGCCCGATGTAGTCGCCTTGCTGGCTCACGTAGCCGATGGAACTCCCCGCGGCTGCCGTGTTCGCGAGCGCGTGAATCGCGAGGACCACGAGCACCGCCCCCATCACTTCTCGACCGTTTCCTTTCACCGTCGCCTCCACGTTGGGGATCGCGGAGGCTGGATCTCGAGCCCCCGACATCCTTCGGTTGCCAGCAGAGAGCTCTGCTCGCTCCTCGCGCCCCGGCATAACCGGGGCCTCGCGCGATCGACCCGCGCGATCGCATCCGCGGTAACGCTGCCGAGCGCGCTTTTGCGTTCCGGCGAAAAGCTATGCGAGATCCGCAGGCGAGGCCACACCGCGCGCGCCGATCTTCTGGCGTGTCGCATCAGCCACCGATGAAGCCGGTGGTGATGCAGGCGACGAAGCCGGCGAACCAGATCGCGAGGTAGGTGAGCGGGCCGAGCACCATCGCCAACGCCTTGCGGGATCGCACCGACGCGCGGCTCAGCACTCCCAAGGCGGCCAGCGCGGATGGTGAGAGCAGCAGGAACGGCGTCACGACCGGACGCACCTCGCGCGGCACGAAGAACGCGAACCCGAGCGCGATCGCTCCGACGACCACGAGCGCGATCGACCACACGCGCCACTGCCGCGGCGACAGATCGCGCAGCCCGACGATCGTGAACGCGATCGGCGCCAGCCCCATGAACACGATCTTGACCACCAGCTCGCCCATGTGTGCATTCCTCGGATTACGGCTCGGGGACGACGTTCATCCCACAATTCGCCGCGGAACGCGATCGGGCCCGCCGCGACGCGTGGCTGGTGCCCGTCAAACCACGCTGGAATCGCGAGACGGGTGGCGACGACCGCTGTTACCTTGCCCGTTCCGCTCGCGAGGGATCCGATGCAACCGGTCAAGGTCTACACATCCGATTGGTGCGGCTTCTGCACCGCCGCCAAGCAGCTTCTCAAGACGCGCGGCATCGCGTTCGAGGAGATCGACACCTCGGGCAACGACGAGCTCCGCGCCTGGCTGCGGCAGACGACCGGCCGACGTACCGTGCCGCAGATCTTCATCGGCGAGCGCGCCATCGGCGGTTACGAGGAGCTCCGCATGCTCGACATCCAGGGCCAGCTCGGCAAGCTCGTCGCCGGCGAGGACGCGTGATGCGCGTTCTGGTCACGGGCGGCGCGGGCTTCATCGGCTCGCATCTCGTCGAGCGGTTGCTCGGCGACGGACACTTCGTCCGGGTGCTCGACGATTTCTCGACGGGCAAGCGCGACAACCTGGCGCTGGTGAGCGCAGGTGCCCCCGCCGATCGCTTCGAGCTGATCGAAGGCTCGTTGGTCGATCTCGCGACCTGCCGGCGCGCCGTCGATGGCATGGACGGCGTGCTCCACCAGGCGGCGCTGCCGAGCGTCCCGCGCTCGGTGCGCGATCCGATCGGTTCCAATGCCGCCAACGTGGACGGCACGCTCAACCTGCTGGTGGCGGCTCGCGACGCGAAGGTCAGGCGCATGGTGCAAGCGTCGTCGTCGTCGGTCTACGGCAACTCGCCGACGCTGCCCAAGCACGAGGGCATGCCCACCAATCCCCGCTCGCCGTACGCGCTCACCAAGCTCGCGGGCGAGGTCTACGCGCGGCTCTTCTTCGAGCTCTACGGCCTCGAGACCGTGTGTCTGCGCTACTTCAACGTGTTCGGGCCGCGGCAGGACCCCACGTCGCAGTACGCGGCGGTGATCCCCAAGTTCGTGTTCGCGCTGCTCGACGGGAATGCGCCCGAGGTCCATGGCGACGGTGGGCAAACGCGCGACTTCACGTACATCGCCAACGTCGTGGACGCGA
>CAYUSL010000362.1:0-6557 GCA_964447125.1 uncultured bacterium | reverse complement strand
TACAACCGCCGCATGTGGGAGTCCGAGGACGTGGTGGTGGGCGAAGCGGCGCGCGAGATCGCGTCGTTCCTGCTCACGCCGCCTGATCGGCTGCTCACCCCCGTAACTGCATGGGCGAAGATCGTCACCGCGGGACTCTTGCCGCCGCGCATCCGTGCGGGATTCGGCCTGCGGTTCGGCTCGGCCGAGCGGCGGGTCTTCGACGCCTCGATCCGCGCCCTGCGCCTCTCGCACCGAAGCTGGCCCTATCGCGTGCGCTACGTGCCGGCTTACATCGAGGCACGCCGCCGGCTCACGGGTCGCACCGATCGCGACCGGATCGGCGAGCTTCTGACCCGCATCACCATCGGGCGGGCGCGCGCCGCGGCGTGAATCTCGCCGAGGCCCGTTGCGGCGCCATGCTCAGGGAGCGGGGCGCCGCACCAAGACCGCCTGGATGTCTTCCAGCCGCACCAGCGCGTCGTAGAACTCCATCCCGCCGATCTGGGTGAGGTGGACGGCGTTCTCACCCACGGCGACCACCGTGCCCGTGACGTCCTTGTCGCTGCCCGCGAGCCTGAGCGTCACCGATTGCTTCACGCGACCTTCGAGGGCTTTGCGCATCGGTTGAGCGCCTTCCACGGCGAAGAGCGCGCCATCGGCGTGCGCCGCGGGCGCGGTGGCGACGAGCATCGCACCGAGGGCGGTGGCGCCGAGGGCGAGTCGGAATGCACGCGTCGCGATCATCGTTTCCTCCGTGAATCGAATGGCTTCGTGGCGCGGCAGTGTCTCACGCTGGCGCCGTCGATGCATCCGCCGCGTGTCGCGAGCAGCGCTGGCGCCGGCGCGCTCGGCGTGGCGGGCGCCGCTCCTCGGCGAAGCTGCGACGGTAGGCGGCGAGGACGTCGCTCCGGGTGAGAAAGCCCGTGACGCGGCGCGGATCGCGCCGGTCCACCACCGGCAATCGCCCCACGTCGGCGTGCACCATCGTCGCGAGCGCCTCCGCGAGGCTCGAATCCTCGAACGCCACGCGCACAGGCTCGCGTGCGATCTCGCCGGTGCGCCAGGGACGCGATTGGTCGGCGCTCATCACGTCCTTGCGCGTGATCACGCCCACCAACTCGCCGTGGGCATCGACGATGGGAAAGCCCTGGTGCGCCGAGCCCGGCTCGCCGGAGCTCATCCACTCACGCAGCTCGTCGAGGAGCTGCTCGGCGGAGGCCGTGACGACGGGGCGGCTCGCGACCGCCGCGACCGTCACCGCCGCGAGTGGGTCCGAGGCGTATTCGCCGCTCGCGTGCACACCCCGGCGAGCCATCTTCTCGGTCATGATCGAGTGGCGCATCGTGAGCCACGAGACCAGCAGTGCTGCCGTCGATCCGGCGAGCAACGGTACCAATCCCATCGGCTGGCGCGTGGTCTCGAACGAGAACGCCACCGACGCGAGCAGCGCTCGCGACGAGCCCGCGAACATGGCCGCCATGCCCACCAGCGCCGCCACGTGCGGATCCACGGCCGCGTGCGGCCAGATCGTGAGCAGCGCGCACGCCAGCGCGGCACCGCATGCGCCGCCGATGGTGAAGAGCGGAGCCAGCGTGCCGCCGGAGGTGCCGCTGCCGAGCGCCACCGACCACGACAACAGCTTGGCGAGTGCCAGGCCCGCGAGGGCGCTGCCCGTGAGCCCGCCGCCGAGCACCGCGTCGATGTTGTCGTAGCCCACGCCCAGCGTCCGCGGCGCGACCAGCCCCACGGCACCCACCACCACCGCGCCGAGCGCCGGCCACCACATCCAGTGCAGGGGTAGACGCTCGAAGGCATCCTCGATCGCGTACACGAGCCTCGTCGCACCCACGGCGGCGAGGCCGACCACGGCACCGAGGACGGTGTAGATGGCGAGTCCCTGGAGCCCCACGGCCTCGGTCGTGGCCATCGTGAACATCGGCGCAGGCCCGTAGAGCGCCCAGCGTGCTGCGGCCGCGGTGGCCGCGGCGAACGCAACGGGAATCACCGAGCGCGGCTTGAGCTCGAACAGCAGCAGCTCGATGGCGAGGAGCACGGCCGAGATCGGTGAACCGAAGGTCGCCGTCATGCCCGCCGCGGCGCCTGCGGCGAGCAGCGTCTTGCGCTCGGCTGCCGAGGTGTGAAGGATCTGCCCGAGGACCGAGCCGAGCGCTCCGCCGGTGGCGATGATCGGCCCCTCGGCGCCG
The DNA here is from genome assembly GCA_964447125.1 of uncultured bacterium. GTDB lineage: Bacteria > JADJOY01 > JADJOY01 > JADJOY01 > JADJOY01 > JADJOY01. Next base: position 4,371 of record CAYUSL010000362.1, on the reverse strand, counting down.
AAGGGGCCGCCGGTGCCGATGCTGATCGCCGCCGAGAGCGGCTTGAGCCACGTGAGCCGCGGCTGGATGCGGCTGCCGTTGGTCAGCACCTGCTCCATGGCCTCGGGGATGCCGTGGCCGCGGATCGCCGGGGAGCCGAAGCGCGCCATGAGCCCTACGACGAGCCCACCCGCCACGGGCACGAGCATCGCGAGCACGCCCAGGTGGTTTCCGCCTGGCGCGGCCGCTTCACTCGACCAGCGCCCGAAGTACGCGAGATTCGTGACCGTCGCGATGAGCCAGCCGAGCGCCCGCGCGACGCCGGTGGCGACCAGCGCCAGCGCGATCGCGAGTGCTGAGATCCACGGCACACGCGCGTCGATGGGGCGTGCCGAGTGGGGCGGCTCGAGTGCTCGCGCCGTGCGCGAGGCGCGGGGCGGTTCGTCGGTCTGCATCGCGCCCGATCGCAGGCCTTGCGCGCTGCGCCGACTCAGCCTGCGCCCGCTTCGAGCGCTGCCAGGCGTGCCCGTAGCTCGCGCTCGGCGTTCCAGCGAGCGGTGTCGTCGCGCAAGATCGCGCCGATTCCCGTCACGGCGCCGGTGGCGTCGGTGATCAATGCCACGGTGAACGCGATCGAGAGTCGCCGCCCGTCCTTGTGAAGGGCCGGCACTTGCAGCAGCGAGCCGGCGTGACGAGTGCGCCCGGTTTGCATGGTCGCGCGGAAGCCGTCCCAGTGCCGAGCGCGGAATCGTTCGGGGATGACGATGTCGAGGCTCTGGCCGAGGGCCTCGCTCTCGGTGAAGCCGAAGAGTCGCTCGGCACCGCCGTTCCAGAGCACCACGCAACCCTCGCGGTCGGCGACCACGATGGCATCGGCTGCGCCGGCGACGAGTGCTGCGAGATCGACGGAGGGCGGCATGCGAGTCTCCCGAGGGCGAGTGCACCGTCAGTGTATGGGAGACCATACGATTGTCCAGCAGCACGCGGACGCGACGTGCCCTCGCGCGGACGACGCGCGTCGCGCAGCAGGCTGCTCGGAACGCCCGGTGGCGCGCGCCCGGTTCAGTGGCGCGTCGGCCGATCGTCTACCGCTTTCGTCGTCTCGCCCGCGGCGCGGGATCCTCGAAGAACATCGGGGCCACCTCGGAGGCGGACTCCATCTCGTCCACCAATCCCGTCAGCAGTCGCGCCAGCGCCGCGCGGTCGCGGCGCTGCATCCGCTCCAGCCCGGCGATGATCCGCGCCTGCGTGATCTCGGGGGCCCGCCGGAGCAGAGCCCGGCCGGGCGCCGTCAGCACCACCTCCATGCGGCGCGCATCGCGCGTCGACGGGCTGCGCTTCACCAGGCCACGGTCGACCAGGCGCGACACCACCACCGACACCGAGCTCTGATCGGTGAGCGTGCGCGCGGCCAAGTCGTTGATGGAGAGGGGCTCGCCGCGGCCGACCTCGTGGAGCACGAAGAGCTGTGCGGTGCTGATGCCGAGACGCTCGTCGGCAGTGCGCGCCGACTGGCGCAGGCTGCGCACGATGCGGCGCAGCGCATCCATCACGCGCTGTGCTTCGGTGGGGGCGATCGGGGCGCGTCGCGAAGCGGGCATGGCGGCGCGCAGGTATAGGTCGCGTGGCGCGGCGAGTCCAGAAGCGACGCGAACGCGCGGTGCTGGCGATTGGGGCTCGCGCGCTCCTTCGGCCATGTTGCGCGCGGTGGTACTCGATTCGAAGGGAGGCGCGATGCCGATCCGCTGTCGTCGTGGCCCGTTGCAGCGATTTCCCAGGCTCGTCCTGCGGGCCGCGCTGGCCGCGTGCATGGTTGGCATGCCGTGGCGCGTCGCGCTCGCGGCGACCGCGTCCGGCGAGGACTGGGTGGAACGCAGCAACGCCAACGCGCAGGTCCTCCTGGCCGTGACCAGCGCCTACGACCCCGAGTTCGCGAGCCGCATCGGCATCGCCAGTGCCGACGAGAGCGTCGTCGACCTCGGTGAACGGTTCGATCTGCGCAACGCCGAAGCGCTCGGCCGCGCCGTCTCCGAGCTCGAGCAACGATTGCCCACGGAGGCGGATGCCCGCGTCCGCCAGGACCTCGAGATCCTGGTGGACGCAGCACGCCGCCAGCAGCATCGGCTCGAAGTGGGCCACCGCATGCAGCTTCCGCTGTTGTCGCCGAGCGCCATCGCGTTTGGCGGATTGCAGGCGCTTCTCGACGAGCAGACGGAGCCTGCGCGCCGGCGGGCAGCAGCCACGCGGCTGCGGCGCTACGTCGGGCTCCAAGCAGGTTCGACCTCGATCTTCGAGCTCGCCAAGGAGCGCTTTCGCGAGCGCGCCGGCGAGAGCGGGCTGATCGCGCCGACGCGGGCGGCTGTCGAGAAGGAGATCGGCGATGCGGCGACCTACGCCGACGGCGTGCGCCAGCTCTTCGCGCGCTGGAAGATCGACGGTGCCGAAGACGCGCTCGCCGCGCTCGCCAGCCAATCCAGCGACTACGCCGCGTTCCTGCGCGACGAGGTGCTGCCGCGCGCGCGTGACGACTTTCGGCTGCCGCCGGAGCTCTACGAGCTGGCCTTGGATGCCGTCGGCGTGGACATGCCGGCGGACGAGCTCGAGCGCCGCGCGCGCACCGCGTTCCTGGAGATCCAGACCCAGATGCAAGCGTTGGCGCCGCAGGTGGCGCGAGAGAAGGGCTGGAAGGTCACGGACTACCGCGACGTGATCCGCGCGCTCAAGAAGCACGCCCTCGACGACCGCACCATTTTGCCGCATTACAAGCGGCGCGCCGCCGACCTCGACGCGCTCATCCGCAAGCAGCGCATCGTGACGCTTCCCGGACAGCCGATGCTCGTCGAGCTCGCGAGCGCGGCAGAGAGCGCGGCGGTGCCAGCACCGCACGTGCGCTCGCCGCGGCTGCTCGGCAACACCGGCGAACGCGCCGTGTTCGTGCTCCCCCTCAGCATCCAGTCGCCCGATGGCCGAGCTCTCAGCTTCGACGACTTCAACTTCGAAGCCGCCTCATGGACGCTCACCGCCCACGAGGGCCGGCCGGGCCACGAGCTGCAGTTCGCGCGCACCATCGAGCAAGGCGTGTCGATCGCGCGGGCGATCTTCGCCTTCAACAGCGTCAACGTCGAAGGCTGGGCGCTCTACGCCGAAGCCGAAGCCCAGCCTTACGAGCCCCTGGAAGGTCAGCTCATTGCCCTCCAGCACCGGCTCATGCGCGCCGCGCGCGCCATTCTCGATCCGGGCTTGCAGCGTGGGGCGCTGACGAAGGACGTGGCGCACCGGATGTTGCGCGAGGACGTCGTGCTCTCCGAAGCGATGACGCGTCAGGAGATCGACCGCTACACGTTCCTGGCGCCGGGGCAGGCCACGTCGTATTTCGTGGGATACGTGCGCTTGCTGGAGACGCGCGCAGCGGCGCAGCTCGCGCTCGGCGAGCGCTTCGACCGGATGGCGTTCAACGATTTCGTGCTGAGCCGTGGCTTGGTGCCACCGCGGCTGCTGGCCAAGGCCGTCCAAGAAGAGTTCGTTCCCGCGCACCTCGCTTCGACGAAGCCTGCCGAGTGAGGGCGCGGCGGGAACACGCGATCGCAGCCGTCACGGGCTCGCCGGTCGCTCCTTCAACGTGTCGCGCAGCGCGACGCCGGTCGCGAACGAGACCAACCCCGGCGCGAGCCGGTAGAGCAGCGCCACGACGCGTGCGATGCGTGGCACGACGATCAGCGCCTGATTGCGCTCCACGCCGCTGAGCGCGGCCTCGGCAAGCTTCGAGGCCGGGTAGGGCGGGCCGCAGAGCCGGGTGAGGAAACGGCGGATGTCGGGACGCCAGCCGAGCTTGGGAAGGTCGGTGGGGTTGTCGCTGTCGAGGAGGGGCGTCTCGATCGCCGACGGACAGAGCGCACTCACGCGTACGCCGTGATTGCGCGCCTCGATTCGAAGGCTGGTGCTCAAGCCCACCACCGCGTGCTTGGTCATGGCGTAGGGCACGAGCAGCGGCGCCGGCGAAAGACCTGCGACCGACGCGGTGTTCACGATGTGTCCACGGCCTTGCTTCACCATGAGTGGATACGCGGCCGAGACGCCGTTCACGACGCCACGGATGTTGACGTCGATGATGCGGTCGTAGTGCGGCGGCGCCAGCTCGTGAGCCTCGCCACCGATGCCGATGCCGGCGTTGTTGAAGAGGTAGTCGATGCGGCCGCGATCGCGAGCGACGCGCTCGATCACGGATCGCACTGCGAGCGCGTCGCGCACGTCGAGCTTCGCCCAGCGCGCCTTGGGGCCGAGCGCCTCGGCGGCTTGTTCCACACCCGGGCCGTTCACGTCGCTGAGCCACACGTCGGCGCCGCGCTTCACCATCGCGATCGAGAGCGCCAGGCCGATGCCCGAAGCCGCTCC
>CAYUSL010000361.1:0-6565 GCA_964447125.1 uncultured bacterium | reverse complement strand
GGCTCGCGGAAGGATCGACGGCGCGCGTAGGCTCTCGCCGCAGGCTCGCCGCGCGCGGGTCGATTGAAGCAGGTCCTCGCGAGCGTTTAGGCTCGGTGTCGATTCGATCCGAAGTTGGGGAGCAATCATGAACAACAACGACAAGGCGATCGTCACCTGCGCGCTCACCGGCGTGCTCACCAATCCTCAGCAGTTTCCCGTGCCTGTGACTCCGGCCGAGATGGCGGCGGCTGCGCGGCAGGCGCGCGACGCAGGCGCCACCATCGTGCACTGCCACTTCCGCATGCAGGAGCCGGGCATGGGGCATCTGCCGACGTGGGATCCGGACGTGGTCGCCGAGATCGTGGCCGCGATCCGCGCCGAGGTTCCCGACATCCTCGTGAACCTGACGACGGGTGTGATGGGCGCCGACATCTCGGGGCCGGTGGCCTGCCTCGAGCGCGTGAAGCCGGAGATGGCGGCGCTCAACGCCGGATCGCTCAACTACCTGAAGACACGCTCGGACGGCCGCTGGGCTTGGCCGCCGCTTCTGTTCGACAACCCGGTCGACAAGGTCGAGGGGTTCATCGAAGCCATGAATCGGGTGGGTGTGGTGCCGGAATGCGAATGCTTCGACACCGGCATCGTGCGCAGCGTGAAGATGTTCCTCGAGGTCGGCCTCTTGAAGCCGCCTGCACACGTGTCGCTGGTGATGGGAGTGGCGAGCGGCATGCCGGCGCGCCCCGAATGGCTACCCTTGCTCATCGACGAGATGGCCCCCGGCACCGAGTGGCAGACCATCGCCATCGGGCGCGAAGAGGTGTGGCCACTTCTGCGGCGTACGGCCGAGCTGGGTGGCAACGTGCGGACGGGGCTCGAGGACACGTTCTACCTACCGGATGGATCGCGGGCGAAGTCGAACGGCGAGCTGGTGGATGCGCTGGTCCGGATCGTGCGGGACGTGGGGCGCGAGCCGGCCAGCCCTGCCGAGGTTCGCCAGATGATCGGTCTTTGACGTCGCGCAGCACGCGCGCCCGCGGGTGTATGCCGCGGTTGATGGCGCTCGGAGGCTTCTGATACCGTCGCACCGCGACGACGGTCACATCCTCGGTGCGCGCGGATCGCCGCGTCCTTCGCTTCGCCTGGTTCGACGTGGCGACGAAGCGCGTCGCCGGGTCGAAAGCGAGAGCCACCGCATGCTCAAGCCGGGTCTGGAGATCGTCTCGAAGGGCGAAGTCGTCGAGCGCGTGATCCTGAATCAGCGCGAGACGACCATCGGTCGCCGCGACGACAACGACATCGTGCTGAGCAACGTGAGCGTTTCGCGCCACCACGCGAAGATCGTCGACGACGGCGGTCAGTTCCACGTGGTGGACCTGGGCAGCGCGAACGGGGTGTTGATCGGCGGAAAGAAGATCGCCGAGCGCGCGCCGATCCACCTCGGCGACGAGATCGCGGTCGGCAAGTTCGTGCTTCGCTTCATCGAGCTCGACACCAGCCGCTCCGACGTGCGCGCCGGCCGCGCGAGCGACGACGCACCGGCCGTGAGTGGCAGCACGTTCGAGGTCGGCGGCGCTCAAGCGCGTCGCCTGCGTGAGACCGTTCGTCAGGGCGGCGACCCAGAGGACACGCGCATCAAGAACGAGCCGGCGGAGGACTCGGTCGGCACCTTGCCGCCACCGACGCCGCTGCCCGCAGGAGAGCCGCGCCGGGTGTTTCGGGTCTACCAGTCGGGCGAGCTGTGCTTCGAGAAGATCCTCGACCACCTCCCCTTCTCGATGGGGCGCGCGTCGGACAACGATCTCATCCTCAACAAGGCGGGGGTGTCGCGCTACCACGCGGTGGTGCAGCGCGCGGGAAGCTCGTTCACGATCGAGGACCTGGGTAGTCGCAACGGCACCTTCGTGAACGGCGAGAAGGTGCGGAGCTCGGCGCTGGCGGTGGACGACGAGATCCGCATCGGCGACTTCCGCGTGGTGCTCACCGGTGCTGCTTCCGCGGGTGCGCCGAGCGAGGTCGTCACCGCCGAGCCGGTGGGATCGTCCACACCCGACACCTCCTTCGCGATCGCCACCGAAGGCCGCACCATGATGAGCGACGGTGCGGCGCTGCGCGCCGAGCTCAAGGCGCTCGGCGCCACGGCGCGTCCCGCCGAGCCCGAGCCTGGCGCCGCTGCGGCACGATCGAGCTTCGAGTTCCCGGTCAAGTCGGTCGCCGTTTCCATCCAGTTTCTGGGATGGGTGACGAGCTTCGAGTTCAAGCCCGACAGCCTGAACCGCGCAGAAGGGCACGATGCGTCGCGCGACCTCGTGACGATCCGTCTCGACATGGGAGACCGAATCCTGTCGCGCACCATCCCAATCGCGTCTCTCGATCTGGAGGCGCGTTCGAAATAGAAGCCGTTGCGCGGTCTTCGTGGTGTTCGCTTTCCGCTCCTTCCCCCCTGCGAGCGAGCGCGGAAGGGGATGCGAGGGTGATGACCAGCAGGCTCGACACGGCGAGCGCAGGCGCCGAGACGCTCCGCCGTCTCGTCACGCGCTTTCGTGGGTGGCTCGCCTCGCCCGAAGCCCGTCGCACCGGTACGGTGCCGGGCTGGGTTTCGGTCGCGGCACTCGTGGCGCTCACCTGCGTGAGCTACTGGAACTCGCTGTGGGGCGAGTTCGTCTACGACGATCTCCACACGGTGCGAGAGAACCTGGGGATCCGCGGCTTCGCTGCGTTCTGGGGGTACATCTCGCAGCAATTTCACCGGCCGCTCTTGATGCTGAGCTTCGCGGCCAACTACGAGCTGGGCGGGCTCGACCCATTCGGCTATCACCTCACGAATCTGGCGTTGCACGTGATCGACGTGCTGCTGGTGCTGGCGTTCGCGCGCGCGGCGTTTGCGCGTACGCTTCCGGCTGAGACTGCCGATCTCGGCCACGCGCGCGCCGCGTGGCTCGCTGCGGCGATCTTCGCGTTGCACCCCGTTCAGACGGAGGCGGTGAGCTACGTCGCGAGCCGGTCGAGCGTGCTCTCGACCACCTTCATCCTGGCGGCGGTGCTCACCTATCTGCGCGAGCTCGACGCACGCGGCGCGCTGCGCGCGTTCTGGCGGGGCCTCGGCGTGGCGTGGTTCCTCGCCGCCATGGCCACCAAGGAGATCGCGCTCGCCACGCCGTTCTTGCTTGTGCTCGTCGATCGTACCCTCGCGCGCGAGCCGGGCAAGGTGCGCTCGTGGCGCGAGTCGCTGCGCGGTGTGACGCCGCATCTGGGGCTGCTCGCGGCCGGCGCGGCAATCCGCATCATGATCCAGCACGCGGTGCGTACGCCCGACATCACGTGGTCGGTGCTCGATCATTGGCGCACGGAGCTGGGCGTGTGGCTGCGCTATCCGCAGCTCGTGATCTTCCCGGTCAATCTCAACGTGGATCCGGCGATCCCGCTGGCACGGGCGTGGAGCTGGCGCGAGCAGGTGGGCGCCGCGGCGCTCGTGGTGGCGATCGCAGGTGCCGTGCTGGCGAGCAGGCGACGGCCGCTCGTCACGCTGGGGGCGGGCTGGTTTTTGCTGGCGTTGGCGCCGACCTCCTTGATCCCGCTCCAGGACTTCATCGCCGAGCGGCGGCTCTACCTCGCCATGGCCGGTCCCACACTGCTCGCGGGGTGGGCGCTGGCACGACTGGGCACCGACGCGCGCTGGTCGCGGGCGGCAAGCGTTGCGACGCTCGCGTTGCTCACGTGGCTCGCGATCGGCACCGTGGCTCGGAATCGGGCGTGGGCGACACCGCTCGCACTCTGGACCGACACCGTGCGCAAGTCGCCGGACAAGGCTAGGCCGCACGGAAACCTCGCTACCGCGCTGGCGCAGCGGGGTCAGCTCGACGCGGCACTCGCTCATTACGAGCGCGCGCTCGCGCTCAATCCCGAGCTGGTCGAGTACCGCATCGACCGGGCCAGCCTCTACCGGATCCAGGGGCGCTACGACGAGGCCCTCGCCGAGCTGGATCGCGTCATCGCCGAGCGTTCGCCCGACGATCGGCTCACCGCTGCGGCATGGCACCAGGTGGGCGAGGTGCGTCTCGCCCAGCGCGACTACGACGGCGCGCTCGAGGTGTTCCAGACCAACGCGGCGCGCAAGATCGTGCACCCCGAGACGTTCCTGCGTATCGGTCGCATCTACTACCTGCGGGGGGATCTGGCCAAGGCCGAGACCGCCTTCCTGGAATCGGTGCACCGCTGGTTCTGGGATTCCGCGGGGCATCGGGCGCTGGCGTTCGTCTACTACCGCACCGGCCGCGAGAAGGACGCGATTCGCGAGCTCGAGGACGCGATCGCCGTCGAGCCTCAGGATCGTGAGGCCGCCGCGGCGCTGGCCGAGATTCGCGCCGGCAGGCCGTTGCGCGTCGAGTGACGGCGTGAGCGCGGTCGCCGATCCTCGCGCTCCCGTCACGCGACCGTGGCGGGTGGACGCGGCGCTCTACGCCGCGTGGGCGGCGGGCGCGGCGCTCGCCGCGCTGCTCTTCCTGATCTTGGCGCTGCGCGTCGATCCAGCCCGCAAGATCGTCCACGGCGTGGATGGCATCGGCTACTCGCTGTGGGTGCGCAGCTTGCTGGGCGACGGCGACCTCGATTTCGGCGACGAGATCGATGCCGTGCACCCCGGTGAGTTGCCCGGTGCCGACGAGCGCACGGCTACTGGGCACCGGCCCGACAAATACGGCGTCGGCGTCTCGCTGCTCGCGACGCCCTTCTTCGCAGCAGCGCGCCTCGCCGATGCGCTCGATGGCGCAACCGGCGTCGAGGCGGAACAGGGCTGGACGCCGGCCGACCGCGTGGCGCTGGCGTTGGCGTCGATCTTCTGGGGGTGGGTTGGGTTGGTCGCAGCTCATCGCTCGGCATTGGCGGTCGCAACGCCGCGCGCGAGTGCTTGGGCGGTGACGTTGCTGGCGATCGGCACCAACGTCCTCTACTACTTCGTACGCGAACCGTTCCTGGCTCATCTCGATTCGTTCGCGATGCTTTCGGTGGCGACTCTCGCGAGCCAGCGTGCGTGGGCTGCCGAGGACCGTGGCAGGCGCTGGCTGGTTGCGGGGCTCGCGGCCGGAGTGGCTGCGGCGGTGCGGCTCACGGGTCTGCTCTTCGTCGTGGTCCCCGTGGTGCTCCTCCTCGACGCGGCGAAGCGTCGTGGCGAGTGGACGCGCTCTGCGGTCGCGGCGTTCGCGGGGGGCTGGCTGGTGGGCTTCGCGCCGCAGCTCGTCGCGTGGCGCGTCGTCTACGGTTCGTGGTGGGTCGATGCGTACGAGGGTGAGGCGTTCACGCATCTCCTCGCTCCGCGACTCGTGAGCGTGTTGGTTGCGTCGCGGCATGGGTTGCTCACGTGGAGCCCGCTCTTGGTTCTGGCGCTGGCGGGAGTGCCGGCCCTCGTCACGCGCGCGCCGGTGTGGGGAAGGGCGCTGGTCGCGTGGGCCGTGTGCCTGTGGTGGACGAATGCTTCGTGGGAGCAGTGGTGGCTCGGTCACAGCTTCGGGCACCGTGGATTCATCTGCCTCTTTCCGTTCTTCGCCGTGGCGCTCGCTTCGTTCCTGGATGGCCCCGCCGCGCGATTCAGACCTGCGGGCCTTCTTGCCGTGATCGCCGCGTGCGTCGCGTGGAACGCCGTGCTCATGCTCGCGTACCTCGCGGAGATGATCCCGTACTCGGGCAGCTTCTCGTGGTGGGAGCTCGTCTCGAGCCTGCCCGAGCTACCCGCAGCCGTGTGGCGCAAGGCGCACGGCGGTTGATGCACGCTGTTCCAGCGGCGTCGGACGCGCATGTATCTTGGCGGCGCCATGGCCTTCTTCGACGCCGCGTCGAGCTCAGCCGTACCGCTCTCGGTGACCGCGCTTCTGGAGCGGGTACGGGCATCGCTCGAGGGTGAGTTCCCGCAAGTGGCCGTGGAAGGCGAGATCTCGAATCTGTCGAGCCCCTCGTCCGGTCATCTCTACTTCACGCTCAAGGACGATCGCTCGGCCGTGCGCGCGGCGCTTTTTCGCAACGTGCGTACGCGGCTGCGGTTCGTACCCGAGAGCGGGCTCAAGGTTGTGGCGCGCGGGCGCGTGACGGTGTATCCGGCGCGTGGCGATCTGCAGCTCATCGTCGAGTCGCTCGAGCCTGCGGGCCTGGGTGCGTTGATGCTGGCCTTCGAGCAGCTCAAGCGCCGGCTCGCTGCGGAAGGGCTCTTCGATCCGGCGCGCAAGCGCCCGCTGCCGCGGTTGCCGCGGCGGGTGGGCGTCGTCACGTCGCGCACCGGCGCCGTGATTCGCGACATCGTGAACGTCTCGCGGCGGCGTTTCCCGAACGTCGAGATCCTGCTGGTGCCGGTCCGGGTTCAGGGCGAAGGCGCTGCCGTGGAGATCGCTCAGGCCATCGACTGGCTGTCGCAGTCGGGTCGAGTGGACGTGATGATCGTGGGACGGGGAGGCGGGTCGCTCGAGGATCTGTGGGCGTTCAACGAGGAGGCGGTGGCGCGGGCGATCGTCGCGTCCGCCGTGCCCGTGGTCTCGGCTGTGGGCCACGAGACCGACGTGACGATCGCGGATTTCGTCGCCGACCTGCGCGCGCCGACGCC
>CAYUSL010000360.1:0-6577 GCA_964447125.1 uncultured bacterium | reverse complement strand
CTCGCCCCGCGCTCGACACGCGAGATCGAAGCCCGCGCGAGATGATGCAGCCCCGGCTCCCCAGCGCAATGCCTCGACGCAACCCGGCTCCCACCCCGCGCTCACGGCTGGTTTCAGCCATCGGTGGCTGCTTGCTGGGCGGCGCGGTCGGCTATGGCATCGTGCGGAGTGGACCCGGGCCGTCCCCATCGCTATTCGAACCTGCCGCGTTTGCGTGGGTATTCGGGCTCGCAGGCGTGTGCGGCCTGCTCGCGGCCATCTCGCCGCGGAAAGCCTGGCGACCTTCCCGGAAGTACGGGTGGAGCCGCGCTGAGGACTGATCCGACCACGTGTGCTTCCGCTCGGAGATCCCGCTACCGCCCCCCCCGCTCCGCATGTCCGCGAGGATCCGCTTCGGCGCAAACCTCCGCTGGCGAATGTTTGCTCCGTCGCCGACGTGGAGCGCGATCGCATCGATCGGGTTGGCAGGACCTGCGAGCTTCGGGCGGCGAGCGACCGAGACGAGCGCGATGGTGGAAGCACGGTGGTCGTCGCCCGCGACGAGCGTCCAACGCGGCACTCGCTGAGCACGCTTTCGTGAGGCCGCGTCAGCGCGCGGAGCGCCGCCGCGCCACGCCCGTCGCGAAGCGCGCGCCCCGCGAAAGCGCGTAGAGCGCCAGCGTCGCGACGGCGAAGGCGCCGGCACCGCTGGTTGCCGGTGCGCGCGCGCCGCGGCCGGTCGCCGCCTCGGCCTCCTGCGGAACCGGACCGCAGCCGGGCTGCGGCGTGGCCGGATCGCAGTCATCGTCGATGCCGTTGCGCGGGATCTCGGTTGCTCCTGGATGGACCGCGGGGTTGGTGTCGTCGCAGTCGGCCGGTCCGCAAGATGCGACCTCGACTGCGTAGCCGTCGCCGTCGGCGTCGGTACAGTCGGGGGTCGCGGCGTTGCAGTCGTCGTCGAGCCCGTTGCCGGGGACCTCGATCGCGCCTGGATTCACCGCGGATCGCGTGTCGTCGCAATCTGGCTCGGCGTGCGCGCAGAGCGTGCCCGCGGGATCGCCATACCCGTCGGCGTCTGCGTCGGTGCAGTAATCGCAGACATCGCCGATGCCGTCGTGATCGCGGTCGAGCTGATCGGCGTTGGCGGCGCTGGGACAGTTGTCGCACGCGTACGCGACCCCATCGCCGTCGGTGCCCTGGTACTGATTCGGATCGTAGGCGAGCGGGCAGTCATCGCACGCATCGCCGACGCCGTCGGCGTCCCCGTCTTGTTGGCCGGCATCGCTGACCTCGGGACACACGTCACACGGCCCGGGGAAGCCATCGCCGTCGGGATCGTCGCTGCCGCAGTCGAGCTCGTGGGCGCCTCGGTCGCAATGCGCGGCTCCGTCGAGATCGCCATCCTGCGGCCGCGTGACCCCGCGCTGGTCGGTGGCAGAGCAATTGGCGTCGACGGCCGAGTCGATGGCGGGGCTGCCGGGACGCGGTCGGAACGTACCCTCGGGCCCCATCGCGGCGAGTCGCGGAGGGGCCACACGATCGGTGGGGTCGCTGAACGGCGTTCCGGGGTTGAGGCAGCGCGTGTCCGTCACCAGATTGCCGCCCAGCGACGTGGCCACGAACGAGGTCGCGCACAGGATCGTCGAATCGACGATCGAGTCGCCGATCCGAAGCACGCCGTGCGAGTTGGTGAGCCCGAACGGCTCCACCTGCATGGTCACGTGGGTGAGCGTGACGGTTCCATTGATGATGCTCACGACGTCATTGCTCGCCACCAACGGGAAGTCGGAGCCGATCGTGGTGTCGAGGATGTCGACCGTGCCGCCGTTGACGTAGAGCACGCGGGCGCGGTTGTGAGTCAGCAGCGATCGCTCGATCCGTAGCGCGGATCCGGCGGCGTTCCAGATGCCGCTCACACCGGTGGACGACGGCGTGGAGTTGTTGCGAATCTCGGAGTCGCGGATGCGGATCTCGGTGCCGTGGTTCCAGATCGCCGCGCTGCCGCTGGCGAGGTTGTCGGCGAGCTGGCTCTCGACGATCTCCACCACGCCCGTGCCGCGGTTGTCGATGGCGCTGCCGTCGTCGGCAAGCGACCCAGCGGTGCACTGGTAGATGGCGGAGCGGAGCAGCGTGACGTGGCCACCGTCGTTCAAGATGCCGGCGCCGCCAGGAGTGCCGTTGGGCCCCGTGGTGAACCCATGCTGGATCGTGAGATCCGCGACGCTCACCGTCGCCGCGCCGGCGACGTGCAGCACGCGATCGATGTCGCCGCCGTGAATGACCGTGAATCCGGCGCCGGAACCCTGCAGCGTGAGGTCACTGGTGATGTCGAGATCGCCGGTGTTACCTGCGTTCTCTTCACGTCCTGCGATCGAGAGCTGGAACTGGCCGGGCCCCAGCTCGATCGTATCGGCGCCATCGCCTGCGATACAGCCGTCCACCGGGGAATCGGTGTTGGCCGCGAGGATCGCCTCGCGCAGCGTGCAGTTGCCGTTCGGCCCCTGGCTCAGATCGTCGCCGAGCGCGTTCACCGACAGCGTCGCCGCGTGCACGGGGTGATCGAACCCGAGAGCCGCGGGCATGAGCCAGGCAATGATCGTGCCGAGCGCCACGGTGGCAGCGAGCGTTGCGCGCGGAACCCCGATTCGCAGCGATCGGTGAATCATCGACACCCCCGGCGGGAACGTGCGGCGCGTCACGCGCCCTGCGTGTCCCCTCGTCGCGACACTAGCGGACCGCATCGCGCTGGCGCAACGAACGAGCGGTGACGCGATGAAGCGCGCCGACCCTGTGCGCTGCGCACGGCGCCAAGAACGCCGCGGCACCGCTCTGGCGCGCACCGTCTGTCCCAGCCTGGCTTCAGGCGTGTCCTCCAGCGGGCTCGTCGGCATCGTGCGCCGACGCCTCCGCGACCAGGTGGAGACGAGCGCCGTGAAGCTCGACGCTCGTCCAGTCGCGCCGGTCGCCGCTCACCGAGCTGCGCAATCGCAGCTCCGCGGGACGCTCGCCACGGTGCTCGAGCGCTCCAGCGACCGGCGTGGCCAGGTTGTTCGCCACGAGCCAGGTCAGTCGAGCCGAGCCCGCGCGGTACCGCCACCCGCGAGCGTTATCGAATGGTTCGCCGAGCAGCGCGCGGAGCCCCGACGCGCAGTTCTCGAGATCCCGGACCGGCACGACGACCTCGTCGATACCCATCGCCCCGTTCGCGTGGCATCGGAAGCGTCCGCCGGGCATTCGCGGCGGACTGCCGCTCGCAGGCTCGATGAGAAACGGGAGGAAGGGCGCGTGCGGCACGGCCATTCGCCAAGTGACGAGCTCGCCCGTGGCCTGCCGCCGCTGCTGATTCTCGGCGCGCGCATAGCGAGCTGCGGTTCCGCGAAGGGACCGAAGCACGGCGTCGAGGTCGTGCGAGATCAGCGCGATATCCGCGAGTCCCGGCCCCCCTGCCGCGTGCGCAAGAAACCGTGCTCGCGAAGGCGAGAGGAAGTCGAGACGCTCGAGCAGACCGGCGCGATGCGCTGTGCGGACGAGCCGGCGCAGCGGCCGAGCGAGCTCGAAGAGCTCGAGGTAGGTGTCGTCGGAGAACGCAATCAGCGCGTTTCGTGCGCCACCGCGTGCAAATTCACCTCCGGGTGCAACCGTGAAGCCGAGAGAGCCGAAGTCGATCGACGCAGCGTCCAGGTCTTCCACGACCCACACCACGTGATCGAGCGCCATTCCAGTAGCCATTCGAGTGCGGCACTTCATCCGGCTCGAACGGAGTCGGTTTCACTTCCCCGCGCAGCTCGTGGATCCTGGATAGCGCGCCTCGTCCGCAGTCACGACCTCGTCGATCCATTGCTCGATGAGCTCGTGGCCTTCGTCGTGGACGACGCTGCGGGCGAGCGGCGGCATCCGGGCGCCCGGCGTGGTGGCCTCGGGGCTGATCCGGAACTCGAGGATCGACTTGTGCGCGGCGCCAGGCTGGATGTCGTAGGTGTGACCGCCACTGCCCTCCTGGCCGGCGGCCGTGGGCTGCTTGCAGATGCCGAAGCTTCCGTCGATCGGGCGGAACGAATCGAGATAGAGCCCAGTGCTGGCCGCGAACCCGCCGGGGCTGTGGCAATGCTCGCAGTTCACTTCGAGGTAGGCACGGGCGCGGGCCTCGACGTCCTGCGGCGAGCTGGCCGGGAAGCCGGAATCGCCCGGCTTGTTGAACACCGGGATTCGCTCCACGTGCGTGGCGAGCTGGGTCTCGGCGTCGACGCCGAGGTCGGCGGGACAGCCGCTGAGCAGGCCCTGACTGCACCAGTACCCGAGCTGGTTTTGGCCGGCGAAGGCAGGCGTCTGCTGATCGCTCGGGAAAGTCGACTCGCCGCCATAGGGCCGGTTCATGAAGCGCGCCTTGAGACCGATCGGCGAAGCGCCTGGCTCCTTCATCTGCGCCGAGTGGCAGGTCAAGCACTGCGCGCGGCTGGGAATCACGTACTGCTGCGTGGCACCGACGTGGCGCACGCCAGAGTCCACGTCGTGGAAGTCCCATGCCGGTGTGGCCGAGCCACCGCCGAGTGCCAGCTTCGCCACGCGCTTGCCCGTGGCGGGGTCGGTGCTCCAGACGTAAGCAGCGCCGTCCCAATGCACCTGCCCCTTGGAGGTCACGCGCTTGATCAAGAGCCGCGTCTCCAGCGGTGTCTCGGTGTGCGCGGTCTCGTCCGCGAACGCGAACGTCTTGGCGAGGATGGTGCCGATCGGGAAGACGAGCGTGGCGTCGACGCCATTGCTCGATTTGTCGTTGTAGCTCGCTTGCGTCCCTGGCGGCAGATACGCGACGCGGTATTTCAGCGCGTAGTCGGAGAAGAGCTTCGTCGTGAGCACCCACGGCACGCCGCCGTTGGGTGCGCTGCGTGGATCCTCCGGATCGGCGAAGAGGTGGTACCGATCGAGCGTCGGACAATCGACGCTCGCCGCCGCATAGTTCGCCTGACCCGGGGCCACGCTGGCGTCACAGAGCTTCGCGATCTGCGCGGCACTCGGCGCAGGATCGTAGTCGCCGCTGCGCTGGAACGGCGGGATCGTCACCTTCGGCAGGAGCGGCAGGTTCTTACCGAACTGCGCGACGCAGCGGTGCGGCGTGACGTCGAAGTCGGACGCGAACTGAGTCGAGGCGGCAGGGCTGACTTTCGCGAGCATCGCCGACACGCTCTCGGGCTTGCCCGGGTCCACCTGGGATTCGATCAGCCACTCGACGCCCTGGAGACCGTGGAAGTTGGCGAACGCCAGGCTGTCGCTGCTCAACTGGTTGTCGTCGTCGATGCACGACGCGGCCCAGTCGGGCTTGATCCGCGGCGCCCCGTCCTGCGTGGTGTCGAATTTGTACGCGTTGTAGTGGCAGGCGGGATTCGGGTACTGATTGCCTTCGATCGGCTTGCCGAGAGCGTCCTTCGGCAACGGATTGCCCGAGGCATCCACCGGGTAAGGACAGTCGGCGTCGTAGTCGTCGAGCAGGCCGTCCCACATGATGTGGCCGCCGCGCAGGCCGCCACCGCTGGGGCAGACGCCCGCATTTTCAGCCTTGCCGCAGGCCACCAGATTCTTGATCGCCATCAGCAGCGGAAATGCCTTGATGATGTCGCCGTTCGTCAGATCGTCGAGGGTCGGCATCGCCGGCTTGTTGCCGTTGTTGAAGAAGCGATTCTTGAAGAGGTGCACGCCTTCGCTGTAGCCGTCGAGCCTCAGATCGGTGGGCTGGTCGCTCTTCGGAAACAACGCATAGGACATGTGCAGGAAGCCGACCGTGTCGTTGTCGCGGAACTCGTTGTCGAAGACGTCGATGCGGTCGTAGCCGAGCGTGATGATGCCGGTACCGGCCGGCACCAGGCGCACCAGCCCCGGATGCGTCGCCACGTTGAAGCTGTTGTTCTTGCGAATGATGTTGCCGTGCACGCTGGTGCGCTCGCCGTACTGCGTGAGCCCGTCGAGGTCGTAGACCAGCATGCCGCCGGTGTTGCACTCGGCGAGATTGCCGTCGTACTCGCCGCCCTGCACGTTCTCGATCTCGAAACCGAAGGGGTTGTAGACGGCGCGGTTGCGGCGCATGACCGCGTCGTTGCTCTGGCCGACGTAGATCCCCGCGTCCGAGGCACCGATGCCTTCGGAATCCTGGATCAGGATGTTCTTCGATAGCACCGGGTAGATCGCGTAGCGACCGTTGTTCGCGTCCATGGTGTAGTCGGGCGAGGGCTCGCCGCCGGGCGTTCCGGGCTCGTGGCTCGACGGCTGGGTGCACGGCACGTTGAGGCGCCGGTAGCCGTTCTCGGCGTAGTTGGCGGCGGTGATCGGATCGGTGCTGGCGCGGCCGCCGCCCGACGACCACATCGCGCGCACACGCTGCAACGTGCCGTGATCCACGCCGCGCAGCTCGATGCCGTTGCCACCCGCATCCAAGACGGTGAGGTCTTGGATCGTGATGCCGTGGACGTTGACGACGAGAATGCCCTGCGCCGAGTCCGCGCTACGGAAGGACAGCACGGTCTGGTCCCTGCCGCAGCCTTCGATGCGCACGTCCTCGGTGTTGATGATCGTGAGCGTCGTGCTCAGCTCGAAGTAGCCGCAGTCGAAC
>CAYUSL010000359.1:0-6645 GCA_964447125.1 uncultured bacterium | reverse complement strand
CTACTCGGACTAGCGCGGGGGGCGGATCCATCGCCGTCTGTTCAGCCGGACTCACCCGAGCGGTGGCTGACGCTGCAGGACGGCGCAAAACACATCGGTGGATCGGTCGACACGATTGAGCGCTGGGGGCGCGACGGCCTGCTCCGGATCGGGCGAGTAGGTCGATTCAAGCGCGTGCGTGCCTCGGACCTCGATGCAGCACTGCTGCACGTGTCAGACGAGCAGGCCGATCACGATGTGCAGGATCGTAGGTCAGCCAGGGTCCTGCAGCTACTTGGGAGAGGGGTTTGAGCATGAAAGAGCGCGCGCGGGGGAAGCGGTGGCTTCGGAAAGGCCGATACATCTACATCCGGATCAAGTCGGCTACCACAGGAAAATGGGTGTGGGTCAGCTCGGAGCAGGAGGCTCTGCCGGCAGCGCTTCAAGTCCTCCGCGAGTACGAGGAAGGCCGACGTCGCCAGCGCGTGCTCGCGCCGGCGATTCAACTTCCGACTCTCGAACGCGCCGCAAGCGACTGGCTTGAGGAAAGGGAACGTCGTGGGCTGCGAAACACACGGGTAGAGGAGGGCCATCTTCGGATCCACGTTCTCCCCCGTCTCGGTCAACATAGGGTCGACGATATCGGTGAGAGTGAAATGCGGACGTTGGTGCTCGGGTTGATCGAGAAGGGGCTCGCGCCGCGGACGGTTCGCCACATCTTCGGTACGGTGAGCTCACTGTTCTCGAGCTTGGTGGACGAGACGCCGCTCACCAGCAACCCCTGCAGCTTCCGTCGCAGCGCGTTGCCGCCGGTGGTCGACCGCGACCCCGATTGGCGTCCGCGTGCGATCTACAACCGTGCGGAGGTCGAGCTGCTGATTTCGTCGCCGCTCATTCCCATGCACCGGCGAGTGGTGAACGCCCTGCTTGCGCTGACTGGAAGCCGCATTGGTGGTGTCGCGGGTCTGCGTGTCCGAGACCTCATTGATCGCGAGGGCCCCTTACGCCACTTGATCGTCGCGCATTCGTACCGGCGCCGATCCAAGACGTTGGTGGTGGTCGACGTGCCGGTCCACCCGACGCTCGACGAGATCCTGACGGAATGGATCGACGTGGGCTACCGCGAACACACGGGGCGTAACCCTCGGGCTGAGGATCTCCTCTGTCCGTCCCATCGCGACGCCATGTGGACCGACAAGCAGTTCTACTGGCACTTCTCGCAGGATCTCGAAGCCCACGGTCTCCGGCACCGCCGCGTCCACGACTTGCGGCGCACGTTCATCAGCCTCGCACTAGCGGATGGAGCACGTCAGGACATTCTCCGGCGGATCACACACCCGTCCAAGAAGGACCAGATGGACGACTACATCACCGCCTTCTGGCCCTCGCTGTGCGAGGAGGTCTCCAAGCTGCGGATCCACCGCCTCCCGGTGGCGGTGGCGGTGCGATCCCTCGAAGACGAGGATGAGGGCACACCGAAGATCGTCGACGGGGTGCACGAACACTTGCCCGAGGAGCTCAATGAAGAACGCGATCATGGTTCAGATCATGGTTCAGACCTCCGTTTCGCACCTGAATTCATGGTGCCCGGGGCGGGACTCGAACCCGCACGGAACTTCGTCCTGGGGATTTTAAGTCCCCTGCGTCTGCCATTCCGCCACCCGGGCTGGCGTGAGACTCTACCGTGCCCAGCGACGGAGATCGCAAGCTGTCGCAGCGCAATGCGGCGTCCGTGCTCGAGGATCCGGGGCGGGGCGTGCATCCGAAGCGATCGTGCTGTACGACGGCCATGGTCGCCGCCGGCGGAGGCAGCGTGGTTCGTCGCGCGCCACGCGTGGGGTCTGGTGAGCCGCGAAAATCTGCGAGCCAGCAAAAGGGGCGCGTTGCGTTGCGCCGTGACCGCTGCGAGGCGCATGATCTTCCGGTGACGACTCGTTCCACTTCTATTCATCACTCATATAGGCGTTTCATCCTTTGCGTGCTGGCCGCGGTCGCCGCGGTGCTCGGGGGTGGCGCGGCGCGTGCCGCTGCGCCGTGGGCAGAGTTCGAGGCAGACCATCCCGCCGCGAATGGTGCTTACGGCGCGACGGTGGCGATGCAGGGCTCGACCCTGGTGGTTGGCCAGATCGAGGACCAGTCGCCAGGCAGCTTCGTCACGGTCGGCGCCGGCCGCGCCTTCGTCTACGAGTTCCGCGGCGGAAGCTGGCACCAGGAGCAGGTGCTGACGGGCTCGGACGCGGTGCCGGGAAGCCGCTTCGGCACCGCGATCGCGCTCCAAGGTGATTGGCTGCCGATCGGGGCGAGCGGTCAGGTGCGGGTCGACGGCTCGTCCACGATCCAGGGCGCCGTGTACGTGTTCCGTCGCGGCCCGGGCGGTTGGACCGAGATTCAGAAGCTCGTCGCGGCCGACGGCGAGCTCGGCGATCTCTTCGGCTACGCCATCGCGATGCAGGGGAACGTCGCGGTGATCGGGGCCTTCCTCGAGGACATCGAGCTCACGCCGGTCGTGGTCGACACGGGCGCGGTGTACATCTTCGCCTTCGCCGGCAACAACTGGACCCAGAGCCAGCGTTTGCTCACAGTGGGTGTGACGACGAACGCGCACTTCGGCGAGACGGTGGCGATCGACGGCGGCACCATCCTCGTGGGCGCGCACCTCGCCGACGTCGGCACGCAGCCGTTCGCGGGTGAGGCGTTCGTGTTCGAGCGCAACCCGGATGGGAGCTGGCCCGGGCTGCAATCGCAGAACCTCGTGGTGAGCGATGCGACCAGCGGTGATCGTTTCGGTCAATACGTGGCGATCCAGGGCGACGAGATGATCATCGGCGCACGCCGCGACGAGGATCATGGCGTGAACTCGGGTTCCGCCTACGTCTTCCGGCGGACGGCGCCAGGAAGCGCATGGGTGCAGACGCAGAAGCTGCTCGCGTCCGACGGCGAGGCCGGGCAGGTCTTCGGCCACGCCGTGGCGATTCGCGACGACCGGATCGTGGTTGGCGCTCCCGCCGCGACCTCCGGCAACCCTCGGCCCGGCGACGTCTACGTCTTCCATCGCTCGCTGCCCGGGAACACGTGGGTGGAGGCCGAGCGCATCTCGCCGGTGGACGGCGCCACCGCTGATGGCTTCGGCTCCGCCGTGGCGTTGCTCGGGACCACGTTGGCCGTGGGCTCGATGCTTCACGACCACGGCGCGACCGACTCGGGAAAGGTCTACGTGTACTCCCCCGACGACCCCGACCACGACGGCGTCCCCGCGCCCTACGACGTTTGTCCGGTCGATCCCGATCCCGCCCAGCTCGACGGTGACGGCGACGGCGTCGGGGATGTCTGCGATCCCTGCGAGGATCACGACGGTGACGGCTACGGCTCGCCGCCCGCGCCAGGGTGTGTCGCTCTCGCGCCCGACTGCGATGACGATGTCCCGTCGATCCACCCCGGACAGGCGGAGACCGGTGGTAACGGTCTGGATGACGATTGCAGCCCCGCCACCGCCGATTGCACCGACGGCGATGGCGACGGCTTCGCGGGCGATGGCGGCGTGTGTGGCCCCGTCGACTGCAACGACGGCAACGCAACGGTGCATCCGGGCGCCCTCGAGATCCCGAGCAACGGCGTCGACGAGGACTGCAACCCCGCCACACCGGGTGGCTGCAGCTCGCAGCTTGCCTCGGCGTCGGTTGGCGGCGGTGGCAACGCAGGGGGATTTCCCGCCGCCGAATTCGGCGTGTACGCGGCTGCCGCGTTCCTGGTGGTTCGCCGGACGCGCGGCTCGGCGGGATTCACGCAAGCAGCGTGTTGAGGCGCCGCGTGCGCCCTCTCTTGCGCACCGCCCACCCCCGCGATCTACGTCGCCGAGTGCTCGTCCAGTACGGAGCGACGCGGCGGAGGGCGCCACGGCGTGAGTGGCCACCTCGGTCGCGCTTGGCCGAATGGCGCTGAGACGAGCCTGCTACTCGCTTGGAGGATGCTCAGCGTGACGCGGCGCGGTCGATCGCCCGCAGGGCGGTCCTCCCGAGATTGCCGACCAGCTGCAGTAGCTGCTGTCTTCGAAGTCGTCGGCGAAGATGCTCCCGCCCCCGTAGGTCACTCGATCGATGCCGACGCGCGCGGGTCGCGTTCGGTCGACGAGAGTCGGGAAGTGCGTCGTCGCGCGGCGATCGGGACGAGAGTTGCCGGTGCTGGGCGTTCGCCGCGCGTTTTGTGCACAAGGCGCGGTGATTCAAGGGGGCTGGGTTGCGCTCCAGTGACTCGTGCCACCGAGCTCGAAGCCGTCCTCGAAGATGCTGTTCATGTTCACGGTGCGCAGGTCGTCGATCGAAAGTGACCACGGCTGATCTGCGCCCTCGCCCGTGCCCAGGAAGATCGCTCCCACGTTGCTGAAGTCGGCGCCGCTGCCGGCGGCGGCGACGAAGCTGGTGTAGGGAATCGTGATGCGGGTGGCACTGTTCAAGAACGCGA
Organism: uncultured bacterium; assembly: GCA_964447125.1. Classification (GTDB taxonomy): domain Bacteria; phylum JADJOY01; class JADJOY01; order JADJOY01; family JADJOY01; genus JADJOY01. Next base: position 2,208 of record CAYUSL010000359.1, on the reverse strand, counting down.
GCGAGATCACCGACGAGTGGCTGCCGTCGGTCCACACATAGAGGTTCAGGAACAAGGAGACGGAGCTGCTCGCGGTGGTCTCGAGCAAGAACGCGTTCTGCCCGTTCGCGGTGAGGTCGATCCCGCCCAGCCCCGTGGGCGCGAACGAGGTGGAATCGTTGTTGCCGTCCCACCACATCTCGATCGTGCCGGTAGAACCCGACGGCCGGTCGAAGGTGAGCACGCCGTTCGCCACCTCTGCGGTGATGTCACCGCCGGCGACGCTCGATCCGCTCACGCGAACGTTGCGTTCGCCCTGAACGATTCCGGCACCATCGACGAACTGACTCTCGGTTCCCGGCGCCGTGTCGAGGATCACCTGCACCGGTCCCGTAGCGAAGTCGTCGACCACGATCGATTGAGCTGCAGCCGAGCCGCTCATGGACGCGGCCATCAGAAGACCGATCAGAGCCTGTTTCATCGAATCCTTCGTGGGCCGCGCGTCACCGGCGCGCGGCCAACCGTGGCGCCGCATCAGCCGCCGTTTCCAACCGGGATGAACGTGCATCCGGGATCCACGGCGTTGGCGGGATCGAGGGCGTTGCGCACGTGACCGAGGGCGATGTGGTCGTAGGGCATCGCCAGGTGGGCCGTGAAGTCGATGGGGCAGCGCTCTTGGAGCACGATGTTGGTCGCGCCCGCACCGTGCAGGAACGCGTTGGTGTGGGGTGTGACGAATTCGTCGTAGACGGTGGCGATCACCGTGTACTCCACACCGGGAACCGTATCGCTCGGCTCGTTCACAGCGGCGAGCAGGTCGGAACCGGTCACCTGCTGGAGGCACGACACGCAGAACTGGTCGACGATCCCGTGGGAAAGCTCGGGAAAGAGCGCCACCCACAGATCGACGATGCCGAAGCCGGTGGTGCCATAGTTGGAAGGTGCGAGGCCGATGAGCTTCTGCACTTTCGCGGCGCCGCCCAGGTAGCGCAGGTAGTAACGCGGCATGAGCCCGCCCTGGGAGTGGCCGACGATGTCGACCTTGGTAGCACCTGTCACCGTCAGCACCTGATCGACGAACGCCGACAGCTCGGCCGCCGACGCGGCGATGTCGGCGAGCCCGTACGCGACGCTCAGGATCGGCGGCCCGCCGTAATTGAACGCGAACACGCAGTAGCCCAGGTTCTTGAGCAGCGGCGAGAGCGCGTTCCAGCTATCGGGCGCGTTGGCGAGCGTGCCGTGGACGAGAACCACCGGCCGCGGATGCGCGACGGTGGGCCGACAGGAAATGTCGTTGGCGCCAGGCGGCGACGCCTCGGGCTGCGATAGCCCGACGAGCACGCCTGCGGCGAGGTTGTACTCGACGGGAAGCTGACCAGGCGGCACGCACGTGGCGAGCACGAGCAACGCGATGAACGGCCATTGTCGGTGGGAAAGACGGTGCGACATGACTCCCCCTGTCGGACGCGGCGACGTTGCGTCGCCGTCCGCGGCGGCGATCACGCCAGTGTTCCCCGGCGTGTGTCAACTGGAGAGTCGGAGTCTCACCACGAGACCGTGCAATCGACGCGTGACGGCGTGCGTGTCGACCCTGTCGCGCACGCTTCGCGGCTCGCGGTCGTCGAGCTGCGTCTGCGTGTTGCAGATGGATCGACACCTCTGTCGATGGTGCTGCAGCGCTCTGCACCAACGCCCGAGCCCGGGACCGAAGTCCCATGGTTTCGCGAGAGATTCCAGTGTTTTCTCACCGGTCTCGGGCTGCCACGCGGCGTGGGATGAACGCGCCACGACGATCCACACGAGGGCGGTGGGTGGCCCATCGCGACGACAGCTTCGGCGGCTCATGTTCCGCACGCTGTCGCAGATCGGGATCCAGTACCCGGCGAGCCAGCTCAGCGCAGGTGGCAGCGGCCATGTCCGCGGCGGCGACAGGCTGCCGTGGGTGCCGATCGAGGGTGGCACGGACAACTTCGCGACGGTCGATGGTCGCACTTGGCAGGTTCAGGTCCATGGCGAGCCCGCCGCCGAGCTGGTTGAGCTGTGCGCCGCGCGCGGTATCCGCATCGTGACCTTGCCGTGGACGGACGCTGCCGAGCGAGCCGGGCTCGTCCGCGACGCAACCCACCTGGTGCGGCCGGACGGTCATCTCGCGTTCGTCGGACCCAAGAGCGAAGCGCCAGCGCTCGCCCAGCACCTCGACGCGATCCGTCCGGAAATGGGCGGCGCAGC
>CAYUSL010000358.1:0-6653 GCA_964447125.1 uncultured bacterium | reverse complement strand
ATCGTGGAGATCGGGCTTTTCGCACATTTCCGACTGGAGGCCAGGCCCCGAAGGGGCCGCGGTCTCTCGGCGGCCCAGCGAACGAAACTGAGACACTACCCGTGGCCACGGCCCCTGTCGCGAGCGAGCGCCGCGGGCGTAGGCTCATGGGCTCGGCGAAGGAGCGTCCCTTGCGAACGATCTCGAAGTGGTGTTGCGCCGGCCGCGCCACGTGGCCGGGGCTCGTCTTGGCGACGGCGTTGCTCGTAGCCGGTTGTCCGCCCTCCGGTGAGCCGACCTACCTCACCGATGATGACGGGGGGGCTCTCATCCTGCACGGCGTGAACTCCAACAACGGCGCCAAATACGACCCAGCGCGGGTCGGCTGGACTACGCGGGCCGACATCGAGCGTCTCGCCACCTGGGGCTTCAACGTGGTGCGTCTGCTGGTGCTCTGGGACGGGCTCGAGCCGGCACCGGGCGCCTACGACACGGCGTATCTCGACCGGGTGGCCGAGCGGGTGGGGTGGTGTCGGGATGCGGGGCTGCTGGTGATCCTCGACATGCACCAGGATCTATTCGCCTCGAAGTTCGGCGGCGATGGCGCACCGAGCTGGGCGGTGCGCGACGACGGGCTACCGTTCACTCCGCTCGAGCCGTGGTGGCTCAACTACATCCAGCCCGCGGTGATGCGCTCGTTCGATCACTTCTTCCAGGACGCGGACCTCCAGGATCGCTACCAGCAGGCGTGGCTCACCCTGGCGGACCGCTTTCGCAACGAGCCGGCCGTCTTGGGCTACGACCTCATGAACGAACCCTACCCGGGCTCGGAGCCGCTCGGGGATTTCGAAGCGGGAACGCTCACGGAATTCTCCGATCGGCTCGCGCATGCGATCCACGACGTGGATGCAGACGCGTGGGTGTTCTACGAGCCGGTGGCGTTCAGCGCGAACCTGGGGCTGCCGTCGAGCATCGGGCTCCTCACCGATGCGCGCGTCGCGTACTTCCCGCACTTCTACCAGCTCGACGTCCACGAAGGCGGTCCGTACGACGGCAGCACGGCTTTCATCGACATGTGGAAGGCCAATCGCATGGCGGAGGCGTCGCGTCAGAAAGCGCCGCTCCTGCTCGGCGAGTTCGGAGCCAGCGCCGAGGGCCTCGGTCACGTCGATTACTTGAAAGACGTGGTGGCGATGGCCGATTCGGCAGGCGCCGGCTGGACTTACTGGAGCTACGACCTCGGCGGAGGTTTCGGGTTTCTCGACGCGGATCGCAACGAGAAGGCACAGCTCGAAGCGCTGGTGCGGGTCTACCCGGAGCGCATTGCCGGCAAGCCGGTATCGTTCGCCTACGAACCAGCTACGCGCGCCTTCGAGCTGGTCTTCGACGAGCAAGCGGGCGTGAGCGGCCCAACGCGAATCGTCCTGCCCGCAGTGCGCCTCTATCCCGCGGGCTGGGATCTCGCGGTGAGCGATCCCGCGGGGACGTGGTCGGCGAGCTTCGACGCCACGGCGCAGCGACTCACGCTCGTCACCAGCCCTGGCCAAGCGCGCCACACGATTCGCATCACACCCTCGATCTCGCCGAACGGCTGACGCCGGGCGTGCGTCGGTGGCGCAGCCCCGCTGGCCGCGATCACGGTGGCTGCAGCGGCGTTCAGAGCTCGCCGTCCCAATAATCCGCGGGCGCGAGGCGGCCGATCTTGCGCAGCCGCCGAACGTTGAGCTTCCCCGAGTCGGGGTAGAAGCACACGTCGTTGGGATCGCGCGTGCCGATCACCACGATCGTGAGCGGCTTCTTGCCGGTGTTGTGCGTTGCATGCGCGACGCGTCCATCGGGCGGAAACACCACGTACGAGCCGGCGCGGACCGGCACTTCTCGGCGGCCGATCCGCATCACACCGCGTCCTTCCAGGATCCAAACGTGCTCTTCTTCGAGGGTGTGCCAGTGGAACGTGCTGCTCCACTTGCCCGGCGGCACCACCTCCTGATGGACGCCGATTCGCTCGGCGCGGCCGAAGTCGCCGAGCGCGCGCGCGACGCCGCCGTATTTCTGTCCGGCCCTCCAGCGTACGCGCGGCACGTCTTCGATCTGAAAGACCTCGTGCTTGCGCGCGCGCCGACGCTTGCGCGGGTCGAGACGTTTTTCCTGGTACGTGGGTGCCATTTGAGTCCTCGGTCTGGGTAATTCAGGTGTGCGCGACTCGTGCGCGAAGCATCGGTGTCCCTGGATTCTCGTCGATGTGATCCGCGCACGCGCCGTGCGAGGACCCCATCGTCCCCGAATCCGAGCCGCCGCGCGAGCTTCAGGGTGACTGGGGGCGGGGCACGCAGCGAAACACGAGCGTTTTGCGTTCGAGCCGTAGGTCACGTTCCGGCCGAGACGCACCCGGACGCCGCGATGGTGGGCACATTCTGCCCGGAGGGCACCGGCGCGCCGGCGGGCCGATGCAGCGCGCCGCGCTGCGCCACGACCGGTCGTACGACTGCGATTTGTCATCGACTCTTCGCATTCTCACGACGGGGGTGCGACAGGATGCCGCCCGCGGCACGGGCCGTGCTTCCGCTGCCCCTTCATCTGCGCGCGATCCAGGGGACCGAACATGCCAGAGCTCGTTGCTCCACCTTCACGCACGATGCGATTCCTCGCCCCCACGATCTCGATCGTGACGTTCGGCGCGTTCGGCGCCGCCGTTGCCGTAGCCGCTTGGGCACACGTGCCCTGGTGGTTTCTCGCTGCCGGGGTCGGTCTGGGTGCGCCGGTGTGTTGGTGGCTGACGCGACCGCGGGGCGCTGGTGTCGTGAACGAGGTTCGCGGTGCCCTCGATCGCCTGGCGAGCGGCGATCTTGCGCACGCGATGCCGCAGAGAGCCGAGGGCGGTGTACCCGTCGGCGCGTCGGCGTTGCACGTGGTCGGCAACCTCGTCACGACCATGGGGACGCAGAGCGCGGCGCTGGAGGCCGCGGGCGCCGAGCTGGCTCGATCCGCGCTTGCGGTTCACGACGGTAGCGCGGCGGTGAAGGAGGGGGCGGCCGCCGTCGCCCAATCGGCGGTCGAGGCTACCGAGAACTTGACGACGATCGCGAGTGCGGTGACCGAGCTCGGAGCGACCACCAAATCGATCGCGCAGAACGTGAGCGACACCGCGCGCGTGGCACGCGATGCCAAGGCCAAGACCGATGCTGCCGAGCGCGTGATCGGCGCGCTGCGCGAGAGCTCGGACCGAATCGGACAGGTGACCCAGCTCATCGTCAACATCGCCAAGCAAACACAGCTTCTCGCGCTCAACGCCACCATCGAGGCGGCGCGCGCCGGCGAGGCCGGCAAGGGCTTTGCCATCGTGGCGGGCGAGGTGAAGGAGCTCGCCACCCAGACCGCCAAGGCTGCCGACGAGATCACCGAGACGATCCTTCGGATTCAGCGCGACGCCGCGCAGGCGGTCGTGGCGGTGTCCGAGATCACCCACATCAACGAGGAGGTCGACTCGCACGCGCACGGCATCGCCGCGGCGACCGAAGAACAGCACGCCACGGTTCAGGAGCTGGATCGAAGCCTCAGCGAGGTCACGCGCTACGTGAGCGAGGTCGGCAGCTCCATCAACGAGGTCGCAGCGAAGGCCGCCGAGCTGGCAGTGGTCGGCGAGGGTGTGAGCGCCATCGAGCGCGTGGTTCTCGACATGGTGAAGGCGACGCACGCCCTCACCGACGCGTTCCGCGTGGATTCTGCGGTGGTCGCAGATGCGGGCGAGGGGATCGCACCGTCGGCCAAGCTCACCGCCATCAGCCTCATGCACCTCCAGTGGCGCGACAAGCTGCTGCGTGGGGTGCTGTCCGGCAGTGACCCGGGCGTCGCGACCGACCCGACCAAGTGCGCCCTCGGACGGTGGCTGGCTTCGGGCGAGCAGCGCCCGGACGCCGTGCGCCAGCGCCTCGTCGAGCTGGAGCCGATTCATCGCCGGCTGCACGAGACGGCGATCGGCATCCTCGCCGACATGAACAGCGGTGCCCCACGCGCGCGCTTGCTCGACCGCGTCCACGCCGAGGTGACGCCGGTGCTCACTTCGACCTGGCAATCGCTTCGCGGGTTGATCCAGCTCTATGCGGAATCCGGTCCGCAGGGCAGCGCCCCGGCCGCGGCCAGCCATTCGTCGACGGTCAGCCCTAGCTTGACGCCGCAGCAAGCACCACCACACGCGCGCGCCGTGTCGACCCACGGCAGCGCGACGACGTGGGGCTCGAACGCGACCGGGCACGTTCACCACTGATCCGCGAACGTCGTGTTCGCGCGCAGCGGGTGGCGCGCCGTGTGACTTGCGTCACGCGAAAAACGCGGCGTTGCATCCAACGAACGTGCGACGTCTCGGCGCGGAACGTGACCGCGCCGTACGCTCGCGCCATCCGACCTTCGTCGGATGGATCACACCGTCACCGAAGCCCCAGACTGAGACTGAACCGGCGCGTGCGGATGCGAGGCCAGAGGTCTCGCGATTGCGCCGAGGAGGGGCGAATGAAGGATCGAACGAAGCGAAGCAGTCGAGGGCACTCATCGCGTTTGGGTTGCCGTTCTGCGGGCCTTGGTGGCCGGCGCCGCGGATTCGTGGCGTCGCTCGTGGCCATCGGCATGATTGCGAGCGCGGCATCGTTCGCTGCGGCGGCGAGCACGCCGAAGCGCGTGGGGGCGAGCAAGCCGCTCGTTCGCGCGAGCGCCACGGGCTCGTTCAGCACCTCGGATCTCACCGGCGCGCTCACGCCGTTCGATCTGGCGTACTCGCTGCTCGGACCCGGCGTCACGATCTCGAACGTGACGTTCACGGGCGCGCTGGTCGCTGCCGGTACCTTCGCCGGCGGAGCGGGAATCATCTCGTTCCCCTCGGGCGTCATCTTGAGCTCGGGGAACGTCGCGAACGTCACCGGCCCCAACGTCACCGACAGCATCTCGCTCGACAATGGTTTGCCCGGCGATGCCGACCTCAACTCGCTCGTGGGCGGTTACCTGACTCTCGACGCCACGCTTCTGGAATTCGACTTCGTGCCGAATGCGAACACGGTCTACTTCGAGTACGTGTTCGCCTCGGATGAGTACAACGAGTGGGTCTACACCGGTTTCGACGACGTCTTCGCCTTCTACGTCAACGGACAGAACTGCGCGGTCGTAGGCGCGCCTGTGGTGCCGGTTTCGATCGACACCATCAACAACGGCAACCCGTACGGCACCGGCGGCGTCAACGCCAACCTCTATCTCAACAACGATCTCGAGGACGGCGGCGGCGCGATCAATACCGAGATGGATGGCCTCACGCAGACGCTGGTCTGCCAGGCCAGCGTTCAGGCCAACCAGACCAACCACATCAAGCTCGCGATCGCGGATACCTCGGACCACGTCTGGGACTCGAACGTCTTCATTCGTGGCGGCAGCCTCTCCACCACTCCTCCCGAGAGCTGTAACGACGGCGCCGACGACGACGGCGACGGTCTGGTGGACTGCAGCGATCCGGATTGCTCGAGCAGCAACTATTGCCTGCCGTCCTCCACCTGCGGCGACGGCAACCTCGATCCTGGCGAGCAGTGCGACGACGGCAATTCCGACAACGGCGATGGCTGCAATGCCGCTTGCCAGCTCGAGTTCTGCGGCAACGGGGTCCTCGACCCAGGTGAACAGTGCGATCCCGAGATTCCCGGACCGGGTGACGATTGCCGGCCCGACTGCACGCTGGGTGTGTGCGGCGACGGAATCCTCGACGAAGAAGAGGACTGCGACGACGGCAACCTCGTGAACGGTGACGGCTGCAGTGACGCTTGCCACATCGAGGAGCCGGAGAGTGACTGCGGCAACGGCCTGGACGACGACTACGACGGCCTCATCGACTGCTTCGATCCCGACTGCGCGGAAGACCACGACTGCGACGGAATCGAGCTTTGTTACAACGGCCTCGACGATGACGCGGACACGCTCGTCGATTGCGCAGACACCGCCGATTGCGCGACCCATCCCGCCTGCGCGCCCACGCCCACCGAGGTGTGCGACAACAGCCTCGACGACGACGGCGACGGCCTCTACGACTGCTTCGACGACGACTGTGCGAGTTTCCCCGCGTGCGTGTGCAGCGATGCGGACGGCGACGGCTACGGCAATCCGCCCTCGCTGATGTGCGCCGATCCGGCGCTCGACTGCAACGACGGCAACGCCGCCGTGAACCCGGGCGCCGTCGAGGTTCCCGGCAACGGTCTCGACGACGACTGCAACCCGGTCACCAGCGATTGCCAAGACTTGGACGGTGACGGCTACGGCAACCCCGCGTCCGCTGATTGCGATCACGCGCAGCTCGACTGCAACGATTCCAACGCCGACGTGAATCCCGGCAAGACCGAGATCCCCAAGAACGGCATCGACGACGACTGCAACCCCGCCACGCCGGGCGCTTGCACGCCCAAGCTCGCCGAGGCGTCCGTGGGTGGCGGTGCTAGCCCCGCACCGGGAAGCGTCGATCTCGGGCTCTACCTGATCCCGGGAGCTGCGCTAGCGCTCGCGTGGCGGCGCATCGGCCGCGCCGCGCGTCGCCGTTCGTGACGTAGCGAGCTCGGCGCCGCACCCCCGGGCGCCACGATTGTTCGACCTGGATCCCGTCGGGAGGGCCTGCCTCCCGACGGGATCTCGCCGTTTGGAACTCCGCATTG
>CAYUSL010000357.1:5318-6660 GCA_964447125.1 uncultured bacterium | reverse complement strand
GCGATCTGCGCCGCGAAGATGTCCATGAGCGCGAGCATCCCGCCGAAGGCCTTCGCCGGCCCCGCTTCCTTCAACACTCCGCGCACCACCAGCTCGCGCGGGCCGAGCGCCGTCTGTAACGGCAACTTCGAGCCGAGGCGCAGCGCGTGCTCGTTGGCGAAGCCGCGGGTTACGAACACCGAGTCGGGTTGCGAGAGCACCACGATCGGGTCCTCGAGCTCGTTCTCGCCGTCTTTCTCGAGCTCGTAGCTGCGCACCTCGGAATCGGCCAGATAGTCGACGCCGAAGATCTGCAGACGTTCGCCGCGCTCGGGGTGATCGAGCACCAGCCCCGAATCCAGGATCAGCGCCGCAGCGGTCTTCACGCCGGGCACGGCGCGCACCCGGTCGAGGAGCTCTTCGGGCACACCCGCCTGACCGTTGCTGACCGAGAGCACCGCGCGCCCGGCCACGTCGTCCACCGAGCCGCGGATCGACGTGAACACCGCGTCGTTCACCAGCCGCATCGCCACGATCACCGCCACGCCGAGTCCCAACCCGATGGTGGTGAGCAGCGTGCGCAGCGTGTGCTCGCGCCATTGGGCGAGCGTCACGTAGCGGAGCAGGTTCCAGAGTTTCACGGTTCCCTCGCGGCCGCGGATCTTCGCGTTTTGCGGCGCGCGAGGGAATGGGTTGGGCGAGCGTGCGATACTCGCGGCGCATCGCAACGATCGCTCATCATTCACCGCGCCTTCGCGCGACGAGGAATCTCTTCATGCCACTGACGACCACCACGAGCGGCTTGCAGTACGAGGACACCACGCTGGGCGACGGCGCTGAAGCCAAGGCCGGCCAGACGTGCGTCATGCACTACACGGGTTGGCTTTGGGAGAACGGCGCCAAGGGCAAGAAGTTCGATAGCTCGCTCGATCGTGGTCAGCCGTTCTCGTTCAAGCTGGGCGTGGGTCAGGTCATCAAGGGCTGGGACGAGGGCGTTCAGGGCATCAAGATCGGCGGCAAGCGCACGCTCGTGATCCCCGCGAATCTCGGCTACGGCGCGCGCGGCGCCGGCGGCGTGATCCCGCCCAACGCGACGCTGCTCTTCGAGGTCCAGCTCCTCGAGCTGCGCTGAGCAACACACCGGCGCCGATCGGGATGCCATGCGGCTCGCCGGGCGAATCAGCGGATCACGTGCGGCGGCACTGAGCCTTGCCGCGTTGCTTGCGGCCTGTGACTCCGGATCGAGCGGGTCGCACGACGGCGGCGGCGCGGTGCCGATCCCGGCAGAGCTAGAGCATCTCGATCCTGCGTACTGCCCGCCGGCGTATCCGTTCGACGGTCACGGCTTCGACGCTCGCTACGA
>CAYUSL010000357.1:0-5218 GCA_964447125.1 uncultured bacterium | reverse complement strand
GCGTCGTACGCGTTCACGCTGCCGCCGATCCAGCTCGTGTCGGTGATGGATCACGCAGCGTCCTCGCTCGGTACCGCGCCGCTCTGGTTCGAGCCCCTCGAACGTCTCACCGTGCTCGCGATGCGCGCCGACGGACGCGACGAGGCCGCGCGTTACGAGCCCCTCGCCGAGAACGAGAACGGTGCGGCACGCGCCCGCATGGCGACCATCGACTGGAGCGCCTACCGCTTCGGCGCGATCGTGGTGCCCGGCCAAGGCCCGGAGGATCCGGACATCGAGCTCAGCCCGCTCGGCGCGCAGCGCTGCGACGTGGCCGTGGAGCGCTGGCGGGCCGGGCTGGCGCCCTTCCTCGTGACCTCGGGCGGCCACGTCCATCCCGATCGCACGCGCTATTCGGAAGCACTGGAGATGAAGCGCTACCTGATGGAGCACCACGGCGTGCCGGAGGACGCGATCTTCGTCGATCCGTACGCGCGCCACACCACCACCAACATCCGCAACACCACCCGCATGCTGCTCCACTACGGCCTGCCGCCAGATACGGCCGTGCTGGTCACGTCCGACGTCGGCCAGTCCTGGTACATGGCGTGGCTTCTGAAGCCGCGCTGCGAGCGAGAGCTGGGTTACGTGCCGTGGCGCGGGGCCGCGTCACTCGGCCCCACGGACTCCTGCATCCGCTCGTCGCCCGAGGTGCTCTACCTCGACGCCAGCGATCCGCTCGATCCGTAGTCGCCGGGTGATCCCGCGCCGGTCGATGTTTCCTCGGGGGTCTATTCCAGACCCCCGCCCCACGAAAGGCGTAACTTTCGTGGGGCCCCACCCCCGAGTCGCCTCGCTTCGCTCGCGGCGTGCCTCTGGCGCGTGTCTCTTTCAGCAGCCTGTTGGCGGCTGCCGGCCCCTCGCAGCCGCACGCGCGCGCTTGCTACCATCGTAGGAATGCGCGTCGTCGTCGCCGCGAGCGATGTAGGGCGGCGCGCTTCCACACACGGTTGCGAGGGGTGACGGGATGCGCGCGAAGTTCGTCTTCGATCGGTTTCACGGCTTCCAGCAGGCGGCGGCGCTCGCGGCTTGCTTGATGATCGCGTCGCACGCGGCGGCGCAAACGGAGCCACCGTCGATTCGCGTCGGGCCGTTTCTCCAGCAAGGCACGCCCACCAGCATCTGGATCGTGTGGGAGACGACTTCCGGCGACGAGAGCCGTGTCGACTATGGCACCAGCGAAGCGTTGGGCAGCTCCGCCAATGGCGAGGTTGGCCCGGGCAAGGACGCGACGCGCATCCATCAGACACAGCTCACCGGGCTCATTCCCGACACCACGTATTTCTATCGGGTGACCACCGCAGGCGCAGTGGGCGGCCTCGAGCATTTCCGCACCCAGGCGGTGCCCGAGGCGGAGCAGAGCTTCCGGTTCGTCGCGTACTCGGACAACCAGCGTGACGACGGCAACCCCACCAAGCACGGCGAGGTGGTGCGCGAGGGCATCGTCCGCTACGTCAACCAGAACTACGGCAGCGATCTCTCGCGCGAGCTGGCGTTCGTGCTCAACGCCGGCGACCTCGTCGACGACGGCTGGAAGTACGAGGACTGGAAAGGCGATTACTTCGACGAGGCGCAGCCGCTCATCTCGCGCATCCCGTCTTATCCCGTGCTCGGCAACCACGAGGGCACGAGCCCGTACTTCTTCCAATACTTCCGGCTGCCCGCGAACGGCACGCCTGGGTTCCTCGAGCATTGGTGGTACCACGACCACGGCAACGTCCGGATCATCGGCCTCGACTCCAACGATTTCTTCCGCTGGTTGCCCGGGCAGGAGACGTGGCTGCAGGGCGTTCTCGACCAGGCCTGCGCCGATCCGTACATCGACTTCGTGTTCGCCGAGCTTCACCATCCGTTCAAATCCGAGCTCTGGCTGCCTGGCGAGACGGACTTCACCGGCCGCGTCATCCAGCGCATGGAGCGCTTCTCCACCGAGTGCAAGAAGCCGTCGATCCATTTCTTCGGTCACACCCACGCCTACTCGCGCGGTCAGAGCCGCGATCATCAGCACTTGTGGGTGAACGTGGCTTCCGCCGAGGGCAACATCGACTACTGGGGCGAGGAGCCGAACGCCGACTACCCCGAGTTCCAGCGCTCGCTCCCCGAGTGGGGCTTCGCGCTGGTGGAGGTCGAGTCCGGCGCCGAGCCGAGCTTCACGCTCAAGCGCATCAGTCGCGGCAACGAGATCGAGCCGCGCGACAACGAGCTTCGCGACCAGATCACGATCCGCCTCCACGCCCGCGGTCCCGAGGCGCCGGTGGCGCTCGAACCTCTCGACGTGGTCGGTCCCGTGGCACCCGAGAGCCTGCGCCTCGCAGGCTCGGCGTACGCTCACCCTGACGGCCGCGCGCTCCTGGAGAGTCACTTTCAGGTGAGTACCGTGGACGGCGATTGGTCGAACCCAGTGGCCGAGCGCTGGCTGCGCGTCGAGAACTGGTACGCGCCGCCGGGAGCGACCGGGCGCGACAACGGCTACTACAGCGTGAACACGGTGACCGATCCGGACGTGACCCACGCGGACATCACCGGTCTTCCGCCCAGCACGCAGCTTTTCTGGCGTGTTCGCTATCGCGACGCGGGCTTGATGTGGAGCGAGTGGTCCGCGCCGGCGCCGTTCGAGACCGGGCCCTCGTCGCTCGGCCCGAACCTGCTGGTGAACGCGGGCGCCGAGGACGGCACCACGGGCTGGCTCGCCACATTGCCGCCGCTCGAATCGCTCGAATCCGGTGCCTGCGCATCGCCCGCCGCTCCGCAAGCGGGTGCGCGCTTCTTCGCCGTGGGTGGAGTGTGCGCGGGACAGGCGATCGCCGGCCGCGCCATCCAGCTCGTGGACGTGTCCGCGTACGCGGCGGCGATCGACGCTGGGAAGGTGTCGGCGTCGTTCGGCGGCTGGGTGCGCGATCGCAGCGGCGACGACGACAAACCCGACATCTGGCTCACGTTCCGGCCGGTGCTCGGCAAGGAGCTGGGACGTACGTCGAAGTATTGGGCGCGCTCGGCGGCGTGGAGCCATCGCAGCGACGTGGTCGCGGTGCCGCCGGGAACGCGCTCGGTGGAGATGACGCTTTGGGGCACGCGGCTCGTCGGGCAGGAGAACGATTCCTACTTCGATTCGCTCCACCTCGCCGTGGGCAACGCGGCGTGTGCCGCCGACCTCGATGGGGATGGGGAAGTCGGTGAGGCTGATCGAAGCCTCGCGGAGAGTGGGCTCGGTGCGTGCGTGCCCGGCCGCGCTTGCCCGGGCGATCGCGACGGCGACGGCACGGTGACCAGCGCTGATGTCGATGCGATCGTTGCCGCATACGGCCCTTGCGCTGACTGAGCCGGCGCCGTCAACGCGATGTTCCGTCGCGCTCGATCGAATGAATACAAAATGGAGGGGCGCGCTCCGTCGCGCCCGGCGCGATCGCTGGCGCTGACGGAGCAGCGCCCTCCATTCGCGCGAAGGCCGGCGACGCATCGTCGTCTCCGCGGGATTGCTCGACCCTGCGTTCGGGGTTCGTGTTCGGGGTTCGTTGACGTGCATTTCGACGCACTGCTAGCGTCGGGCGCTCCGCCGTACCCCCTCGAACCCCGGGAGTTCGCATGAATCGGCTCCATCTCGAATCGCGAGCTCCGTCCAGGATCTGCCCGCGCACGGCTCGACGTGCGCTCTGGTGCGCGGTGCTCGTGATCGTCGCGTGTGGGCTGGGCATCCCCGCGCGTGCAGCCAGCGTGGCGATCTCGCTCACGCCCACATCCGGCGCGACCAATCAGGCGAATCTGAGTCTCTCGCAGACCAAGCCCGGCCCCGCTGGTCCCGTGAGCCAGACGATGCCGGTGCAGTCCTCCAGCACGCTGGACGTCTCTTTCGACACCGTGAGCCGCGTGCTCACGCTCGCCTCCGCCACTTGGCCTGGCACCGACGTGACGTTCACGTTCGGAACCTTCGTGCATCCCTGTCTGCGCCAGAACGTCCTCACCATCGACACCAGCGACGCGCTCTATCCGCCGCGGGGCGTGGTCGACGGCGCGGGCAATTTCAACGCGCTGGTGCCGGTGCACTTCTCGGGCAAGGTCGGGAACAACTGCACGGGCGACGAGGTCCAGTACGAGAAGACCGTCGACGTCCCCATGCAGGGCACGTTCGCGTACGACGGCAACACCGGCGTCACCACGCTCACGAGCTTCACGTCGGTGGGGAACCTGCCCGCGTTCAAGTTCACGTGGACCAATTTCGAGTTCCAGCTCACCGGCACGATCACCGCCAACTTCTCGGGCACCGGTTTGCCCGCTGCAGGCTGGTCGGCCGTCGGGACGCAGTCACTCGCGAAGCTCGGCTACGCGGTGGCGAGCGCCGGTGATGTGAACGGCGACGGCTTCGACGACGTGTTGGTCGGCGAGCCCGAGTACCTCGCCACGGGTGTTCAGCGCGGGCGCGTGTACCTCTATCGCGGCTCGGCCACCGGGCTCGCGACCACGCCGTCGCAGACGCTCACCGAGCCCGGCGGGCTCACGGGCGGATACTTCGGCTCGGCGCTCGCATCCGCCGGTGATGTGAACGGCGATGGCTTCGACGACGTGATCGTGGGGGCGTTCGGAGGCGAGGCCGGTGGCGGCGTCGCGGGTCACGCGTACCTCTTCCTCGGTTCCGCGAGCGGGCTCGGCACCACCTCGTCGTGGACGCCGAGTCTGGGCGGTGCCGTGATCGGCTTCGGGTTCTCGGTTGCCTCGGCGGGTGACGTGAACGGCGACGGCTACGCGGACGTGGTGGTGGGAACGCCGCTGGGGACGCCGCGGGCGTTCCTGTTCTTGGGCTCGGCCGCTGGGCTCGGCGCCACACCGGCGTGGACCGCTACCGGCACGGTCGGCGAGCGGTTCGGGCACGCCGTGGCGAGCGCGGGCGACGTGAACGGCGACGGCTTCGACGACGTGGTGGTGGGTGCACCGGACTACTCGAACGGTCAGACCAACGAAGGACGCGTGCTCGTCTACCGCGGCTCGGTCGCGGGACTCGTGACCAGTCCGATGTGGACCGTCGAGCTCAACGGTGCCGGCTGGGCGTTCGGTGCAGCGGTGGCGGGAGCGGACGTGAATGGCGACGGTTACTCGGACGTCGTGGCCGGCGCGCCGTTTTTCGCCAACGGTCAGACCGCCGAGGGTGCTGTTGCGGTCTATCGCGGCTCGGCTTCCGGACCACAGA
>CAYUSL010000356.1:0-6695 GCA_964447125.1 uncultured bacterium | reverse complement strand
CTGTTCCAGACCCCCGCCCCACGAAAAGCGTGGGTGTAGTGGGGCCCCACCCCCAAGTCGCCTCGCTTCGCTCGCGTCGCGCCTCGGACGCGTGCCGCTCGTGGCCCACTGCAAGACGGTCTCGTTCTTCCGCACGCTCATCTCGCGCTCGAGGGTCGATTGCGGCTCGCGGTCGCGTCAGCGGTTGAAGAAGCCTTTGCCGCCTGTGGGAGGCGGGCGGGTGCCGGGGCCCGTGGTTCCGGGTGCAGCAGGGCGCCCCGGCACGCCCGGAGCTGGCGGGCGCGTGCCGGGTGGGCCGCCTGCAGGTGTAGCGGTGGCGGCCATCGTCGGCGTGGCCGACTGCCCTTGGCTCGAGCCGTATTTCTGGGCTTCGTCCGCGGTGATGAGGCCGCGCGCCGCGAGCTCTGCGAGCGCCTTGTCGAGCGAGACCATGCCGTAGCGCGCGCCCGATTCGATGGCGCTGTAGAGCTGGTGGGTCTTGCCTTCGCGGATCAGGTTCGCGATCGCGTTGGTCACCACCATGATCTCGCGTGCGGCGACGCGGCCCTTGCCGTCGGCACGCGGGATGAGCTGCTGACACACCACACCCTTGAGCGATGACGAAAGCTGCATGCGGATCTGTTGCTGCTGGTAGGCCGGGAACACGTCGATGATGCGGTCGACGGTGTGGGGAGCGTCGGTGGTGTGGAGCGTGCCGAACACCAGGTGGCCGGTTTCCGCCACCGTCACCGCGATCTGGATGGTTTCCAGGTCGCGCATCTCGCCGATCAAGATCACGTCCGGATCCTGGCGCAGCGCGGATTTGAGCGCGTTGGCGAAGCTCTTGGTGTGCGGTCCCACCTGGCGCTGCGAGATCACGCTCTGGGCGCTCGTGTACTCGAACTCGATCGGGTCCTCGACCGTGAGGATGTGGGCGCGCCGGGTCTGGTTCACGACCTGGAGCAGGCACGCGAGCGTCGTGGACTTGCCCGAGCCCGTGGGGCCGGTCACCAGGACCAGGCCGCGGTGCAATCCCGCGAAGCTCAGGATCGCGTCGTCGAGGCCGATGTCCTGGGGCGCGGGAATGTTGCTGGGAATGACCCGCAGCACCGAGCACACACCCGCCTTCTGCACGAAGGCGTTGGCGCGGAAGCGGCCCACGCTCGGGACCACCAGCGCGAAATCGAGCTCGCGCCGCTCTTCGAATTCGCGGCGTTGCTCCCCATCCATCACTTCCAGGATCAGGCGGCGGGTGGTGTCCGCGTCGAGGGTGGGAAAGCCTTCGATCGGTGTCAGCTCGCCCTTCACCCGCACCATCGGCGGCTTGCCGATGGTGACGTGGATGTCGGATGCGCCGCCGCTCACGGCCTTGGCGAGGATCGCTGCGATCTGCATGCGCTCGTGAACCTCCTCGAGGAGTGTGCGCTCGCGCCGACAGTACACCAGATCGGATGGGTTCGCGCGTGCACCGTATCGACGGCTCGCGTGGCGAAGCGCGCGGGGATCGGAGCTACGCTCCCGCGCGGCGTGCGACTGCTGCCGCTGCGACGATGACCGACCTCGGCTCGAGCTTGAACGAATGGCGCTACCCGCTGGTGTTCGTGGCGGTGATCGTCCTCGGCATCGTTTTGCGCCGTGTGCTGGCGTTCCAGAGCCTGCTCAAGCTCGAGGTGCGGCCCTTCGGCTACCGCTCGATCGCTGCCGACGAGGTGCCGGTGTGGCTTCCCGAGACCCTGACGCCCGCGCTCCGCGAGCTGCGAGGCCTGGGCTTCGAGCCCGTGTCGTGGGCGGAAGTGACGCCCATCGTGGACCTGGAACCGTCGCGCTATCCCGCGCTGCTGCTCGCCACTCACGAGCGCGTCACGTGGGCGGTGCTGAGCCTGGCGTCGGTGCCCGAGCCGGCGGCGGCGATCAGCGTGGAGCTCTTCTCGTTCCGAAGCGATGGACGCTGCCTCTTCAGCACCAACGGTTGGTCGCACAGCATCGTCGGTGACGTGCCGGACACCGACGTCGACGATCCTTACGCCGAGACTCTCGCCGAGCTCTGCAACTCGCACGTCAGCAAGCTCGCGACGGGTTTGGCGGCGCTTCCGCTCTCCGTCGACGAGCTGGTGGGCCGTATCAACGCCGGCTTCACCCGCTACCTCGACGCGCTGATCGCCGCGGGATCGGTGAAGCCCACCGGCGAGCCCATGCGCTGGGCGCTCACCGCGCGCACTGCGTGGGCGATGTCGGCGCGGGCGGTGGCGAGCGCGAGCCAGATGCAGCGCTTGCTGGCGCGACGCATGGCCCGGATGCGCGTCCGTGCCCGGGCCATCGCCGCCGGAGAGCTGTCACCGCAGCGCGGCGGCAACGCGTACACGGACACCGAGGTGCCCGCCGGTGTGGAGGCGAGCGCTTTCCTGCGCAGTGAGGACCTGGCGCGCCGCCCGGCGAGGCGCGGCCTCGCCGGATGGGTGCTGGTGCTCACGGCGATCGCGTTCGTGCTGTCGTTCGCCCACCTGGTCGAACCGATCCCGCTCGCGCTCCTGGTGGCAGCGGTGACGTTCCACGAGCTCGGGCACCTCCTGGCGATGCGGCTGCGCGGCTACCGCGACACCAGCATCTTCTTCATCCCCTTCTTCGGCGCCGCAGCCACCGGCCGCAAGCAAGACGCGACGCTCGCAGACGAGCTCGTCGTGCTGCTGGCGGGGCCGGTTCCGGGCCTGCTCTTGGCGCTGGCGCTCACGATGTTGCCGGTGATGGCGCCGCACGCCGCGTGGCTCGACGAAGCGATCGTGCTTCTGATCGGGCTCAATGGCTTCAATCTGTTGCCGGTGCCACCGCTCGACGGTGGTCGCGTGGTGCAGGCGCTGCTCGCGGCGCACGCTCCCGCCGTGGACGTCGCGTTTCGGGTGTGCGCGGCGTGCGCGCTGCTGCTCTTGGGATGGGTGGCGGATTCGGTGGTGTTGCAGATGCTGGCGGTCTTCCAGGGCGCTGCGATTCCCAGTGCGTTGCGTGAGGCGCGCCTCACGAGCGCGGTTCGCGCCGAGGTCGCGCGCGTGGGTGTGCTTCCCGCGAGCCCTGCGGCGCTGGTCTTTCGAGTGCTCAACGCCCACGGTGGGCGGATGCTGCCGTTCACCCGCAAGTCGCAACTGGTGCGACCGGTCTACAGGCGACTCTCGACGCCGTTGCCCACGCGCCGGGTGAGCGCCGCGGGGTGGCTCGCCTACGTCGCGGCGTGGGTGGTGGTGGTGGCGGCGTTGGTGTCGTTTGCGCGCACGGTGTCCGATCGACACGGCCTACCCTCGGCACCCTGGGCGCCTTCGACGCCGATGAAACCGGCAGATCCGCCAGCGTCGATGGACGCTCACTTCCTGCGCGAGCGCCGTATCCAAGTCTGATAGAGGTCGAGGTGGCTCGCGGTGCCCGCGGCCACCTCGCGCACCCGCCGCACGTCTTCCACGGTGCAGAACGCGAACGGATCGGCTTTCTCGATGAGCGCCAGCAGCCGAGCGAGGTTGCGCCGCTTGGTCACCACGAACAGCACTTCCACCGGCAGCGCCTTCTCGCCGTGGCCCTCGAGGTCGGTGACGAAATAGTCCGCGGTGCGCAGCACCTGCGCCAAGTGCACCTCGCGATTGGGCGAGATGACGCGCACCACCGCGTCCCCCATCGCCAGCCCCGCTTCCACGGCGATGCCCACGATGTTTCCGGCAGCGAAGCCGGCGGCGTAGGCGATCACCAGATACCAGTGGTCGAGGTGACCGATCACCTGGCCCACCGCCGTGAGCCAGATCAACACCTCGAAGAAACCGATGAACGCCGCCAGCACGCGGTGGCCGCGGAAGATCGAGATGGTGCGCACCGTGCCCAGCGACACGTCGCCGATCCGCAGGCAGAAGATCGCCACCGCCAGCCACTGCGGATGCGTGTGCAACCAATCGAACATGGCTCGATCTCGTGCGGCTCAGTCGAGAAGCGCGGCGCACACGCGCGCGGCTTCGAAGTGCTCGGCGGCGAGCGCAGCGGCGCGGCGCTGGTGGCGTTCGGGGTCGGCGAGACACGCGTCGACGGCCGCCACCGCGTCGTCGAGGGTGCGGAACGCGAACAGCCCTTCGCCGGTGGGGACGAAGCGGCCGAAGCCGGTGTCTTGCGTGACCACCGGTCGCCCCGCGGCGAGGTAGCAGACTGCGCGATCGCTGAACCAACCCGACGCGAGGTGGATGTTCATGTCTTTGGCGACCGTGAGCTCGCCGGCGGAGTCGCGGATGAACGTGCGGTAGCGCTCGAGATCCGACGACACGTAACGCGGCGGCACGAATTCCCAGCCGCACGCTTCCATGGTCTGCCGGGCTTCATCGTCCGGTCCAGCGGCGAGCACGAAGCGCGCGCGCACCCGTCGCGGCAGCTCGGTGATCGCGAGCCACTCGGGGCGCTTGCTCCAGGTCATGAGCCTGCCGTCGAAGACGAGATCGCGATGCGTTTCGTGGAACTTTCCGATGGTGGTGAAGGGTGCGTCGGGCTTGGCGGGCGGCGGGTCCCGCCACCACGCGGTCGCCACCGGCGGGCGCGTGGGCTTCCACTCGATTCCCGCGCTCGGAACCGGGGAGCCCGGACCGGCGAGCGCTTCGCCGAGCGTGAAGAAGCGATCGTGCTCGCGCACGAACGCGAAGTATTTGGCGTTGCGATCCACGGCGAGCTGGGTCCACACCGGGTCGAGGTCCACGTAGATCGCGCGGCGCCCTCGCCGCAGCCGTTCGTCGAAGCGCGCCACGCCGCCGAGATTCACCAGCACGTCCGCATGCTCGAGCACGCGGTCCAGCCGATCCGCGCCACCGCCCCAGGTGCGCTCGCCGTGGACGTCGCGAAACGCCCAATCGTCGCGGAATCCGTGGGCGCGGAAGAATCGATCGACCGTCACCAGGTTCGACGCGTATTCCTGAGTGGTCACGTCGTGGATCGGATCGTACGCGGTGGGGTCGTACTCGGTGCCTTCGTAGAAGAAGACCTCGTGGCCGGCGTCGCGGAAGCCTTGCAGGTAGTGGAGCACCTGCCAGGCGTAGCCGCCCATCGGGCAGCGCACGAAGTACCCGGCGACGACGACCCGCTGGCGCTTCACGATGCGCTGCCTTGTGCCGCTTGCGCGCCGAGGGCGTGCGTCAGGAGCTCCCCGAGGACGAGGTTCGAGTCGAAGTGGGAGCGAGCGATGGCCAGCGCCGCCGCCGAATGGCGCTCGGGCTCGCGGGCTACCCGCGCAATCGCGTCCTCGGCTTCGTCGAGGGTGGAGAAGGGCAGCACGCCCTCGCCGGTGGGAATGGTGCGGCCGAAGCCGGTGTCTTGCACGATCACCGGCACGCCGAGCGCCAAGTAGCAGCTACTGCGGCACGAGAACCAGCCGCTTCGGCTCGCGGCGTACGCGTGCTTGGCGACGCTCCACTCGCCGAACGAGTCGGCCAGGTAGTCGCGATAGCGCCAGCCGTCGCCGGACACGCTGGCGGGATCGATCAGCACGAAGCCCGCCTGGCGCAGTCGTTCGCGCGGCGCGGGACCGGAAAGCGCCACTTCGATGGGCACGGCGCTCCGCGCCGGCAAGGCGAGGAAGCGCTCGAACTCGCTGCTCTTCCCGAAGTAGCGCACGCCGTCCACCACCAGCGGCTTGGCGTGTGGCTCCCAGCTCGCGACGGTCGTGAGCACGCGCCGCCGCGCGGCGAGCGGTCGGCTCGCGGGGGTAAAGCAATCGAGGACCATCGGCTGGCGCGTCGGAATCCAGTCGAAGAGCGCCGTCGGCACCGTCGAGCCGGGCTGGCCGACGTTTTCACCGAACGTGAAGTGGACGTGGTGGCGCCTCAGCATGTCCACGCGTTGCCGCTCGTCGTCGCCTGCGGCTCCGGCCACGTACGCCGGTACCGACGCCTGCGTGTACATCGGATCGGAGTCGACGAACGCCACCACCGCGGACGTCCAGTACTCGTCACGCATCCAGCACGACGCCGAGATGTGCAAGAAGAGATCGGCCTCGCGCACGAATCGAACGACGTCGTTCCAGTCGCGGCCGAACGTGGCGCCGGTGGCGTCACGGAAGAACCAACGCGTGGCGAGCGCCGGCTCGAGGCGTTCGATCTCGCGCGCCAGATGACGCGCGTTGGCGGCGCCATCCTCGATGAACGTCTGCGCCGCGGCGTCGTAGCACCAGCGCCCCGTGTCCTCGAGGTAGAGCACCTCGTGCCCGAGCCGCTGGAAGCCCAGCGGGTACTGGAGGTAGTCCCAGAACACGCCGCCGAGCGGGTAGGTGGCTGCGAGCCCGGTGGTGACGATACGCAACGGTCGCGCCATGGCGCCCGAGAGTCTGCCTCAGCGCCGGCCTGGCGGCTGCCTTCTCGGGGGTCTGTTCCAGACCCCCGCCCTTCGCGGCAAAGCCGCGAAGGGTCCCACCCCCAAGTCGCTTCGCTACGCTCGTGGCTCGCCTTTGGCTCGCGGTGCGATGGAGGGCGCGCGTGGAGACCGTGGCGCCGATCGGCTGGGGAGTCGTCGGTCCCTCGACGGCCCCGCCGACCGGATTGCTCCCTCGTGGGCGTTTCAAGCCCCCCGCCCGCTGGGTGGTGGGTCAGTTTCGTGCTGAACCCTGTCCAGGCGTGAGGGGCTGGGGGCACGTCGAAGGGTGCTCCGCGGCCACGCACCTGCGGACGCAATGTCGGGGAGAGCTCCCGACGGGCTCGAGAAGGGTTGCTCGAGTC
>CAYUSL010000355.1:0-6700 GCA_964447125.1 uncultured bacterium | reverse complement strand
GGCGAGTACGTGCCCTGCTGGAAGAGCGACCACGATCCGGCGCCGTTGCGCCGCAGCTCGAACCAGCGCACGCCCGCCTGGTCGCTGCCGGTGACGTCGGTGGCGAGGCTGCCGACGATCGTCTCGTGACCGCCCACGTCGTTGCGGTACTGGGGCGGCTGCATCACCACCTCGCGCAACGGATCGAGCTTCACGGTGGTGCCGGGTTGCGGGATGCACGAGAAGGACGAGAGCCCACACAGGTCGGAATCGATCTCCGCCATGGCGATCGAGGTCGGTCCGACGAGTGTCGAGCTCGCGGGCGTCGTGAAGTTGGGCGTGAACGCGAAGATGTCGAGGTAGTCCTGGCTGGGGTTGTTGCTGCCGACGTTGTGGACCTCGTCGTCGCGGTGGCGCAGGAACCACGCTGGCGAGCCCGCGGGCGGCGAGGTGGCGCCGTCGAAATTCGCCGGCGTGATCATCTGGAATCCGAAGCCCGCGAGACTCGGTGCGGTGAGCCGAATGAACGTCGCCGACAGACCCGAGAGCATCCGCGTGCGATCGAGCGCATAGACGGCTGGGGTCGATTCGTTCGTGCCGACGAAGTAGGCCGTCGGCCACACGGCGTATTTCGGATAGTCGGGGAACTGCGAGAGCGTGAAATCGTACGCCCACCAGCCACCACTCACTGGATCCGAGGTCTTCGATACGTAGACGCAGAGGTGATTGCCGAGGGACGCGAACTCGGTGAGCAGGAAGCGGCTGCCGAGCCGATCCCACAGCGCCACCGGATCGCCGAGCCCGCTTGCGCAAGAACTGGTGCCCAGGCTGTCGAGGTTGGTGGGCCCAGCCACGGTGGCGCCGGTCTTGTCGTAGATCTTGAAGATCGCGCCGCCGCTGCCGTTGATCATCTGGATGTAATGATTTGGCCCTGCGGCGCCCGTCGGATCGGGCGGATTCACGCCCGTGTAGCCCTGCCCAGCGAAGTTCGCGCTGGGCGTGGAGAACGCCTGCGAGCTGGGGCCGCGCGAGCCTGCCTGCACCTTGAGCAACGGATCGAGCGCCGGCGACGCCGGAGTGAATTCGAGGCCGTTGGCAGGCGGCCGGCGGCGCAGCGGGATCTCGACGATCGGATCGCCGGGCTGCCACTCGGGCACTTTCGGCAGCGTGCGCAGGTCGACGTCCACCGATTTAGCGCTCACGGCCGCGCTCTGCTCGATCTGGAGCGAGCCGTCCTGCGCGCTCGCGACCTGTGCGAGGCCGACTCCGGCCAGCGCTACGGTCAGGAAGAACCTCGCACCGAGCCTCCAGGTTCGAATCCGTCCCAGCTTCATGTGTCTGACCCCTCCTGGTGCTCCGTCGCGCCTCTCGGCACGACTTGCGCACTCCGTGCCGCCACCGGGCTCACCCCGACCCCAGTGGCGAAAACCCTTCACTCGTTGCGATCGGCCCGGGCGCCGTGCTCGACCGGCTGCAGAGCCGGCACCGGCGCGATGCGGATGGCACCCGAGCGGCTCTGCACCGCCAGCAAACGCTCGCCTTTCCCGAGCTGGAAGCTCGCACGGTTCTGGCCGTCGTGCGATTCGACGTTTGCTGGATAGCCGAGATCGATCTTACCGCCGGTTCGGGCCCGCACGTCCAGATCCACCTGCGGCGGAAGCTCGATCTCGATCGAACCCGAGTCGCTCTCGAGCCACATCGACTCGGCACCCTCGGCCTCGCGAACCAGCACGTGGATCGGCCCGCTGCTGCTACGGGCACGGACCGTCCGCTCCGCGACCACGCGGATGGCGCCCGACTCGGTCTCGGCCTCGACGTCCTCGCCCTCGAACTCGGTGACGTCGACGACTCCCTTACGCGTGCCGAGCTCGAGACGGACGTCCTCGGGCACGAACACCACGATGTCCGCGCGGTCGAGGCGAGCGCGCTTGGCACGCGCCTCGGGATCGGGCGGCGAGGTGGCCGGGTATTCCACGCGAATCGAGATCGCCGAGCCAACGCGATCCACGGCCAGCGCGAGCTTCTCGCCGGCGCTGTCGAGGCGTTGCACTACCGTGTGGACCTCGACCCGCTCGCCGCCCTCGCTGCCGCGGACCCGCACGTCGCCGTAGTCGTTCTGAACCACCACGACTTTGGCGCCAGCGGGTGTACCCGACCAATCGAGTCGATCGATGGTCAAGCCTGCCGTCGGGTCGCCCTGCAGCGCGGGCGCGCTCGCCGGTGGCGTGGTCGAGCGCGGCGATTCGGCGCCCCACGCCGCCGTCACGAGCAACGAGCCGCCGAGCACGCACGCGGCACCGGCTCGGGCGCGCACTACCTCACTCCGCTGGAAGCTGGGCGATGAACTCGTTGCCGACCTTGATCGAATTCTGGATGTCCTTCACCAGCGAATCGATGTCGCGCTCGATCGATTTGGCCTCGGCCTGGATCCCGCCGATGGCTGCGGCGTTCAAGCTGCTCTTCAGCATCAGCACCTGGTCCTTCAGCTTGCGCAGCACGGGATCCATGCTGGCTTCCGACTGGTGCAGCGCGCTCGCGAGGCTCTGATACTTGCGCTTGGTGTCGTCGAGCTGGCGGCGCATCGTCGTGCGGTAGCTCGCTTCCGACACCTGGTTGATCTCCCCGTCCCATTCCACGAAGAGGTCGTTGGCGATCTTGTCGATCTTCTGGATGCGATCCCGCACGTCGTTGGCGCGCGACTCGCTCGTCTCGTAGTCCTTCTTGAGCTTCTCGTACTGCTTCTCGAGCTCGCCGCCGTGGAAGCCGGTCATCTCCTTGAGGCGGGTGAGCGCGTCCTTGAACTGCTCCTGAGCCGCGTCCTGCTCTTTCTGGACTTTCGCGACGTTGTCGCGCAGCAAGTCGCGCTTTTCTTTTCCGAGCTTCTCCCAGGTCGCGTAGTACATCTTGCTGCAGCCCGCCAGGGCGATCAGGCCGACGAGCGCGTAGATCCAGCGAGTGGAGCGCTCAGAGCGTCGTTCGTGCATGTTCGGATCTCCGGTCACGTCAGGGTCGTGCGCGAATCACCGCCGTTCGCGACGATGCGCATGGTGTGCGTTCTTCAGCCGTCCCGATCGATCATCCCCTGGAGCAGCGGGCCAGGCGTACCGTCAGGCGCCTTCACCGAGTACCCGAGCGTGTCGTCGTTCCACGCGTAGATGACCCAGCGATCGGCGTCCATGTCGAGGCGCTTGTACACCTCGGTGACCTGCAGGAAATACGAGAGCTGATCCGCGATCTCGTTCTCGCCGACCTCGGTCACCCACACCTCGGCACCGCGGCTCTGGGCGCTCGTGAACACCTCTTCGACCGACGGCAGCTTCTCGTATTGCTTGGTGTAGACGTGCATGTTGAACACGTCGACCTCGTCGAGCAGTCCCGCCGAGATCATGTCCTTGTTGTAGTTGAGGGTGTTCGGGAAGTCCTGCACCATCGGGCGCGTGGCCGCGGCCACCAGCTTCTGATCGCGGCCTGCGGTGTTGCGCACCAGCGGCGCCACGTCCTTGACCCAGTCGACGTACTGTTGCGCCGTCCACTGCAGGAAGTTCTCAGGCTCGTTCTCGAGCTCCCAGGCGATGACCTTGGGGTCGTTGGCGAAGCGGCTCACGAACGCCAGGTCCACGTCTTCCTGGGGCAGAATCACCATGAAGCGCGCACCTGCCGGGGCGCCGTCGATGAGGCGACCCACGTAGTCCTTGACGTCGGGCTTGATGAGCGTGCGGATCACGCCCACCAGCGGCGCGATCTCGTCCACGTCCGCGGGCATCGAGCCCGCCGGCAGCAAATTCATCCCCAGCCGCTCCTTCGGGAGCAGCGTCTCGACGCCGGGGTTGGGCGGATTGGTGATGGTTTCGAGCTCGCTGATGCTGGTGTTGCCGCAACCGGCCAGAACGGCGATTGCCAAGCCGACGCCGAGTCGGCGCGTGATCGGACCCATGTCGATTCCCCTCCGCGAGAAATGGCTCGTCGCGCGTGCGTGCGCCCGGCGAGTCGCGCGAGCCTAGCGCGAAACGGCCGCGATGCGCGAGCGGCGCGCGACGCACCGTGGTAGCCTCGCTCGACCGGCGACGCGACGAGTCGAGGCGCAGTCCGGTGCGGGGAGGTCCCATGTCCTCGAGCAGCACGATCCGGCCGCCTGAAGCCTCGCCGCGCGCGCGGCGCGACTCGCCCGCACCACCGGTCACGCACCCGCCCTTTCCCGATCGGCCGACTGCCGCCAGCGCGCTTCCCGCGGCGGCGCGGGCGTGGTTGCTGCGAATGCGGGCTGCGCTCGCGGGACCCACGCTCACCTCCGCGGAGGAGGTCGAGCTACGGCTCTTCGCCGCGCGCATCAGCGGCAGCGCGGGCCAGGTGCTGTTGGTGCTGACCGGGTCCTTGATGCTGCTCCTGTGGCCGATCGACTTGCTGGTGCTCGCCAACATGCCGTTCGAGCTGGCGCTGCTGGGCGGCTGGCGCATCGCCTACGCAGTGATCGCGCTGCTCGCTGCGCGCGGCACGTTGCGGCTGACCGCCGCGGGCAAGAGCCCCATGCGGCTCCTGGGCGGCACGATCGTGACGTTCGCCGGCGGGACGTACGCGGTGCTGGGGCGAATCGTGCCGCTCGAATCGCCGTGGATCCACACCGCGGTGGTGGTGCCGGCGTTCACGCTCTTCATCCTGGTTCCACCACGCGAGCGGCTCGGGCTGGTGACCACCACCGTCGCCGTCCCGTGGGGAGCGGTGATCCTCACCAGCGCCGGCGCCTTCGCCTACACGCACTGGATCGAGGTCGGCGGTGTGGCGCTGCTTTCGGCGTCGTTCTCGTTCGCCTTTGGCCACGTGGTGTGGATCGGTTCACGCTGGTACTTCGTGGTGCGCAGCGCCCGCGAGCGGGCCGAGGCCGAGCAACGCCGGCTCGAAGCTCTCGTTGCCCAGATCCAGAGCGCGCGCGACACCGAGGCGCTGGCGCGCGGCGTGTCGCACGAGTTCAACAATCTGCTGCACGTGATCCTGGGCTCCATCGACCTGATCGATCGCAGCGTGGCGCGCGACGTGCCGTATCGCGAGTGCATCGACGACATCCGCACCGCCGTGCACCGCGGCGCACAAGTGTGTCGGCAGATGTCCGCTTACGTCGGCGAAGCGGCCCTCGACGTGCACGACCTCGACCTCGGGCATTTGCTCCGCGACCATCTGCCGACGCTCGCCCAGTCCATCCCGCGCGATGTCTCGTTCACGTGCGACGTGCCCGCCGAGCCGCTGCCCGTCGCCGGCGACCCCTCGCGCCTGCGCGGCGCCCTCGAGCGTCTGGTGGGAGAGGCGATCGAAGCCATGCGCACCGCGCCCAGGTCCATGGTGATCGAGACACGGCGCGTGATGCTGAGCGCCGATCCGCACCACCGCGAGCCCGCGCTGCTGGGCCTGCTTCCCGGCCCGTACGCGGAGATGGAGCTCCGCCATTCCGGCCCGACCCCACAGATGGAAAAGCGGATGCAGTGGCTCGACCCGACGACGATTCCCGGATCCACGGCGCGCCGTCTGGGTCTGCTCGTCGCCGTTGCCGTGATCCGCGCCCACCACGGCGCGATCCTCCTCGACGGCACGGCGGTCGGCGGCACGTGCATCCGGGTGTTGCTCCCGCTGCTGACGCCGGTCGAGACACCCGTGCGCGCCACGCTGCCTGCCGCCGCCGGGACGAGCGAGGGCCTCGCGTGAAGGTCGTTGCGATTCGCGAGGTCGGCGGACCGGAGGTTCTCGACGTCGTCGAGCGCCCCACTCCCGAACCGGGCCCGGACGAGATTCGCGTCGCGGTGCGCGCCACGGCGCTCAATCGCGCGGATCTGTTGCAACGGCGCGGGCTCTATCCCGCGCCTCCCGACTCGCCCGCCGACGTACCGGGGCTCGAGTTCGCTGGCGAGGTCGAAGCGCTCGGCGCGCGCGTCACCGAGCACGCCGTGGGGGATCGCGTATTCGGCATCCTCGGTGGCGGCGGGTACGCCGAGAAAGTCGTCACCCACGCGCGCATGGCGGTGCGCATCCCGTCCCACCTGAGCTGGGAAGAGGCCGCCGCGATTCCCGAGGTATTCATCACCGCACACGACGCGCTCTTCACCCAAGCGGGTCTCTGCATGGGCGAAGTCGCGCTGATCCACACCGTCGCGGGTGGAGTGGGTACTGCGGCGGTACAGCTCGCCCACCACGCGGGGGCGACGACTCTCGGCACCGCCAGCTCTGCCGAGAAGCTCGCGCGCGCCCGGGCGCTCGGCCTCGACGTGGCCATCGACCGCAACTCCGAAGACTTCGCGAAAGCCGTGAAGGCGCACACCCGCGGCGCAGGCGTGCACGTGATCCTCGACACCGTGGGGCCGAGCTACTGGGAAGCAAACCTCGCGAGCTTGGCCAAATGTGGGCGCATGGTGCTCATCGGGCTGCTCGGCATGGGACCCGCGAACCTGCGCGCGGACCTGATCCTCAACAAGCGAATCCGAATCTTCGGCAGCGTGCTGCGCTCGCGGCCGCTCGAAGAGAAGATCGCCGCCACGCAGGCATTCGCCCGCGCCGTCGTGCCACTCCTGGAGCGACGCCTGCTGGAGCCGGTGCTCGATCGCGTGTTCGAGTTGGCCCAGGCGCGCGAGGCCCACGAGCACATGGAGCGGAACGAGAACGTCGGCAAGATCGTGCTGCGGGTGAGCTAGCCGATGTTTCCTCGGGGGGCTTTTCAAGCCCCCCGCCCGTCGCGGCCAAG
>CAYUSL010000354.1:0-6713 GCA_964447125.1 uncultured bacterium | reverse complement strand
GCGATGGTCACCATCGGCGCGGACGCCTCGTCGACCGTGCCGGTGCTGGTGGAAGGCTTGGCGGATGCACGCGTGCGCGAGGCGTGCATCGAGTTCCTGGGACGGGTGGGTTGGGCGGCGCGGCCGGCGGTGGAGCCGCTGAGCGCTTTGCTCAAGAGCTCTGATTCGCGGGTGCGGATGCTCACCGCGAAGTCGCTGGGGCTCATCGGTCCCGCGGCGAAGCCCGCGCTCGGGGCGTTGCGCAAGTTGGTCAAGAGCAAGGACGAAGCGGAGAAACAGGTGGCGCTGGAAGCGCTCGACCGCATCAATCCCAAGGCGCGCCTGGGCGGCGGCTCGTTTCTCGACAAGATGTTGCGCCGCGCGTAGTCGCCTCGGGCGACGTTCACACCACGCGCTCCCGGTCGCGGGGATGCGGCGCGTCGCGCGTCAGTTCGTGACGCGTGTGACGTCTTTCATCACGTTCTGCCAGCGCAACGAAGGATCGTTGGCGGCGGCGCGCGCCTCGCGTTCGTGGGCGCCGAGCACAGCCGCGAGGCCGGGCGCCTGGTCGGGATCGAGAAAGTTCTGGCCGCGGGTCGCGAAGCCGCAGTTGGTCCCCGGCATCGAGATCTCTTCGGGGACCCGCCGTGAACGCAGCTCGTAGGGCTCGAGGTCGGCCGTGGAGGTGAAGAGGTCCCACATCGGCTGCGCCAGCTCGTCGTAGATCGTGAGCGGATCGAGACCGAGCAAGTGCTCGACGCTCGCGAGCAGGCTGCCCTCGTGGGCGATCACGTGGGATACGTGCGCACGCCGCGCGTAGGGCGAGACCGCCACGAAGATCGAGCGGTGGGCATCCACGTGGTCCACACCTGCCTGCGGATCGTCCTCGACGATGAACGCCACCGACGACTTCCAGTACTTGCTGTGGGTGAGCCAGTCCACGAAGCGCCCGGTGGCGAGGTCGTTGTCGGCGACCATCGAGCGTGGCGTCGGATAGAGCGGGTCGCAGCCCAGCGTGTGATCGTCCGGCAGCAGCATGTAGACGAACGGCGGCACGCCCCGGCTCTCCCACTCGGCGATTCGCCCTTCGATCTTGTCGATGTCGCGCGTGTACTGCCAGAAAAACGGCGGATCCACGGGGCTGGAATGCACGTAGCGCGTATCGAAGATCAGCTTGCCGATCCAGGTGCCCACGGCTTCGCCGTAGATGCGGAACGGGATCTCTTTCGCGAGCAGCGCCTGGAAGAGGTATTGGCGCTTCGGCCACACGGCCGGGTTCAAGTAGATCTCGGCCTCGAAGGGGATCGGCCGGTCCGCGGCAAAGCGCACCTTCTCCACGTAGGTGTTGGAAAGCGACGAGGTCAGGAGCTGGTGCCCCTGATCCGAGGTCTCGGCGTTGGTGTAGTAGTTGTCGACGCTCGCGAAGCGCTCCACCAGCGCATGCAGGTTCGGCGTGGGATCGCCGCAATAGAGGCAGTTCTCGGGTTTGCCGTTGCCACCGGCGAAGTCGCCGAGCAGCGCGTCGTAAGTCTTGTTCTCTCGCACCACCAGGAAGACGTGCTCGATGGGCGTCGGGCCACCGCGCTCGATCGGGATGGGATTGTCGAAGGCCTCCGGGTTCACGTCGTAAAGGTGTGCAGGACGCGCGGCGAGCTCGTCCGCACGCGCCGCGAGCGTTGCCAGCGTGGCGTCGTCCGGCAGATCGACGAGCTCGAGCGTGGCTTGGTTCACGAGATCGCCTGAGCCGACGTCGCTCGGCCCCGTGCCCGTGCCCTTGCCGTTCGCGACGTAGAGCCGCCGCCCATCCGGCGATACCGCCACGGCCGTGGGGTACCAAGCGGTGGGGATGGCGCCGATCAGCCGGTTCGCGGCCACGTCCACCACCGCCACGCGATTGTCCGCGGCCTGCGCCACGTAGAGCCGTTTGCCGTCAGGCGAGAGCGCGAGCCCGTTCGGCCCGGTCCCGTAGCCCTGGGCGTTGATGGTGCGTAGATCGAGCGTGGCCGTCACCTTGCGCTTGCGCACGTCGATCACCGACAGCGAGTCCTCGTCCGAGTTGGCTACGAAGAGCCGCGAGCCGTCGTGGCTGAGCACTAGCCCCTCGGGATTTTTCTGTACGGGGATCGTCGCGACCTGGCGCAGGACGCGCGGGTCGCGTACGTCGAAGACATCCACGGTGCCGTTCTTTTCCGACGAGACGAACGCCTCGCTGCCGTCGGGTGACAGCACCACCGCGTACGGGTTGCCGCCGGTGCCCACGCTGCCGAGCTGGGCGCCGCTCGCGGTGTCGAACGTTGCGAGGCCGTTGCTCGACTCGGTGAGCACGAAGAGCAGGCCGCCGTCGGCGCTGAGGGCGAGGCCGGCGGGGAACTCGCCGGCGGAGATCGTGCCGCGCTCGGTGAGCGCGGCACCGTCCCAGTCGAGGATCACGATCCGTTCGGAGCCGCCGCCGCCTGCGTAGAGCGTGCGCCCGTCGGGTGCCAGCGCCAGGCCGAGATAGAGGCCTTCGCGCTCCTCGAGCGAGGACACGATCGTGCCGGTGGTCGTGTCCAGCGCGCTCACCGCGAGGCGCCCGTCGTCGTCGTTCGAGGTGACGAACAGCGTGCGGCCATCGGGGCTGAGCACCACGGTGAGCGGCAGGCCGTCGACGTTCACCATCGCGCCCATCGGCTCGATGCGGCGGCCGTTGGGCAGGATCCAAGCGCCTGAACCGGCGGGGCCGACGGGGAGCGTCGCTTCGTCGCGAACGGTGATGCCGCCGCCGCGTGGCGCAGTCGAGCCGCTCGAGCATGCGGCGGCGAGAGCGAGCGTGCCGATCGCGAGCGTACGCCCGGCTGTGCGTGTGATCGACCAACGCATGTGCATGTCTCCGTACGACGGCGGGGACGCAGTTCTACCAAGAATCGGCAGTGGTCGATTGAAGTTCGAGAAGCAACTGTGTGACCATCCGGGCGCGATGCGATTCGTCACGCTCCCGTCACGCGTCCGATCGTGTGTCGTCGCGCCGATGGCGCTCGCCTCCGTGCTCGGGTGGGCGTCCACGGGTTGCGACGGATCGAAAGGTGGCGAGTCCCGGCATCCGGGCACGGCGCGCGCGGCGGCGTTCCGGATCGCCAGCGAGTCGGATCTGATCGGCGGTCCCGCGGCCATCGCCGGAGTGGGCGATTGGATGCTGCGCAACGATCGCATCCGCGTGATCGTCGAGGACGCGGGGCCATCGATCGGTTTCGTGGGCGCGTTCGGCGGGGGCATCCTCGACGCGGACTTGGTGCGTGGCGAGGGCGAGCCCGGCGACGACCGGATCACCCAGACGTTCCCGGTCTTCTTGCCGCGCGGCGCCGAGGCCGAGCGGATCGAGATCGCCGCCGATGGCAGCGACGGCGGCCCGGCGATCGTGCGCGTGATCGGTCACGACGGCTCCTTCAGCTTCTTGCAGAGCTTTGGCGACATCTCCATCCCGGACACGCCGCTCGATCTGGGCTTCACCACCGACTACGTGCTGGCGCCAGGCGATGCCCACGTGACCATGCGCACCCGGCTCACCAATCGCGGCAACAAGCGACGCACGGTGATCGTCGGCGACGTGCTGCTCTTCGGCTCCGACCTGCAGATCTTCGGGCCGGGTTATCCACTCGACGATTTTCCGACGCTCGCCAGCGTGGATCATTTGGTGGGCATCGGTGACGGTGCGAGCTACGGGTACGGCACCGCCGCTGGAAAGTTCGTGGTGCCGCTGGTCGACGCATCGCAGACCGGCGCGCTCACCAACGGTCTCAAGGGGCTCGCGATCGAGCCCGGTGGTGAAGCGAGCTACGAGCGATGGCTCACCATCGGCACTGGCGACAGCGTCAGTGCTTCGGCGCAGATTCTTCGGTTGCGTGGCACGGCCACCGGCCATCTGGGCGGCCAGGTGACGAACGCCGACGGCAGCGATATCGCGGCGGGTGCATGGATCGAGCTCTACGGCGCGGACTCGTCGTTCCAGGGTCGCATCGACGTGGCGAACGACGGTTCGTTCGCCGCGGACATCCCACCAGCAGGCTACTCGCTGGTTGCGCGCGCTTACGGTCGTCATCCCTCGACGTTCGTCTCGGCCGACGTGAGCGCAGGCGGCGCCACCACTCTCGACCTCGCGCTCGGCACCACCGGCTCGGTCGAATATCAGCTCAGCGCAGCGGGCGCGCCCTCGCCGGGCAAGATCATCTTCGAGGCGTACGGCACGAATGGTGCCCTCGACTCGGACCTCGATCCCGATCTCGGCCCGCGCAACACCGCCGACGCCAGCGGCAACTACGTCTACACGGCCACCGGAAGCGGCAGCGTGGCGGTGCCACCCGGCACCTATCGCGTGACCGTCACGCGTGGTCCCGAGTACACGCTGAGCGTGACCGATCACCTCGAAGTGCCGGCTGGCGGAAGCGTGCCCTTCACCGCCGACATCGAGCGCGTGGTGGACACCAGCGGCTGGCTTGCCGCCGATTTCCATCAACACTGCACCAACTCGGACGATTCACCGGTGGGACGGCGCGATCGGGTGGTGAGCAACGTGGCGATGGGGCTCGAGTACGTCGCCAGCACCGACCACGATTTCGTGACCAACCTCGACCCGCTGGCCGAAGAGATGGGCGTGGCGTCGATCTTCCACGCCATGCCCGGCAACGAGATCTCCACACTCAACATGGGTCACTTCAACGCGTTCCCGTTGACGCCGGACCCGAGCATTCCCGACGGCGG
This sequence comes from uncultured bacterium, assembly GCA_964447125.1. Lineage (GTDB taxonomy): Bacteria > JADJOY01 > JADJOY01 > JADJOY01 > JADJOY01 > JADJOY01. The sequence goes on along the minus strand of CAYUSL010000354.1, from coordinate 2,000 downwards.
CGCGCTCGACTGGAACGGCCTCACCGCAGGCGAGATCTACGAGGCCGCCAAGCGCGATCCCGCGCATCCCATCACCATGCTGAACCACGGGCGCTCGGGGCTTCTGGGCCAGCTCGACTACGTGGGCTACGACCGCGCCACCGGCCTGAGCGAGCGTCCCTTCTTCACGAACTTCGAGTCGATGGAAGTGAACCTCACGCAGGACTTGCTGTTCGATTGGTACAGCCTCTTGAACCAGGGCTACACGTTCACCGCGGTGGGGAACTCGGATACCCACCGGCTCAAGGGCAGCGAAGTCGGTCAGCTTCGAAACTACGTGCGCGCTGGGAATGATGATCCGCGCGCGATCGCGCCGAGCACGCTGGTGGATGCGCTGCGCGCTCACCGCAGCCTGTGGTCGTCGGGGCCTTTCGTCACGCTGACCGTGAACGAGAGCGCACAGATCGGCGACTCGCTCACCGACTCCGACGGCATCGTGGACGTGCACGTGCGCGTGCTGGCGGCGCCCTGGATCGACGTGGACTTCGTCGAGATCATCGGCAACGGCCTGCCGCTCGCTCACATCCCACTGCCGGCTTCCACAGGAGTGACGCGTCTCGACACGCGACTCTCGCTCAGGCTCACCGAGGACACCTGGCTCGTGGCGACGGCGCTGGGCGACACCCGCGCCTATCCGGCTCAGCTCGAGACACCGGCCGCGTTCACCAATCCCATCTGGGTGGACGTGAACGGCAACGGCCACTTCGATCCGCCCGGGTTGTGAGCTTTTTCGGGGGGCGTTTCACGCCCCCCCCGCCCGCTGCGGCGAAGCCGCGGCGGGTCCCACCCCCGAGTCGCTTCGCTTCGCTCGCGGCTCGCCTCTGGCTCGCGGAGAGATCGACGGCGCGCGTGGAGAGCGGTGTGCCGTTCGGTGGTCGGGGTGCGTGATCGGGAGTTTTTCGTGACCCGCCACTACGTCGAACGCGTGCGATCCGCCGCCACGCGACGCGCACACAGGTAGTGCACGAGGTCGCGGATGTTGCGGAACGTTGCCGCATCGTCGCCTGCGATCTCGATCTCGAACTCGCTCTCCAGCGCCATCACGAGCTCGAACCAGTCCATGGAATCCGTGGGGTAGCCAACCTCGAGGTCGTCGGTGAGGTGGTCGTCCGGCAACAGTCGGCTGCCGTCTTGGCCCATCTGATCTTGAATGACCTTGCGCACGCGTGCCGCGATCTCGGCCTCGGCACCCGCGAAGTGCCGCTTCCCGAACTCCTCGGCGCTCAGCGCTTCGCGCCCTTCGAAGAGGCGATCGAGACGCTTGCGCCGCGCTCGTTCCTCGCGCGCCACCGCGATCCCACCAACGACGACCACCCCGATGGTCAGTACCCACGCCAGCCTCGTGTCCATTCGCGAACTTGTCTTCGTGCCGCTGGACGATTCGGTCAGCGCCGCGCGCGCGACGCATTCCGCCGAACGGGCGACGCTCTTTGGCTGCGCGCTCGCTTGTTCGGTGGGCTTCTACTCGAAACCGACCGCCCGGCTCGACTGGGACTCGTCGGCGGCGCCGCGGCTTTGAGCATCCATTCGCGGTCGAAGCCTTTCGCGACGAGCTCGTCGATGATCTCCCCGGACGAGTAGTTCGGCACGCTTCGATCCCAGAAGATCGGCGCGAACAGGGAGAGTTGCTTCTTTGGTTTGACGAGCTTTCGTATCGCTACGCGTGTGAGCCCCACTCGCTGCTCGAATCGCAGCTCGGCACCGTGCTTGAGATCGTCGCAGATCGGGATCAACTCCGCGAGCCCTCGGTAGCGAGAGCGGACGAGGCGTCCATGCGGATTCCGGTAGCGCATCTCCTCGCCGCGCCCGATCGCGATCGCTCGTTCGTACGCTTGCTCGGCGTTGGTGGCCTCGACGAGATACGTGTTCACGTGCACGACGTTCTTGGGTTCGCCTTCGATGACGATCTGATCCTCCCCCGTTTCCGTGGACACCTCAACAAGCGCGAGAATGCGCTGGGA
>CAYUSL010000353.1:0-6719 GCA_964447125.1 uncultured bacterium | reverse complement strand
TCGCGATCGCCAAGAAGGAAGAGGCGCGGCGAACCATCGTCGACGCGCTGAGACGTCTCCACTTCGGCCGCAGCGAGCGCTGGGTGCGAATCAACGTGCCCACCGAGGACTTCTTTCGCGAGGACCTCGAGCTGACCGCACCCGGCAAGCCGGACGCGTACGTGATCCCCAAGGTGTCGTCTGCCGAAGACGTACGTCGCGTCGAGCACGTGTTGGAGGCGGTGGAAGCGCAGGTGGGCGACCCCGCGTGGAGCCCGCGGCTGGTGGCGCTCATCGAAACGGCGCGCGGCGTGGTGAATGCGCCGCTGATCGCCGAATCGAGCGAGCGGCTGGTGGCGCTCATGTTCGGCGCCGAAGACTTCGCTGGCGACGTGGGTGCCGAACGCACCGCCGAGGGCGCCGAGGTCGCGTACGCGCGCGGCGCCGTGGTGGTGGCGGCCAAGGCGGCGGCGATCGACGCCATCGACACGCTCTGCACCGACCTCACGAGCCTGGAAGTGCTGGTGCACGACGCCGCCGTCGGCAGGCGGATGGGCTACGACGGCAAGATGTGCATCCATCCCAAGCACGTCGAGACCATTCATCGCGCCTTCGACCCGCGCCCCGAGCAGATCGCGCACGCGGCGCGGTTACTCGACGCGTTCCACGCCCACGAGGCGCGCGGCGCCGGCGTCTTCGACTTCGAAGGCAAGATGGTCGACATGCCCATGGTGCGCGCCGCCGAGAAAGTGCTGGCGCGCGCTCGCGCCGCGGGGCTCACGACGTCGCCCGAATCGTAGAACAGGCTCGCGGCGCGCGAGCGTCGCACGGATACCGCGCGGCTTCCGCCGTCTCGCGCCGCTTCCAACGTACGAGGATCCACTGGATGGACGCGTTACTCGTTTTTCTCCAGAAGTGGTTGGCTCAGAAGATCCAGCGCTTCGGCACCGACCGCGGCGCCACCTCCATCGAGGAGGCGATCGACGAGCTGCTCGCGGATCCCGCGAAGGCCGGCTGCACCGTGAAGCTCGGCGACGCCGAGAAGGCGTTGCTCGCGGCGCTCAAGGAAGTGAACCGCGCCAAGAAGCCGTTCCTGAATCTCTTCGGGCGGCAGAGCCGCGGCATCGCCGTGCTCGGCCCCTCGGGCGCCGGCAAGACCGTGATCGCCGACCGGCTCCGCGATGCCACCTCGCTGCGTGTGGACCGCGCCGTGCACTGGTCGCCACGGGAGCGCCCGCGCTCGTCCATTCATCTGGAGCGATCGCGGACGGTGGCGCGCGGCAAGATCATGCCGGTGCTCACGGTGCCGGGAACGCAGATCCAAAGCCGCGACGGCTGGGAGCGGCTCGCGCAGGTCTTCCTCGAGACGCCGCCGCAAGTCGTGCTGATCACCGTCGCCGGTGGTTTTCTAGCCACGGCCGACCGCGACTTGGAAGGCACCTTCCGCCGTCCCAACTCCGCGGCCGCGATCGACAAGCTCGAGGACTACCTGCGCGTTTGCCGCAAGGAAGAGGCGCAGCACATCCACGAGTTCATGGACTTCGTGAAAGAGCGTCGCAAGAAGGTGCTGGGACGCGACACCATCACCGACGACGATGTGATGACCACGCGTGTTCGATCGTTCATCACCGTGGTCAACAAGCGCGATCTGTGGGGCATCGATCCCAAGGGCCGTCTCGCCGACACCTACCGTGACCCATTCTCCGAATACGGCCGCGCCATCGGGCGGCTGCGGCGCGCGTTCGGTCCTGGCGACGGCAGCACCCACGACGTGCTGCCGATGTTCACCTTCGGCGGCGGTTTCCATCCCCACGCGGAAGCGCGCGGGCTCATGCTCACCGAAGCCCACGCCGCCGCCGACACGCTCTTGCTCAAAGCGCTGATCCTCTACCGCTACGGCGGCGCCGCGGCAGCGGGGGCGTGAATCGCACATGAGGTCGCGAAGTCCGGCCGAGCGCGCGCCGCGGGCTCGCGCCACCGCGGAGATCCGGCGGGCGCGTGAGGACGATCTGGGGGCGTGCGCGCGGGTGTTCGCGCGCTCGTCGGTGGATCTCGCGACGCGCCTCGGTCAGACGACGTCGCCCCCGGATACGAAGCTGATCGAGAAGCGGCTCGGTCATCTGCTCCGCACCGATCCGGCCGGTTTCCACGTGCTCGCGCGCGGCGGGCGTGTGGTCGCGTTCGCCAGCACGATCCTGCGGGAGCGCGTGCACTTCCTGTCGATGTTCTGGGCATTGCCCGGCTTCCAGGAGAGCGGCCACGGACGCGAGCTGGTGCGGCGCGCGTTCGACGAGCCCGCAGCACCGCGAGGGACCGTGCGCTGTGTCTACGCGTCACTGGATCCGCGGGCACAGCGGCTCTATCTCGATCTCGGCCTGCTGCCCCGGACCCAGGTGTACGTGCTCGGCGGCGCTCCCGAGCCGCGCGAGCGCCCGGCCCTCACGGTGGAGCTCGCGCCGTTGGGAGAGCAGGGTGCAGCGACGCGGCGAATGCTGGACATGATCGGCGGCTTCGATCGATTCGTGCGCGGCTGCCGCCGAGACGTCGATCAACGTTTCGAGCTCTCGCAGCCAGGGACGCGCGCTTTCGTCGCGACGTCCCGCGGACGACCGGTGGGTTACGTTTCGCTCGATGGCCACGGCAGCATCGGTCCAGGCGCGGTCCGAGACTCGCGCTTCGCCGCGGGTCTGGCCTGGGCGGCGTTGGCGATGGCTCGCGACCTCGGCCTGGAAAGTGTTCGGATGCGCGTGCCCGGTCTCAACGGTGATGCGCTCCGCGTGGCATTCGCATCCAAGCTGCGGATCGCGCTCATCGGCGCGTGGATGGCGGAGAGTGGGATCGGGCACCTGGATCGCTACCTCGGCACCTTCGGCGATCTCTTCTGAGGAGAGACGTATGCGCGACGCAGCGGTAGCGATTCTGTGCACGTTGCTGACGCTTGCTGGGTGCGGTGGCGACAGCGGCAGCCGGAACGACGGCGGCGGGATCGGCGATCCGACGGCGAAGGTCGCCGAGGTCGAATCTGTGGACGGTCAGCCCGCGCTCTTCGTGCAGAGCGGCAACGGGGCCGATCGGCGCCGCATCCACTTCGACGGTGCTGCGAATCCGATTCCGGGCAACGGTACCGACCTGGAAGTCCGTGACGGCACGATTCTGGCCATGGGGCCGCTCCGGTGGAGCCCCGATGGCAACCGGCTCGCCGTGGTCGTCACGCTCGCCTTCGATCAATCGGAGATCGTGGTGGTCGGCGAGGACGGTGCCAACGCCACGGTGGCGAGCGTGAACACGCAGATCATCCTCGGGCGCCCCGATTGGTCGGCCGACGGCGCGCGCCTCGTGTATGCGATGAGCACGTTGCCCGAAGCCGCGGGAGTGGACGCGTTCTCGACCGATCTCGCGACCGCTACCGTGAGTCGCCTCACCACCGGTGCGGAGCTCGGCGGGCCGGGCGACGAGCTGCGGTTCGCTGCCGACGGTGAATCGGTGCTCTGGTCGAAGGCCTCGGCCACCGGCGACGACGCGCTCGCCAATCCGACGACGACGATCCAGCGTCTGGCACTCGGCACCGGCGTCGTGACCACCGTCGCCCACGACCTGACTGGGCAGGTGCAGGGCATCGCGCGCAATGGCAACGTGGTCATCGTCGCGCGCGACGTGGAGCTCGACGCTGGCGGTCGCACCGTGCGCTCGCTCGTGTCACTCGGCCTCGCTGCCGACGGCACGGTCGCGGAGACGGTGGAGCTCGCGAAGGGTGTGGTCCAGTACGCGGTGCTTCTGGAGGGTGACGCCCGCGCCTTGGTGGTGATCGACGTCTCGAGCGATCCGTCATCGCCGAAGATCGCGTACGTGACGTTGCCGGTCTCGGGCGGCCCCGGTCAGCTCCTCGGCGCGCTCGGCAACGCCGTCGTCGCCGCCGACGTGTACCGGCGGTGAGCACGGTGCGCCGCCGGCCCGTGGCCGGCGAGCCCGAGGTGGTCGACGCCGAGATCGTCGACGTCATCGCCGACGACGGCGCCTTCGTGATCGATGCGATCGAGGTCGGTGATGCCGTGCCCACCGGCCGCATGCGCTCACGCTCGCGACTGCGCCGGACGTTCGCCGTGACGTCGATCGTCGCAGCCGCCGTGGCGATCGGCGCTGGCGCGGGCGCGTTTCACCGCGGACGAGTGGACGCGCACGCGCTCGCCACCAAGGAGCGGTTGCTCGATTTCTTCGAAGCACTTCTGCATGCGGACGGGGCCGGCGTCTTCCGCCACACCTCCGTGGCTAGCGCGGGTGGCGACCTGGCACAGCGCCTGGAAGCGGCGAACGCGAGACTCGCGGAGGTCTTCGAAGGCGATTCGCGTGCGGAGCGGCGTGCGCGGCGGGTGCTCGGAAACGCCTACCGCGGGCTCGGCCTCGGCGACGAGGCACGGCGCGAGCTCACGCGAGCGGTCGAGATCGCCCGCACGACAGACGGCGCGGAGTCGCGTGCGCATGCCGTGACACTCGCGGACCTCGCCGCGTTCGAAGCGACCAACGGCGACGTGCGCGTGGCCGAGAAGCAGCTGCGCGAAGCGCTCGCGATCCTCGACGTGGACTTTCCCGAGGACGAGGCTCGTTGGCTCGCCACCGCCGAGCTCGGCTGGGTGCGCAAGCACCGCAACGATCTCGACGACGCCGAGCGGCTGCTCAAAGCGGCGCTGGTCGGGCTGCGCAAACACCAGGGCGTCGACCATCCGGCGATTCCCGGGATCCTGGGCGAGCTGGGCGTGCTCGAGGACGATCGCGGCGATCTCACTTCGGCGAGCTCGTACTACCAGCAAGCGATCGACGCGCTCTCCATCTTCCCCGCAGCGATGCCGAGCGAGAGGACGTGGGCGCTGGTGAAGCTCGCCGAGCTCGAGCTCGTGAAGCGCGGTGTCGATGTGGCCGAGCCGCTGCTCGATCAGGCGTTCGCCCAGTTGCGCCACGCGGGCGCTGACGACGACGTGGACGGAATTCCCGCCCACGTGCTCGCGTCGCGGATCGCGCTCACGCTGGCGCAGCACGAGCGTGCGGAAGCGTCGGCGCGGACGGCGCTCGACGTCGCCGAGCGCTCACTTCCGCCCGAGCATCCCGATCGCGTCCTGGCCCAGGCGGCGCTCGCCGAGGCACTGCTGGCGCTCGGTCGGGCGCACCAGGCCGAGCCGCTGGCGCGCGCGGCGCTGGATGCGGCGCGGCGCGCCGGCGACGGTTCGTGGCGGACGGCTGCGCTCGTGGGGGTTCTCGCCGATTGCGTGTTCGAGCAAGGCCGGGTGGACGAAGCGGAGGCGTTCGCAGTCGCGAGCCTGCGCGACATCGAGGCCTCGCAGGGTCTGCGCAATCCGCGCACCCGGAGCGCGCTCGCACGACTCGCCGGCATCTACGAACGCACCAATCGCCACGCCGCCGCCGCCGAGCTTCTCGCCCGCCTGGAGGCGCCCAGCACGGCAGGGGTGCCGTGAGGAAACGTCTCGCAACGGTTGCGCTGATCGCCGGAGCGCTCGCCGGCTGTAGCGGCTCGTCGCGCCGCGAGGTGTCGGTCGAAGACGTCGCGCGATTCGTGAGCCCACTCATCGGCACGCTCGGGCCTGGTAACGCGATTCCCGGGCCGAGCCTGCCGCACGGCTTCGTGAAGCTGTCTCCCGACACCAACGCCGGGCCGGGCGACATCGACGCGTACGAGTACGCCAACGACCGCATCGAGGCGTTCAGCCACACGCACCTCGAAGGCCCGGGCGGCAGCTACAACGGCTACAGCCAGCTCGGCGTGATGCCCGTCGTCGGCGACCCGGGCTTCACCGAGTCGACGTATGCGTCGCGGTTCTCGCACGCGACCGAGATCGCCGAGCCCGGCTACTACGCCGTGACGCTCGAGGATTCGGGCGTGCGCGCCGAGCTCACGGCGACGGCGCGTGTGGGCGTGCATCGCTACACCTTTCCGCAAACCGACCGCGCACGGGTGCTCGTCGACGTGAGCCACAACCGTGGCCTCGCCGTCGACGGATGGGTGGAGGTGGTGGACGATCACACGGTGCGCGGCTTCGGCCTCTACCAGATGAATCCGTTGGTGGCGGTCTTCACCGGCGCCGCACCGGGTGACACGGGTCTGAGCCCGCTCTATTTCCACGCCGTTTTCGATACGGCGTCCCGCGGCGCGGGCACGTTTCGCGACGGCCGCGGCAGCGACGGCGTGATGCGCGCCGAGGGAAACGACATCGGCGCGTACCTCGATTTCGCGACCCGCGAGGGCCAGGCGATCGAGCTGCGCGTGGGCGTGTCGGCGATCGACGTGGATCAGGCGCGGCGTAATCTCGAAGAGGGCGCGGGGCGGCTCTCGTTCGAGGCGATTCGCGCGGCGGCACGCAGCACCTGGAACGAGGTGCTCGGCCGCGTGGCGGTGGAGGGCGGCAGCGACGACGATCGCATCCAGCTCTACACCGCCCTCTACCACTCGCTCCTGCAACCGGTGGATTTCACCGAGGGCAACCGTTACTGGAGCGGCGCCGACGGCGTGGGCCAGGTGATTTCTGCCCGCGACGGCGCCGCGTTCTACGCCGACGACTGGTGCCTGTGGGACACGTTTCGCACGACGCATCCGCTGCAGACCCTCGTCGAACCGGAAACGCGCAGCGACGTGGTCCAGTCGTACGTCGCTTGGTACGAGCAAGGCGGCTGGCTGCCGAAGTGCAGTTGGCGCGCCACCGGTGACTCACGGGTCATGATCGGCAACCACCAGG
>CAYUSL010000352.1:0-6725 GCA_964447125.1 uncultured bacterium | reverse complement strand
GTGAGGGCGGCTGCGCTCATTACTGCGCGGCGGGAGCGACGGGCGCCGCGGGCGCGTCCGAGTTGGCCGCTGCGGCGCTCTTCACGCGGCTCCAGTGGAAGGTCATCGGTGGGCTCTGGGGCTCACCGGCGCTCGTCCAGACGGCGTCGAAGTGATCGGCGTCGATGAGCTTCACCTCGACCTTGTGCATGTGACTTTCCTTGGGGCTCGCGAGGTTCGTGGCGTCGACGAAGGAGAAGACCGCGGTCTTGCCGTCTGCCTCGAAACCCTTGGAGCGCATGCGGGGCTGATTGCCTGCAGCGCAGTAGTGGGTGGCGACCAGCCCTTTCCCGTCGGGGTGGTACATGGTGACCATCGCGTGCGGGGTGCCGGGAAACATGCTTTCCATCAGCACCGAACCGCCTGCGGTGAGCGTGACTTGCTCGTGCATCTTGTTGCCACCGTCGTTGTCCGCTTCCCAGTCGCCCGCGATCTGCTTCAGTTGATCGAACGCTGGATGAGCCTTCGGTGCGGGATGGTCACCGCTGCCGACGGCCGGCGATGCGGCGAACGTGGCGATCAGAAGTGACATGGTGATGGCTTGCTTGCGATTCATTCGAGCCTCCTCGATTTACTGCGGAACGATCGTTCGCGATTCGCTGTGGGGGTCACCTTCACGGCGCGCAGAGCCGGGCCGTGATGGTCGTTTCGGTCCCGGCGCCAGCGACGGGACGATCCAAGGCCTGAGTGGTCATTTAGGACGACGCGGGGTGCCGGGTCAATCGCGTCGGCGCGGCGTGAGACGCCAGGTCAGGATGAGCACGATGCCGGCGATCGTCAGGGCAGCCACGAGCACGAGCGCCCTCGCCAGCGCGTGATCCACGAGCCCGCGTGCTTCGCGCATGCTGCGGTCCGTGGCCTCGCGAGCGAGTGCCTCGACGTCCCCGAGGAGCGTCTGCCGTTCGCGCGCGAGCGCATTCACCGTGGCCTCGCGCTCCGCGGCGACGGCCGCGAAGGTCGCGTCACGTTGCGCGTCGAGTGCCGCGAAGCTGCGGGCCCGCAACCCCTCGATCTCGGCAAACGTGGCGACGCGTTCGCCTCGCAGCGTGGTCAAGATCTCGGTGCTCTGCGCCGTGACCAGCTCCGTGGCGCGATCGCTGGCTGCCGCGAGCCGCTTCAGCGAATCGTCCATGCCATCGAAGTCGGCGAGGGTGCGCCCGATGCGCCGATTGCGTGGCAGGTCGAGCAGCATGAGCTCGGCTTGCCAGCGGACCATCGCCGGAAGCTGCGCCGCATAGGCGACGATCATCTCCTGCATCGCCGAGAGGTTGTCGCCGAGGTTCTCGACGGCCTGGAAGAATGCAGCTTTCTCGCCGGCGCGTGCCGCGAGGTAGCTCGGCACCACCGAGCGTCGCGAGAACGTGAGGTCGGTGAGCGGCTCCCGCGCCGCGAACGCGCCCACCAGCGCGCGCGCTTCCTCGAACGCCGCGGCCGTGGGCGAAACCCGCCGCGCCAGGTCCTCGAATTCCTCGCGCATGCGCCGCGCACAGCTCGCTGCCGCGGCGCGCTCGGCGCCCAAGGAATCGCGCGGCGGCTCGGTCAGGAAGAGCGCTTCCATCTGGAGCGTCAGCGCCCACAGATCGCCGAGCGCAGCTTGTGCGTCCTCGAGGGTTCCTGCGCGGTAGGCCGCGGGAATCGCACCCAGCTTCCAGGCCAGCGCGGCGCGGACCACGGCGTCGTCGCTCGTGCGCGCTTGGATGCCGTCGGCGGTGCGCGCGACCTCGTCGGCGAAGCGCCGCACGTAGTCGTTGAGCCAGAGTCGGGTTTGTCGCGTGGTGAGCGCGGTGGCGGCGCCACCCGCAGCGCTGCCGTCGCCCCGGGGCATGGTGGCGCAGCCCGCCAGCACGAGGCACGCGCACACGAGCGCGGTCGCGAGGATCGTGGTGCCGCCGCGGCGCTGGCTGTGCATGATTCGATTCTAGCGTGCTGTCTCCGCGGCGCTATCTTTCCGACGCCCATGACGGACTCGACCATCCGCACCGAGCGGCTCGTGTTGCGACCGTGGACGAGCGACGATCTCGACGCGCTCCACGCCATCTGGAGCGATCCCGAGGTGGTGTGGTGGGGACCTTCGGCCGACAAGGACGCAAGCGCGAGGCTGCTCGATGCGATCGTCCTCGAGAACGCGCTCGAGGCGCCCGGGCTCGCGTGGTACGCGGTCGTCGATGCCGGGTGTGGGGAAATCGTCGGCAACGTGATGCTGCGCCCCGCACCGTACGCCCCGGGTGAGGTCGACGTCGGTTGGACGTTCGTGCGATCCCGATGGGGTGCGGGTTTCGCGACCGAGGCCGCCCGCGCCGCAATCGCGCGCGGGTTCGCGCTCGCGCCCCATCCCCGCGTGCTGGCCGCGATCGTGCCGGCGAACGAGCGCTCCATCCGAGTTGCTGCACGGCTGGGTATGCGCCGAGCGGGTGCCGCGCTCCACGCCGGCATGGAGCACGATCTCTACGCACTCGACCGCAGCGCGTCGCTCTCGCGGTAAGCCGCAGCGGGCGGTGGTGTCTCACTTTGGCCTCGCGCGCGAAGGATCGCGCGCGCTCCAGCCTGTCGAAGCAATCGTGGAAATCGGGCTTTTCGCACATTTCCTGCTGGAGGGCCGTGGGTCTCTCGGCGGCCCAGCGAACGAAACTGAGACACCACCCCACGCGCGGGTGGGCTTTGAAAAGCCCCGAATGCGCATCCCGCGAATCGACCTGGGTTCCGGCCACCACGCTCCGCTTCGCTCTTTCCGCGAGCCGGACGGCGAGCCACGAGCACCGCGAGCGCTTCAGACTTCGTCCAACACGACGTCGAGGTCGCCCACGCGTACGATGCGCGGCGGATCGACGGTGCCGTCCACGATCGTCGAGCCCAGCTCCCCGCCCAGCTTGCCGCCGTCCACGAGGAACGCGACTCGTCTGCCGATCTGCCGAGCGGCATCGGCAGCGGTGCGTGGCGACGGCTCCCCGGAGCGGTTGGCGCTGGTGGCGACGAGCGGTTCACCCAGCGCTCGCACGATCTGATTGGCGATCGGCGACGATGAGATGCGGCATGCAATCGTGCCGCCCGCGCCGAGCACTCCCGCGGGAAGTCCGGGCTGCGCTGGTAGCACGATCGTGAGCGCCCCCGGCCAATAGCGCTCGATCAGCCGCCGGGCGATGCCGGGTATGCGTGCCGCCACGCGGCCGAGCATGTCGAGGTCGGCCACCAACACCGGGAAGGGCTTGCCGTCGGGACGTCCCTTGATCGACTGCACGTGCGCGACAGCCGCAGCGTCGAGCGCGCGCGCCCCGAGACCGTAGAAGGTCTCGGTGGGGTAGGCGATCGCCTCGCCGCTGCGGAGTGCGGTGACGACGCGCGCGAGATCGCTCTCGCTCAGGCCATCGGCGCTGGCTGCCAGCGTGGTCGCGAGCGGTGTGGCGGAGGCCTCGCTCACGTCTTGGCCGCAGCCCAGGCGGCCTTCACCTTGCGATCGCCGTCGACCACGGACGCTTCCAGGCGATCGCGTTCCGTCACCAGCGTCGCCGCGATCGTCGCATCGCCCAGCCCGAGGATTCGCGCGGCCAGATACGCCGCATTGCGAGCGCCCATGTCACCCACGGCCACCGTGGCCACCGGGATCCCCGGCGGCATCTGCACCGTCGACAAGAGCGCGTCGAAACCGGCGAGCGGCGTCGAATCGACTGGCACGCCGATCACCGGCTTCAGCGTGTGCGCGGCCACGACGCCGGCGAGGTGTGCCGCGCCGCCGGCGGCGGCAATGAAGAGGCGCACGCCGCGCTCTTCGGCGGACCGCACGTAATCCACCGTGCGCGCCGGGCTGCGGTGGGCGCTGGTCACGGTCACTTCGAAGGCGATGCCCAGCTTGGTGAGAACCTCGCGTGCACCGACGAGCTTGTCGGCGTCCGAGGCGCTGCCCATGAGGATCGCGACCAGCGGCGATCCGGCGTTGGAATTGGTCGTCATGCTTTCGTGTCTCCCGTTGGTGTTCACTCGTACTCGATCGCGTCCAGGATGTTGAGCCGGCCCGCCTTGCGCGCGGGGTAGAGCCCCGCGAGCATCGCGATCAACACCGCGGCGACTGCGGCACCTGCCAGCGCCCAGCCGTCGATGTGGAAATCGAGGTGCCAGCCCACCAGTCTCAGCATCGAGACGCGGACGAATGGATAAGCGTTCGCGAGGCCGAGTGCCAAACCGATGAGCGCGCCCATCGCGCCCAAAAGCCCGGCCTCGGCGAGCACCGCGCCTTCGATCTGGCGGCGAGTGGCACCCACGGCGCGCAAGATGCCGATCTCGCGGGTGCGGTCGAGGATCGCCGCGAGCAGCGTGTTCACGATCCCCAGCGCCGAGATGATGAGCACGATCACCTCGGTGGCCTTGCTCACCTCGAAGCCGGCGATGATCTGGGTGCGGATCTCGTCCTTGAACTCCTTCGACGTCATCACCTGCAGGTCGTATTTGGCGCCGAAACGCGCGCGGATCGCCCGCGACACCTCTTCCCAGCGGCTCGGCTCGGCGAGGTCGATGTCGATGCCGTCCACCAGGCTTTCCTTCCATAGCTGCCTGTAGAGGGCGCGGTCGATGTGCACGGTGCCGGTCTTTCCCGCCCAGTCGGCGAACGTGCCGGCGATCCGGAAATCGTGGGGACCGCTGGGTGTCACCAGTGTGAGCGTGTCGCCGACCTTCTTCCCGAAATGGAGCGCGAACGCATCCGAGACACCCACGCCCTCGCCGCGCGCGAGCGTGTCCATGAAGGTGCGCTCGTCGGGTCCCGAGACCATCTGATAGCCGCCGCGGCGGCCGTGGGCGTTGATGTCCAGGGTGAGCAGATAGGCGAGCTCGCCCTGATAGAGCAGCTCGATGTACCGGAACGGCTTCACCGTCTGAATGCCCGGCACCTCGCGCAAACCCTCGACGACCTCGTCGGGAATGCGGTTGCTGGATGGCCCGGCGAGGCGGCTCGACGCGGCGATCGAGAGATCCGCAGAGATGTAGCGATCGATCCAGTTGCCGAGCGTGACCTGCAGGCTCTCGACCAGTGCGCCCACGATCACGTAGGCACTGATGCCGATCATCACCGCGGTGAGCGTGACCGCGGTGCGTCCCGGCGCGTTGGTCAGGTTGTCGCCGGCGAGCTTGCCCTGGATGCCGAAGAGCGCACCCAAGAGGCGTCGCGCCGGCCCGAGCACGGCCACCACCAACCACGGCATCAAGAGCGCGACGCCCACGATGCGGAAGCCCATCGTGCCGAGTGAGAGCCAGTTCGCGCCGATGCGGCTCTGCAGGAAGTTCCCGACCACGCTCAACGCGAGCCCGGAGGCGCCGGCCCACGCCATCCCCTGGATCGAGCGCGGCTCGACGCGGGTGGCGGCGTCGCGGCGCAGAGCCACCAGTGGGCTCACGCGGCCGGCCTGGACCGCGGGCATGAGCGAGGCCACCAGCGCGAAGCCGAAGCCCGCGCCGACTCCCATCGCGATCACCAGCGGGTCGAGGCGCAGATAGCCGACGGTGGTGCGCGTCACCATCGTCGCGAGCACTTGCTCCATGGCGGGCAGGATGAGCCGCGCCATCCACCAGCCGAGACCCACGCCGGCGACGCAGCCGATGGCCGCGAGCACGATCGCCTCGGTGACGAAAAGGCGCCGGATCTCAGGCGCAGTGGCGCCCAATGAGCGCAGCACGCCAATTTCGCGGCGGCGCTGCACCACCGCGATGCTCATCGTGTTGTAGATCAGGAACATGCCGACGATGAACGAGAGCGCCTGGCTCTGTGCGAATCCGAGCTTCATCGCCCCGAGCAGGCCTTCGATCTGCTCGCCGCGGCTCTCGGGCCGGTCGACGTGGCCGCGCCCGGCAAGCAGCGTGGCGATGCTCGCTTTCCCGGCCTCGAAGCTCACGCCTTCCTTCAGCACCACGTCGATCTGATCGAATTTGCCGGGGACGCCCGGCGTGCCTTTTCCGAATGCGATCTGGGCCGCGAAGATGTCCATGAGCGCGAACATCCCGCCGTATGCCTTCGCGGGGCCGGTCTCCTTCAGGATCCCGCGCACCACCAGGTCCACCGGGCCGCTCGTCACTTGCAGCCGGAGTGGCGAGTTGAGCTTCAAGCCGTGGCTCGTGGCGAAACGGCGCGTGACGAAGATCGAGCTGGGTTGCGAGAGGACCACGATGGGATCCTCGATCTCGCTTTCGTCGGCGGCCTTGTCGAGCTCGTAGCTACGGATCTCGGTGTCGGCCAGATAATCGACCCCGAAGACCTGCAGCCGCTCGCCGGCGTTCGCGCTGCCGATCACCAGACCCGAATCGAGGATCAGCGCCGCGGCGCTCTTCACCGTGGGTAGCGCGCGCACTTCGTCGAGGATCTCCTCGGGCAGCCCCGCGGTGCCGTTGGCGATCGAGAGCGTCGCGCGTCCCGCGGTGTCCGCCACCGACTCGCGCACCGACGCGAACACCGAATGGTTCACCAGCCGCATGGCGATGATCACCGCCACGCCGAGCATGATGCCCACCGCCGTCAGCCCGGTGCGCAGCCGGTGCTGCCGCCACTGCGGCCAGGTCACGTGTCGGAGTAGGTTCCACATGGTTTTAGCGGGGGGCTGTTCCAGCCCCCCGGCCAGCGCGGCGCAGCCCCCCCCGGGCCCCCCCCCCACTCGCCACGCGTGCCGCGGACGGGCGGCCCCGGGGAGCGGGGGGTGGGGGGGGGGGGG
>CAYUSL010000351.1:0-6728 GCA_964447125.1 uncultured bacterium | reverse complement strand
TGCGTGAGAGGAGTGTTCGATGGCGGAGCTCGCTTCCAGCTCGGTTGCTTCGCGCGGTGCCAACCTGCGCTTTGCTGGCGAGCCACTGCCCATCAACACCAACTCCGCCGTCGAAACCGTCGCCACGCTCATCGAGAAGGCCGTCGGCTCGCGCGCCACCGACATCCACATCGAGCCGCGCCGCGACGGCTTCAACATCCGCTACCGCGTCGATGGCTTCCTCTACGAGGTCGGCCGCGTCGATCACACGACGGGGCGCGAGATCATCTCGCGAATCAAGATCCTCGCGGACATGGACATCACCGAGCGGCGGCTGCCCCAGGACGGCCACTACCGCTTCTCCACCGAGGCATCCGAATACGACATGCGCATCGCCACCGTGCCCACCAACTTCGGTGAGCGCATGGGCATCCGCCTCGCGGAAGGCGGGCGACTCTTCACGTCGCTCGAGGACCTCGGCATGGCGCCCGAGGAGGTGGAGATCGTCGACGGCTTCATCGCCAAGCCGCACGGCATCGTCCTCGCCACCGGCCCGGTGGGCAGCGGCAAGACCACCACGCTCTATTCGTGCATCAACAAGATCGACAAGGCCGGCCTCAACGTCATGACCATCGAGGATCCGATCGAGTACGTGATCCCCGGGGCCAACCAGATCGAGGTCAACTACAAGGTCGCGTTCGATTTCGTGTACGGCTTGCGGGCCATCTTGCGCCAGGACCCGAACGTGATCCTGGTGGGCGAGATCCGCGACGAAGAGACCGCGAAGATCGCCATCCGTGCCGGCCTCACCGGCATGTTGGTGTTCTCCACGCTGCACGCCAACGAGGCCGTGGGGTCGGTCACCACGCTCACCAACTTCAACATCAACCGGTTCCTGATCGCGAACGCGTTGGTGGGCTCGCTCGCGCAACGCTTGGTGCGCAAGGTGTGCGCCCACTGCGCGGAGCCGATCCGCAACAAGAAGGCCGCCGCCGAGGCGCTCAAGATCCCGGCCAAGGACGTGAACGGCTACAACTTGGTGCGCGGCGTGGGTTGCGAGGCGTGCTTCAACACCGGCTACCGCGGCCGGCTCGGCATCTTCGAGATCTTCAACGTCACCAACAAGGTGCGCAGCCTCATCATGTCGGGCGCCACCGAAGAACAGATCCGCAAGCAAGCCCTCGACGACGGGCTGCGCACGCTCCGGGACTCGGGGCTTGCCAAGCTCCGTAGTGGGCTCACGACGATCGAGGAGTTCGTGCGCGTCCTCGGCTGAGGGTCGTCGTCGGCGCGGCGCGAGGCTGCCGTGCGGTGGCGAAGTTCGGTCGCAGGGAGTAGTTCCAACCCGCTCTCGTTCGAAGGGGTCCCCCATGGCCGAAACCAAGAAGCAGGCGAAGTCCAGCAAGGCGGCCGCCTCGGCCGCCGCAGCGCCGGTGCCCGTGCCGGCCGCACCGAGCGCGTCGGTGGGTGATTCGATCCGCCAGACGCTCGCCGCGAAGTCCGCCGACGATCTGCCGGGCACCGGAGTCGGTGGCGCGCCCGCGGCAGCCCCGGCGGCGCCGCCACCACCCAGCGCCGCAGCGAGCGCACCCACGCCAGGCCCGTTCACGCGCACGTCGCGCAAGCCCGATCCCGAGCTCGTGAACGTCTTCTTGCGGCAGCTCTCGGTGCTCTTGAGCGCCGGCATCCCGCTCATGCGCGCGCTGCAGATCTTGAGCACCCGCAGCGAGAGCGTCGATTTCCGCGCGTCGCTCACCGAGGTCATGGGGGACGTCGAGCGCGGCATTCAGCTCTGGGCGGCGCTCGCCAAGCACCCGCGCTGGTTCAACAACATGATCGTGAGCGTGATCCGCACCGGTGAGGAATCGGGCTCGCTGGTGAAGGTGATCGACTACCTCGCCAACTACCGCGACCGCGAGTCGGACACCAAGCGCACGCTCTCGAAGGCGGTTACCTATCCACTGATCGTCTTCGTGCTCGCCATCGCCGTGGTGCTGGTTCTGCTCATCTTCGTGATTCCGGTCTTCAAGGAGCAGCTCGACGTGAACAACGCCGACCTGCCGACCATCACCCGCATCGTCTTCGGGTTCTCGAACGCTGTGACGAGCGCCTGGGCCTGGATCGCGCTGGCGCTGCTGGTGGGCTACTTCGTCTTCCTGCAGGCCCGCAAACGCGGCGGTTTCAAGCCACTGTTGCATCGCATCGAGGTGCACCTGCCGATCTTCGGACCCATCCTCACCAACATCTACACCGTCCAGTTCTCGACGATGATGTCGATCCTGCTTCAGGCCGGCGTACCGTTGCTCAAGACCCTCGACCTGGTCGGCGAGGCGATCCCGAACATCCTCTTCCAGGACGCGTTCCGCTACATCCGTGGCAACGTCGAGCGTGGCCGCACGCTGCACGAGAGCTTTCTGCCGTTCCGTTTCATGCCCAGCTTGGTCCTCGACATGGTCGCCGTGGGCGAGGAGTCGGGCCGCATGCCCGAGGCCATGGCTGCCGTCGCCAACCATCACCAGCGCGAGGTCGACTACCAGACGGCGGTGGTCGGCACGCTCGTCGAGCCGCTGTTGCTCGGCTTCATGGGTCTCGTCGTGTTGTTCGTCGCCTTGGCGATGTTCCTGCCGTATTACCGGCTGATCCAGGTCGTGCAGTGAGCCGCGGGCGGAGGATCGACATGGCACGGCGAAACGAGCGATCGACTGCGACGCGCGGCGGGGCGCTGGCGCTGGGGTTGGCCTTGGCGGGTGGGCTGGCGATCGGCGTCTCGCCCGCACCCGCGGAGCCGGTGAACCGCGTGCAGGAGCAGATCGAGCTGCAGAAAGCCTGCTCGCAAGCGGCGTCCACCGTCGGCCAGGATTGCTCGCAGAAGGGGCGCGATCTCTACGACGAGGGCCTCAAGCAGGCCGAAGACGCAGCACCGCTGGCGCAGAACAACACAGGCCAGGCGCTCGCGCTGACACAAGGCGCCGAGCGCGCCTTCTCGCGCGCCGCCAAAGAGTGCAAAGAGGGTTCCGAGGCACGCAAGCACCTGGGAAGCTGTGTCGCGTGGGCGAACGAGCAGACACAGGTGCTGCAGCGCTACCTCACCAAGATCCAGGAGCTCGGCCGCCAGCCCGGCGCGCGTTGACCACCACGCACGGGAAGAACGATCCGGCCCAGGGAGCGATCCCTGGGCCGGTTTCGTTTGCGCGGACGGGTCGTGTCGCTACGCGACGGTGGCCGGTGCGCCGATGGTCTGCAGCCTGGCGCTTTCGGGATCGTTCGCCAGCTCGCGTCGCGCCCGCACGATCATCCAGATTCCGAGCCCGCCGATCAGGAACGTGCCGTATTGCGCCGGCGTGAGGCCGAAGTAGGTCGAGTCACCGATGCGCAGAAAATCGAAGAAGAAGCGCGCGAACGAGTACAGGAACATCAGCGCACCTGCGGAAACGCCGCGACCGCGGACGTTGCGCATCGACACCATGACCAGCGTGAGGCCTGCCGAGAGCAGCGCTTCCAGAAGCCCCAAGTCGAAGCGCGGGCCGTCGGGAAACCGGACCGCCAAGAACGAGCTCGAATGGATCCCCAAGTGATCGTGGGCCATGAAGCAGCCGATGCGGCCGAACATCCAAGCGGGTGCCATGCCGAGGGCGATCGAGTCCGCGTAATCGAGGAAGCGGATCTTGCGCACCTTGCGGAAGATCAAGGTGCCGACGAACGTGCCGATGAAACCGCCATACGACGAGAAGCCTTGCCAGATCTTGAAGACTTCGAGCGGATTCTTGAGGAATGCGTCAGTCTCGTAGAAGACCGTTTCCACGATGTGAGCGCCGATGAAGCCCGACACCACGGCCCACACGCCGTAGTCGTTCACGACGTCGGGATCGAGGCCCAGATTCTCCGCGCGCTTCGCGGCGATGTAGGTCCCGAGCAAGATCCCGGTGCAGACTGCGACACCCCAGCCGTGGATCGTGAACGGCCCGAAGAGGTGCAGGCTGGGCTGGATGAAATACGGAATCATCGGCGGGGACCTTTCGTTGGGTGCGGCGCGCGGTGGCTAGCGGGCGGTCGGAAATCCATTCCCGACACGGACTCTCGCCGGCGCCGAAGACACGATCGACTCGCGCTGCGAGCCGACGCGCATTTGGGGCGCCGACCGAATTCTTCCTGCACACCGACGCTCATGACTGGATTGGGCTAACGCGCGAGGAGCGCCGAGACACGGGTCAGGAGGTCGGCTTCCTCGAAGGGTTTGGGCAAGAAATCGCTCGCCCCCAGACTTTCCATGAGCGTCACCGAATCCTGCGACGTCACCACGCTGATCACGAGAATCCGGATCTTCTTGGTGCGCTCGTCGGAGCGTAGCACCATGCACACTTCGAACCCGTCCATGCGCGGCATGCGGATGTCGAGACAGACGAGATCGAGCGGCTCGCGAAACGCGATCTCGAGAGCGTCGATGCCGTTCTCCGCGACCAGCACGTCGTAGCCCGCGGAGCGCAGTAGCGTGACGATGAGGTAGCGCAGGCTCGGATCGTCCTCGACGACCAGGATGCGGCTCTGCGCGGGACGCGCTTGTGGCGCCGCCTCGAAGAGCGGCAGCAACTCGGCTCCGAAGTCGTCGAGCGTGGCGAAGCGCGCCAGTGGATCCACCGAGATGGCGCGCTCGATGATCGGCACCAGCGCTTCCGGAACCGGCGGGTCCGCCTCGCCGGGCGGCGTTGGCTCCAGATCGGGCTGGATGTCGAGGCCCGCACGCTCCTCGGCGCTGAACGGCGTGCGTCCGGTCGCAACCGCGTAGAGCAGCATGCCCACCGAGAACACCTCGGCGCGTTCCGTGGGGACCGCGCCGAGCCGTGCTTCCGGCGGCAGGTAAGCGATGGCGTCGTCGTCGGCAGCGATGCATGCCAGCGGCAGCATCTGCGCCACCGCGAGGTCGGACACGCGCGCGTTGAAGCCCGAGGCGATGCGCACGCGACCCGGGTGGATGCAGCCGTACGGGATGCTCTTCGCGCGCACGGCCGCGAGCCCGGCGAGCACCTGGCTCGCGAGGCGTCCGAGCGACTCGAGCGCGAACGGCCCGCGAGTCTTGAGGAGCTGCGTCAGGCGCGGTCCGCGCGCGTGCTCCGTGACCACGACCTCGTGCGGCGGTTCAGACACGTAGTCGAAGATCCGAAGAACGTGCGGGTGCTGCACCGACCGCGCGGCGCGGTTGAGCTCGCGAAAGCGCTCGAGCCACGTCTCGTCGGTCATGTGATCGGGCCGCAGCGCGCGCAAGAGCACCGGATTGCCGGTGTTGCGATCGACGCCCTCGAAGTCGAGAAACGCCGAGTCGGGCGTCAAGAGCGCCGTGATCTGGTAGTGACCGCCGAGCACCGAGCCGATTCCCAGAGGCTTGGCGGCACTGCCGCCGGCAGTGCGCTCGGTTACGGCGCGCGGCGCGGTGGCGGGAGAAGCGGACGTTGGCGGCGGTGTCGCGGCGGAGTCGGCAGCGCGCGCGAGAAAGCGTTCGATCTCGCGCATCACGTCCTCGGTGGCGCGCGCCAGGCGAACCCGCGTCAAGAGCGGAGCGGCGGGGGTGCCCTCGCCGATCTCGCCCACCACGCGTACGTCCACGACCATCTCCTGGCGGACGTGCGGCAGCTTGAACTGGAGCTTGAGCAGCGTGCCTTCGAGGAGGCCGTCGACTCCCTCGATCAGAAGCTCGCTGCGGCTCACCCCCACGACTTCCGCCGCCTTGGACGTGCCCTCGCGCGAGAGCAGCGCGACCGAACGCAGGGGCTTGAACTGCTTGGGGTCGATCATCGGCGCTCGGGGCTCACGCTCGCGCCGAACGCATCGAGACCGGTGATGGCCTGTCCCAGGATCAGCGTGTGCACGTCGTGCGTGCCCTCGTAGGTGTACACGCTCTCCAGGTTCGCGAGGTGCCGCATCGCTTGGTATTCGACCAGGATGCCGTTGGCGCCCAGCAGCCGGCGCGTTTCGCGGGCGATCTCGGTGGCCATCGCCACGTTGTTGCGCTTGGCGAGGCTCACCTGCTGCGGAGTCATCGTGCCGCGATCTTTGAGCCGGCCGAGCTGCAAGCACAGAAGCTGTGCCTTGGTGATCTCGGTGAGCATCTCGGCGAGGCGTGCTTGCTGGAGCTGGAAGCCGCCGATGGCGCGGTCGAAGGCGATGCGTGAAGTGGCGTATCCGCGGGCTTCGTCGAAGCAGGCGAGCGCCGAGCCGAGCGCGCCCCACGAGATGCCATAGCGCGCCTGGGTGAGGCACATGAGCGGGCTCTTGAGGCCACCGCTCTTCGGCAACACGGCGTCCTCGGGCAGCTCCACGTCCTCGAGATGGATCTCGCTGGTGTCGCTAGCGCGGAGCGAGAGCTTTCCTTTCTGATCACGCGCCGAGAATCCGGGGGTGCGGGTCGGCACCACGAAGCCGCGAATCGACGCGGAATCGTCGAGGGCGCCTGTCTTGGCCCAGACCACCGCCACGTCGGCGGTGGATCCGTTGGTGATCCACATCTTGGTGCCGTTGAGCTTCCAGCCCTTCGCGGTGCGCTCGGCGCGGGTGATCATGCCGGCGGGATTGGAGCCGAAGTCGGGCTCGGTGAGCCCGAAGCAGCCCACGGCCTCGCCGCGCGCCAGTCGCGGCAACCAGTCGCGTTTGTGCGCGTCGCTTCCGAAGGCGTAGATCGGGTACATGACCAGCGCGCCTTGCACCGACGCGAACGAGCGCACCGCGCTGTCGCCGCGCTCGAGCTCCTGCATGATGAG
>CAYUSL010000350.1:0-6733 GCA_964447125.1 uncultured bacterium | reverse complement strand
TCACCATCCTCTTCTTCGCGCCCAGCCCCGATCTCGTGGAGCCCACCCTCGACTCGCTCGTCGAAGAAATCGTCGAGCCCGCCCGCGCGCTGTAGACGCCAGCGAAGCTGCGGATCCCCGGGGCTACCGCGGTAGCTCGGCGCTCAGGCTCGCGAGGGCGTCAAGGTAGCGGGTGCCGTTGCCTTGGACGACGGCGCCCTCGGTGAGGAACGCATCCGACGACGGGCCGCCGATGGCGGGCTCGAGCTGGCTGCCTTCGTTCCACTCGTTGAAGGTGGTGCTCACCACCAGCGGCGACTCGCCGATGAATGGGCGCACCCACCGATCCCACGCTTGATCGAGGAAGAGCTCGCCCGACGGCCGTTCCCGCGGCACGGTGCAGAAGGCCTTGTCGGGGCGCACCCCGCGATCGTTGTAGCCGGGCAGCACCGTGGGCACGAACTCGACTCCCACGCGGCGCGCGGCGTCGCGGTAGGTGACGTAGAGGTCGTGGGTGTCGGCGAGGAAGCGATCGACGCCGCCGTCGCCGCAGAAGCGTCCGTCGCTGAAGAGCGGGTTGTAAGTCCACACCGCGTCGAACGCCGCGATGCGCGTGAGGTTCGGCTCGCGCTCGCCCAGGATTCGCCCGCTGTCGCCGACGACGTACCAGTAGACCTCCTCGCCCACCAGATACGGGTCGAATCCCTGGCCGCGCATCGCGTCGCGCAGCCGCGCGATCGTTCCCGGGAAATCCCCGGCGAAGCTGCGAGTCAGGTAGAGGAACACCACCGGTCGATCGTCCACGCGCAGGTACGAGGGATGACCGAACACCTCACGGCCGAGTGCCACGAGATCGTCGATCAGGAGCCGTTCGCCTTCGGCGTCGAGCGTGAGAACTCCGGTCCCGGACACGTCGACGAGCCCCTGCACCTCGTAGAGCAGCGCCGAGCGCATCTGTCCCAGTCCCAATCCCGAGCGGTAGTAGTCGAGCACCCGCTCCCGAGCGCGGAGGAGCGTCTCGTCGCCGCCCGTACCGGGACGCGGCACCGGCCACACGTCGAACATCAAGAAATCCAACCCGCCTTGATGCGCGAACACCGAGTGCGCGGCCAGCGTGACCGAGCCCGAGCTGTAGTCGCCGAGTAGCGGGGCGATCGGCGGGTCGAGCTTCTGCCCGTACGTGCCGAGGTTCCAGTTCTCGGGGAACCACGAGTAGTAAGAAGCGCCCAAGGCGGAGAGTCGCGCGCGGTCCTGGAACGAGCTTCCGCCGCCACCCGATCCCGATCCGCAGCCCGAGACGAGAACGAAGGCCGTGAGCGCCAGAGCGGCGCAAGTCGGCGCGCACATCCGCGGCGACCACGAACGGCGCACGTTTCGCATCGCGGCGATGCGCCGATGGTTCACGTCACTCACGTCGGAATCACGGTGAGAAGAGAAACGCTCGGTTGGATCGCGCGGCGACGAGACGACCGGCGCGCGGGGGGACGGATTCGTAGCCCGTCTCTTAGACTTCGGCAACCTCGGCACGCGCGCGGAGAGTCATCACGATGTCGGTCGGCAACTGGGTGGAGATCGTCCGGACCTGCAATCTGCAGCCGGAGAAGAAGATGGACGTGGTGAGCAAGTGGCTCATCATCGTCCGAGCCTGCGTCTTTCCGATCACGATCCTGTCGGCGGCGATCGGCGGGCTCTTGGCGGCGAACGACGGGCATTTCCACACCGGCCACTTCACGCTGGTGACGTTGGCGCTGGTGGTGGCGCACGCCGCCAACAACATGGTCAACGACCTCTTCGACGTGCTCCACGGCGTCGACACCCAGGACTACCACCGCGCCAACTACGCACCCCACCCGATCTTGGGCGGGCTCACCACCCAGCGGGGCCTGATCGCAGCGATCGCGCTATGCAACGTGATCGATCTGGCGGTGGCCTTCTACTTGTCGAGCGTGTGCGGCTGGACGGTGATGGCGTTCGCGGTGGTGGGGCTCGCGACCAGCGTCTTCTACGTGGCGCCACCGCTCAAGCTGAAGCATCGCGGCCTCGGCGAGCCGGCGATCTTCCTCATCTGGGGGCCGCTCATGATCGGCGGCACCTATTTCGTGATGGCAGGCGGCGTGCCCCACCACGTGTGGCTGGCGTCGGTACCGTATGGTCTCGCGATCACCGCGTCGCTCATGGGCAAGCACCTCGACAAGGCGGAGAAAGATCGCGCCAAGGGTGTGCGCACGCTACCCGTGGTGCTGGGCGATCGGCTGGGGCGCAAGGTCACCCAGCTCATGGTGTGGAGCTTCTACCTGGGAACCGTGTGGCTGGTGGCGTCTGGCGGACTGCCCTACTGGTCGCTGCTCACCCTCGCCACGCTGCCGGCAGCGAGCCGCTTCATCGAGACGCTCGGCAACGTCGCGCCGGAGACGCCGCAGGAGGCATTCCGGCTCGCCGCCGACGTGATTCCCGCCGACCTCAAGAAGCGGGTGCGATTGGATGCACCTGTGGCCGCTTATCCGCTCTGGCCACTCTGGTACGTCGCGTGGGGGATGTGGTGGGGCCGCTACGCCGGTGGCGCCTTCGTGCTGGGGCTCGCGATCGCGGCGCTCACCTGAGTGGCGCCGCGGGTTCGAGCTTAGGCGCGGACGATTTCGAGAACGGTGATCTCGGACGGCGCACCGAGGCGCAGCGGCGGCCCCCAATCGCCCGTGCCACGGCTCACGTCGAGCCACATGGCTTCCTGGGGGGGGATTTTCACGCCCCCCGCCCCGTCGAGGGCGGCCTCGACGGGGCCCCACCCCCGAGGCACTCGCTGCGCTCGCGGCTCGCCGCTGGCTCGCGGAGAGGTCGAATCCGACCGTGGAGACCCGGTGTCCTGCGGGGGGCTGTTCAAGCCCCCCGCCCCGTCGAGGGCGGCCTCGACGGGGCGGGGGATGCGGAAGAGGCCGGCGACGTAGGGCGTGACCAGTCGCACCGGCAGGTGCCACGGGAAGAACTGGCCGCCGTGCGTGTGCCCGGAGATCTGCAAGTGCGCGCCGAGTCGAGCCGCGTGGCGGGCGGTGTTCGGCTGGTGTGAGAGAAAGATCGCGAGATCCGCCTGCGCGGCGCCGGCGAGCGCCGCTTCGGCGTTCGCGCGATGACCGGGGACCATTCGGCCAGCCATCGCGTCCGTCACCCCGGCCACGAGCACCAGCGCGCCGCCGACCTCGAGCACCCGGTTCTCGTTCATGAGCGGCGTGAGACCGAGCCGCGCGATCTCGCGCACCCATGCGTCGGGGCCGCTGTAGTACTCGTGGTTCCCCGTCACGTAGAAGCGGCCATCACGGGCGCGCAGCTCGGCGAGCACCTGGGTGTGCTCGCGGAGCCCCTCCACCGAGCCGTCGACCAGATCGCCGGTCAGCACCACCAGATGTGGATCGAGGGCATTCACCGCATCCACGATGGCGCGCACGTAGTCGGCTTTGATCGTCGGGCCGACGTGAATGTCGGAGATCTGGACGATGCGGTAGCCGTCGAGCGCCTCGGGCAGCCCGTCGATGGGAACGCGCACGTGCTTCACGGCCGCGAGCCGCCGCGCAGCCACCAGACCGAAACCAGTGGCCGTGAGCGACACCACCACGATTCCCAGATTGCCGAGGCGCGTGAGCCAGAGCACGCGCCCCGGGAATGCGTCGGCGCTCGGCGCGACGAAGCTCGCGTGCGCGGGTGCATCGCTGAGCACCCGCCATGCGAAGCCAGCCAGATCGCGCACGCCCAAGAGCGGCAGCACCAGAGCCAGGAACCCCATCCCCACGTAGGTAACCCAGTAGAGCCCGTCGAGCGTCCGCGAAGGTTGCGTCAGCCGGGACGCCACGAACGACCCCGGCACCAGCACCGCGTGCACGGCGAGCGCCAGCCACGCCGCTGCCGCTGCAACGCGCGGTAACTCGCTCTCGGTCACGAGCCGAAGCCCGATGTAGGCGTAGACAGGCGCTAGCACCACCACCGCGACGGCCCAGAAGGTCAACGCCTGCGGCACACGCGAGCGGTGCTTGCGCCCGCGCGCCGTCGCGATCTCGACCTCCGTGCGATCGGAAACGTTCACCGGTATTGAGCTCATCGACTCGACTCGCGCTCCGTGGAGATCGGAAATCGCATCAGGTTTCGCGCACGAAGCGGCGGCAGCATATCCGCAGCGCGCATCGACAGCGCTCCGAGCGCCGTTCCGCGATCGGTCCCCGCGCACCGCACGCCGCACGAGTTGCGCATCGCGAGGCGCCCGGGTACCCGGGGGGCGGCAGGATTGGCGCTCGCGAGCGAACGCGCTCGGTAAATACGGAGGGACGAGAATGGCCCATACGCGCTGCCGCATTGCCCGCCGACGCTTCCAGGTGATGGCGGTGAGCTCGCTACTGTCGCTCGCCGGCTGTGCAGCCTCCCAGCAAGCCCGCACCGTCGACACCTCGGGCTTCCTCGGTGATTACTCGCAGCTCCGCTCGGGCGTAGGCAGCGAAGCCCTGCTCACCTACCTCGATCCCAGCGCCGACTTCAGCCGCTACCACAAGCTCATCCTCGATCCCGTCTCGATCTGGGCCAACTCGGAAGGCGACTTACGCGCCATGCCCACGGCCGATCAGCAAGCGCTCGCCGACCTCGCGTACACCCGTCTCCGTGCGCTGCTCGCGCAGGACTACGAGATCGTCGACAAGCCCGGCCCCGGGACGCTGCGCTTGCGCACCGCGATCACCGAGGCGCAGGGCTCGAACGTGGTGGCCGACATCGCATCCACGGCCGTGCCACAGGTGCACGCGCTCGCCTCGTTGGGCCAGCTCGCCGCGGGGACCACGATCTTCACGGGCCAGGCGAGCGGCGAGGTGGAGGTGCTCGACTCGCTCACCAATCGGCGGCTGCTCGCCGGCGTCGACCGACGCTTCGGCACCAAGCAGCTCGTGGACTCCTGGGACGAGTGGAGCGACGTGCAAGAGGCGCTGCGGTTCTGGGGCGAGCGCATTCGCGCACGCCTGGCCGAGCTGCGCGCCCTCAGAACTGGAAGTAGATGAATCCCACGGCTTCGCGCGCGTGGAACACCACCAGCATCGACATCGCGTAAGCGCACGCGGCGCTCTTGATCCAGAGCGGCGCGGAACGAACGCGCGCGGGACGCCGCTCGCCCCCGGCCATCGCCTCCATCAGGAGCAGCGGTGCGGCCAGGTAGACCATGAACGCGAGTGTCGCGACGTCGGCGAGCCCCACCGTCGAGATCCCCGCGCCGAGGCGCTCTAGGAAGACCCCCACCGTCGCCATCGAGTCGGCGCGAAAGAGCAGCCAGCCGAAGCACGTGAGATGGAACATCACGACGATGCGTACCACGCGGCGCAGCTTCGCCGCGGCGTCGTTGCCCTCGACGACGTCCGAAAGCCCGAGCACGCGATACACCACCAGCAAGCCGCCGTGGTAGGCACCCCACGCGACGAACGTCCAGTTGGCGCCGTGCCACAGGCCGCCGAGCAACATCGTGATCCAGAGGTTCCGGTACTGCTTCGTGACACCGTGGCGATTGCCGCCCAGCGGGATGTAGAGGTAATCGCGCAGCCAGCTCGACAGACTGATGTGCCAGCGCTTCCAGAAATCGCTCGGGCTCTGCGCGAGATACGGCAGATCGAAGTTCACCACCAGCTCGTAGCCCAGGAACTTCGACACCCCGCGGGCAATCGACGAGTATCCCGAGAAGTCACCGTAAATCTGCAGCGCGAACGCGTAGAGCCCGATCAGCGCCTCGAGCGCCCCGATCGCACCGCCGCCGCCGTTCGCGATCCGATCGAAGACGCGGTTGGCGATGGGGGCCACGTTGTCGGCGATCACCAGCTTCTTCGCGAGCCCCACGACGATCAGCACCGCGCCTTCGCGAAACGCCCCGAGGTCGAGCTTGCGCGAATGCACGACCTGCGGCAGCAGCGTGTGCGCGCGCATGATCGGCCCGGCCACCAGGTGCGGGAAGAAACACACGAAGAGCGCGAAGTCGCGGAAGCTGGTGGTGGGCTCGGCGTGCCCACGATAGATGTCGATCGTGTAGCTCATCGCCTGGAACGTGTAGAAGCTGATCCCCGCCGGAAGCACGAGACCGAGCGTCGAGTGCGAGACCTCGAGCCCGAAGAAGTGCAGGAGCTCCGCGAGATTCTCGGTGAAGAAATCGAAGTACTTGAAAAAACCGAGGATCACGAGATTCGCGGTGAGGCTCATCCAAACGAAAGCACGCCGGCGCGCCCGCTCGGGCAGCGCGTAGAGTCGCGGCAGCACGATCCCGTAGACCAGTACCGCCGCCGCCGAGCCCAGCGGGATGGCAAGCGCGCGTCCCGTGTGGGGCAACGCCGCCAGCGCCGCGCGCCCATCGCGAGCCCACAGCGCGCTCGCGAGAGCGGGGTAGCGAATCGAGCTGCACAGGATCAGCGCCGCGCCCACCAGCGAGCCCGCGAGCAGCCAGAGCTTCCGGCGCGGCACCTCCACGCCAGCCACACCCAGCCCGCCGACGTAGTCGATCATCGTCGAGAGCAGGATCAGGAACAGGAAGCGGTAGTCCCACGCGCCGTAGAAACCGTAGCTGGCCGCGAGCAAGAGCGCGTTTTGCCGGCGATGCGAGAGCCGCCAGTAAGGCAGCAGCACCGCCAGGAAGAAGACCCAGAACGTGAGGGTGTTGTAGTTCACGTGCGATGTGCGGATGTGGCGCCGGCGCGCCCGCCAGGCGCGGACCTTGTCATCGCCCGTGGCCGGGCTCAAGAGGCGGGTCGCGCTC
>CAYUSL010000349.1:0-6745 GCA_964447125.1 uncultured bacterium | reverse complement strand
GCCGAGAGCGTCGAGCCCTTGCCGCTGTCCTTGTAGCCGGTCCAGGGCAGCTCGGGGTCCAGATAATCGCAGCGATTGAGGAAGAGCGTGCCCGCATCGACCCGCGACGCCAGCTCGAGCGAGCGATCCACGTCACGCGACCAGATGCTGGCGGTGAGACCGTAGGCGTTGTCGTTCATGCGCCGTACCGCTTCGTCGTCGTCGCGCACCGAGGTGATGCCGATGACCGGCCCGAACGACTCTTCGGCCATGATCTCCATGCGATCGGTGACGTCCGACACCACCGTAGCCTCGAAGAACCGCCCCTTGCCGCCGACCGTCGCCGGCGCACCGCCGAGCAGCAGTTTCCCGCCCTTCGCCACGGCTTCCTCGACCTGGTGCGTGAGGGCCTTGGCCGCCGACGCCTGCGCCATCGCACCCAGCGTGGTGCCGTCGGCCATCGGGTCGCCAGGCGCGTAGGTCGCCTTGGTGTTGGCGACGAATGCGTCCACGAAGTCCCGGTAGCGGCTCTCGTGGACGTAGATCCTCTCGATGGCGCAGCACGATTGGCCGGTGTTGTAGAAGGCACCCTCGGCGAGGTTCGGAACCGCGAAATCCAGATCGGCATCGGCGCGAACGTACGCGGGGTCTTTGCCGCCGAGCTCCAGCCCGCAATCGATGAAGCGCTGCGCCGCGACAGTCTTGTAGATCTCGCGACCGCCCGCGACGCTCCCCGTGAAACCGACGTAGCCGATCGACGGCTCGGCGATGAGCGCTGCCGTCACCGCGTGGTCCGCATCCAACGCGCGCACCAGGTCTTCCGGCGCGCCGGCCTCGCGAAAGCCCCGCTCGAAATGCATGCCGCAGAGCGGCGTGCGCCGCGAATGCTTCACGATCACCGCGTTGCCCGCCAAGAGCGCGGGAACGATCACGTTCACCGCCGTGAGCAGCGGGTAGTTCCAGGCGGGAATGTCGAGAACGACGCCCACCGGTTCGCGCACGATACGTCGCAAGAACCCTTCTTTGGGGGGTAGCTCCTGGGGAGCGAGCGCGCTGGCGGCGAGCGCGGCGCTCTTGCGCGCTCGGTCGATCAACGTACGCACCTCGCCGCGCGCCTCCTGGATGGGCTTGCCCATCTGGCCGGTGATGTCGCGGGCGATCTCTTCGAGACGCGCCTGGATCGCATCGGCGAAGCGATCGACGAGCGCCGCTCGTTCCTCGATCGTGACGCGCGCCCAGTGGCGTTGCGCCGCCGCGGCCGAGCGCAGCACCACGCGCGCCTCGTCGGCGCTGGCGAGTGTCCGGGTGCAATAGGTATCGCCGGTAGCGGGGTTGTCGACGGCGTAGCTTCGCTCGCTCACGCGCAGGCCTCGGGATCTCGGGTTGATCGGAAAAATCGAGATGGAACCACGAGTCCGATTTAGCCCAGCGGTCGGTTCAGGGTCCAGTCGCTGCGACCGCCGGAGCGCCGAACACCGAGCGCACGCGGCGCGAGCGAAGAAAATATGCGCCCCAAATCACCGCCCAAGCCATCGCCAGCGCGCTCATGGCGAGATTCGCCGGCCAGAGCGCGACGTCGATGAACGCCGCCAACGCGCCGAAGGCGAGCTCGAGCCCGAGGATCCAGCGCAGGCGACGAATCACCGACCAGTCGCGTCTCCTCCCCGACGAACCGCGTACCGCGACGACGGCTTCTGCAACCGCCAGCGCCACCGGCGGGAGCTCGGCGACCAGGAACGCCAGATAGATGTGGTTCTCGCCGTGCCACGAGCTGGGCACGAACTCCTTCAGGTTGGCGAGGACGCCCACGACGACCGCCGCCAGCGCCCGCGCCGACGCTTCCCACAGATAGACGAAGAGCCACCCCCCGACAGGCCGGCGCCGCCAATACCAGCCCAGCGCGAACGGCGCGAGGATGGAGACGGGAGTAACCCATTCCGGAAACACGGCGGCGGGCTCGCGGTTCTCGCGGGATCCGAACGCGGGACGTCGCGTCCCGTGGGCTACGGCACACGTGCGGCGTCTTCTTCTAGCCGAAACGAGGCGGCACCCGAAAGCGCAGCTACT
Organism: uncultured bacterium; assembly: GCA_964447125.1. Lineage (GTDB taxonomy): Bacteria > JADJOY01 > JADJOY01 > JADJOY01 > JADJOY01 > JADJOY01. The sequence continues at coordinate 4,699 of CAYUSL010000349.1, read as the reverse complement.
CGAAGACTCGCGGGCCGACGCGCAAGCGCTCGACGTACATGAGCTCGCAGGCGCCGTCGCCGCTGTCTTCGCGGGTGAGGCTGGAAGACCACTCGCCGCCTCCCAGGCGCTCCGCGCGCACCAGGAAACCCTCGGCTTCGATCACGTCGCCCTCGTCGAGTGCAGCGATCGCGCGGCGGAGATTGTCGGTCGCGGGGATCCAGTGATTGTTGGCGGCGTGAGTCGCGAGGTAGCCGGCATCCACCGGCAGATGCCCGCCGTACACGTAGTGCAGCCAGCGCCCCGATTGCTGGAAGTGGACGTGATCCAGCACCTCGGGAGTGGCCGCCTTGCCCCACGCCAGCCCCACGTCCCACGGCACCAGCGCGCCCTGCCAGCCGAAGCGATAGCGCGAAGTGCCCAGCACCCGCGCGGCGATGCGGTAGCGCGCCAAAGGGTGGATCGTGATGCGCTCGTTCTCGTGGCGCCACTCGATCGGCGCGATTCCTTCGACGGGCTGCTGTAGCGGCTCGACCATGGTGTCGATCGGGCTCCGGTCGATGCGGCGCGGCACGGCTCGCGTCGCCCACCCTCGCAGGCCGACGATCGACGCGATCACCATCATCACGGTGATCCGTACCCACCACACCGAGCCCGCGCCGCGCCGTGCACGCGGCAAGCGCTGCGCGACAGGCGGGCGGTACCGCGCGTAGAGCGCCTGACGAGTGGCGCGTTCTCGGTCGTCGAGCCCGTCGAGCTCGGGCGACGGCGCGCCGTCCAAATCGCGCCCGTTCACGACGGCGTCACTTACCCGACGAACCCGAGCCCAGCACGTGCCGGATCGTGGGCATGAGCGAATCGGGCCCGGTGCCGGGTCCGAACACGTAGACGTAGAGCACCGCCGCGAGCACTAGAAAGAGCACGAAACGCAGGATCTTGTAGGCCGTCTTGAACGCCAGCCTGAGCAGGAAGGTGAGCGTGAACGCGGTCGCGAGCGAAAGCCCGATCGCGAGGATTTCCTTGCCTTCCATGCCCGCTCACCTCTCGTGTGCGCTGCGGACGTCGGCCAGGAAGGCATCCACGTCGGCGGCGCGCGTGTCGAAGCTCGTCATCAGCCGCACCAGATGCCAGGAAGGGTCACCGAAGCCGTAGAACTCGTGACCTCGGGCGCGCAGTCGCTCGATCACGTGGGCAGGTAACGATCCGAAGACACCGTTGCTCTCGACGGGAAACATCGGCGCGTGACCGAGGGTGGCAAGGCCGTCGGCGAGGCGACGCGCCATGGCGTTGGCGTGGGCTGCGTGGCGCAACCACGCCCCGTCGGCGAGCACCGCGGTGAATGGCGCGCTCACGAAGCGGTGCTTGCTCAAGAGATGACCGCTCGCTTTGCGATGAAAGGGGAACTCATGGACCGCGCCGCGCTGAACGCTGCCGTCGCCCTGCGGAAAGAAGAGCACCGCTTCGCCGAAAGCCAGCCCGTTCTTGGTGCCGCCGAAGCTCAGAGCGTCCACGCCCGCGTCCACCGTGAGCGCGCGCGGATCGACGCCGAGACGGGCAACTGCGTTCGCGAAGCGCGCACCATCCACGTGCACGCGATAGCCGAGCTCGTGCGCGGCCGCAGCCAGCGCCGCCGTTTCGTCCGGCGTGTACACGAGCCCCAGCTCGGTGGGGTTCGAGAGCGTGAGCACTCCCGGCTGCGGTTCGTGGACATCCCCTCGGCCGGTGTCGCCGGCGCGGCGCACGTCGTCGGGCGTGAGCTTGGGGCCCGACGATGCAATCGCGTGGGTGCGGCAGCCGGTGATCCGTTCGGGTGCCGTGGATTCGTCACGGCACAAATGGGCATGCTCGTGGCAGAGCACCCGTTGATACGAGCGCGTGAGGCTGGCGATCGCCAGCGTGTTCGCGGCCGTTCCGGTGGCGACGAAGAACACGGCCGTTTCGGCACCGAAGAGCGCGCGAAAGGCCTCCACCGCGCCTGCGGTTTCCGGATCGTCGCCGTAACCGATCACGTGATCGGCACGCCCCACGCGCACCAGCGCGTCGAGCGCCTCCGGTACCAAGCTCGCGTTGTTGTCGGATCGAAACGTCGGCATGGCGACTAGAATACCGATCGCATGCAGCGGCGTTTAGCGCAGATCCGAACGGCAGGACGCTGGCGCGACTGGCGTGTGAGGCGGCGTGTGTCGTGCGCTGCGGCGGTGGTCTTGGTTGCAGCGTGCTCCGGGGCCGGCGGCTCGTCGCGCGGAGGCTCGATCGAGGTCGATGCGGCGGCCGGCCGCATCGCGATCACGCTCGCGAGCCCGAGCGGGGCCGCCACCATTGCCATCGACGGGCTCGTGCCGCGGCTGCACGTGGACGGCCGCTGGACTTCCCCCAGCGACTACCCGCGGCACTCGCAGGAGCGCGGCGGCCCGGACGCCGCGACCGTCACGCTCCGCTTCGAGGGGTCCACGTCGCTTCCCGACGTCGCGATCGTGCTGCGCGACGACCGCGAGACCAACGCCGTGACCGCTCGGCTCACGGCGCACAACCCCACGGCACGACTCGTGAGCATCGAGGGCTTCGAGCTCGGCGTGCGCCCCGGCGAAGGTGGCTTCGTGACCCTCGGCGACGACGCCACGCGCGCGACGCAATGGATTCAAGGCCAAAACTCGTGGAGCTTCGTGGGCACCGTGAAGGTCACGCCCGGTCCCACCGGCGCGGATGCCGCGGGCCGCATCGTCCCCGACGAAGAGCTGCTGCAGATCGGCAACAACACGCTCACCGACGGTCAGGCGATCGAGCTTCTGCTGCGCGGACGCGACGCGATCCCGCTCTCGTGGTGGAACACGGTCCTCGCGGCCCCCGCTGGCGAGGGCGCGCTGCTCGCCGGTGCCACGACCGCCGAACGATTCAAGACCGCGGTCCTCGCCGGCCACGATCCCGACGTCGCTGCACGGTTGCCGCCAGCGCTGAGCGGTGCCTTCACGGCGCTGCGGATCGTGTGCGGCGTCACCGGCGATCACGTCCCGCTCGCGCCCGGCGCCGAGGTGCAATCCGAAGAGCTGGTGCTCGCGGGGCGCGACAGCGGCCTCGATGCGCTCGCCACCCATGCGCGGCTGGCGGCCGACGGCATGCGGCGATTGCCGCGTTCCAGCGAGGCGGAGATCCCGCGGCTCGGCTGGTCGTCGTGGTCGGACTTCTTCACGTCGATCAGCGAAGAGTCGTTCGTCGCCGAGGCGCGCTTCATCGCCGAGCGCCTGGCGCCGAGCGGCTATCGCGTGGTGCAGCTCGACGATGGATACCAGCAGGCGTGGGGCGATTGGCGCATGAACGGGAAGTTCCCGTCGGGCTACGCAGGCCTGGCCTCGCGCATTCGTGAGCTCGGCCTGATCCCGGGAATCTGGATCGCCCCATTCCTCGTGGACGACGGCCTGCCACTCGTCGCCGAGCACCCCGACTGGTTCGTGACCCAAGACGACGGAACACCAGTCCTCTACGGCTCGCCGATCCTGGGCTATTCGCGCCGCGTGATCGACGTGACCCACCCGGACGCAGCCGCTTTCGTGCGCTCCAACCTGGTGCGCATCCGGGATGCGGGATTCGGGCTGGTGAAGGCCGATTTCCTGTTCGGCGCGTCGTACGAGGGGCGGCACTTCGACGCATCCGTCACCGGGTTGGAGGCCTATCGCCGCGGGCTCGCGCTCGTCCGCGACGCGCTCGGACCGGACGTGACGCTCATCGGTATCGCCGGGCCGTGGCTCGCGACCGCCGGCGCTGTCGACTACTACCGGCAGAGCAACGACGTCGAGCTCTCCGGGCTCGGGCCGGCGTGGCCGTTCTTCGAGTCGGCGGCCCTCGGCACCAGCGCACGCTCGCACTCCCACGAGATCTTCTTCCGCGCCGATCCAGATCACGTGATCGTGGAGCCACCGCTCACGCTCGACGAAGCCCGCGCGGTGGCCACCTACGTGGCACTCTCCGGTGGGCTTTGGTTCGCGGGCGACGATCTCACGAAGCTCTCCGCCGAACGACTCGCGCTGCTCACCAATCCCGCGATCCTCGCGATCGTCACCGCGGGCCACGCGGCGACACCCATCGACCTCCTCGACACGGCGGCAACCAAGGGTTACGTCGCTCCGATCGCGCCCTATCTCGCACGGCTTCTCCACGTGACGAGCCTGAGCGAGATCGCCGCGCCGTCGATCTGGAAGCTCGCCCGTGACGACGGCTCGATCGTGCTCGCGGTCTTCAACTGGAGCGACGAGCGTGTTGCAGGCACCTTCGTCCGCGCTCAGCTCGGGCTCGACGAGCACGCGTACGTGGCACGCGACCTCTGGCTCGGCACACGCGCCCCGCTCACCGAAGCGCTGGCTCTCGATCAGCCCCGCCACAGCGTCACATTGCTCGAGCTCGATCCCGGCTGAGCGCTGTCGCTCACGAAGACGGTGAGCGGCGCCTTACCGCAACACGAAGGTAGGCGTTGCGCACTGCGCCATCGTTCCGGCAAAATCGATGGATACCGGAAGCATCGAACGGGTCAACCACCAAGCCGCGGATCCACGACGAATCCGCGGGGAGACGAAAGGGGTCCCATGCGAACGAAGGGTTGGATGTTGGCGCTCGCCGCGGCGGGCGTCATGGCAGCAGGTGCTGCCTCGGCGGCGGATTACGTCCCGGGCCAGTTGATCGTGAAGTTCAAGGGCCGCGCATCGAGTGCGGCGGTGTCCGCGCAGGGCAC
>CAYUSL010000348.1:0-6755 GCA_964447125.1 uncultured bacterium | reverse complement strand
CGCCGACGAGTCCCCAGACCCTCGCGACTGCACCGGGGCCATGCACGGCGAACTGACCCACCACCGGAACGGCGCCATGCCGCGGATGCCACGCGGTGAATTTCGGTCCCCCGCCCTCCGTCCAATCGGCGAGCCCTCCTCACGCGCGCACGCCCAGCGTGCTGCGTGTCACGTCGCCTCGCTCGGCCGCCCATTGCCGAGGCTCCGCAACGCCGCACGGCGGCACTCGTCATGAGCTCGGCGACGATCCACTCGGCCCGACCCGCGCCGAGCCCGTACACCTCGGCGGCGGGGATCACGCTGCTTCTCGGCGCGGCGAAGCTGCTGGGTTTCGTCGAGAAGCAATTCCTGGCATTCCGCTTCGGCGCCAGCGCGTCGGTAGACGCGTTTCTGATCGCGTTCGGATGGATGATGGTGATCTTCGACCTCGCCCGATCGGTGATCGGTCCGGCGCTTCTGCCGTTACTCACGCGCGCCACGAGCGAGTGCGGCGAAGCACCTGCGTGGCGTGCCGCAGGGCGCTTGGCGCTGGTGGTCGCCGGCCTGTTCACGCTGGTTGCGGCCGTGCTCGCAAGCTCGGCGACACCGCTCGTAGAGCACGTGCTCGCACCGCGGCTCGAAGCGAATGCGCAGGCGCTCGTGACCGAGCTCGCGCGAATTCTGTTGCCGGCGCTGGTGCCGCTCGGCGCCGCGCTGGTCACGTACACGATCTTCCACACCGCGGGACGCTTCTTCGCGCCCGCGTGCGGCGAGCTGGCGTTCAAGACCGCCGGCACGGTTGCGTTGGTGGTGCTCTGGCTAACGCCCCACGCCAACCTCGAAGTCTTGGCAGCCGGCTACTTGGTGGGTGGCGGCGCGATGCTGGCGATTCACCTCGTGGCGCTCGGCGCAGCACGGAAACGGCTCTTCGATCGCCGCATCGCTCCCGCACCGCTCGGGCGCGAAGCGTGGGCCGCGGCGTGGCCGATGGGCCTCGCTGCGCTCGCCATCGGTGTGCGCCAGATCCTGGAGTCGGCGTTCGCGACCCGCTTCGGCGGAGGCTCGGTGGCGATGGTCGCGTACGCGTGGAAGCTCGTGGACTTGCCCACGGTGCTCGCCGCCGAACCGCTCGCCGTGGTGTTCTTCGCGCTCTTCGCTCGCCTCGGTACGAGCGCCGACCCGAGCGCGGCGCGACGTGCGCTCACGGGGGCGCTGCGTAGCGCAGTCTTGGTGTCGGCACCACTCGCGGTGGCGCTGGCCGCGCTCGCGACGCCGATGGTCGAGCTGCTCTTCCGCTGGGGCTCGTTCGATTCCGATGCGGCGAGTACCGCTGCGCGACTGCTCGGGCTCTACGCCCCGGCCGTCCCGTTCGTGTTCGCCGATCTCTTGCTCACACGATTCGCCATCGCGCGCGGGCGGCTCCGGCCAGCGGTGCGCACCGAGCTCGCCGCGTCGGCGCTCAACATCGCTGCATGGCCGCTCCTGGGACCGATGGTCGGCATCGCGTGCCTGCCGATCGCCTTCACCGTGGCGCGGGCGATCAAGCTCGCGGGGCTCGGCTGGGTGCTGCGCTCCGAGCTTCAGGCGGGCGATCGACGAGGCGCGCTCGCGTTCGCGGTGCGCATCGGGGCCGCACTCGGGCTGGGCTGGCTCGTCCTCGATCGAGTCGCCGTCGGCTTGGCCGACGGCGACGGCAGCGCCGATCTCGTCGAGCGAGCGCTCGCGCTCTTCGTCCCCGGCCTGGCGTTCATCGCCTGCTACGCCGGCGCCAGCGCGGCGCTCGGCATCGACGAGGTGCGCGCGCTGGCGATGCATCTCAAGCGCAGGCTCGCGTCGGGAGCGATCCTGCTCGCGAGCGCTGCTCTCCTGCCGCTCGCAGCGGCCATGGCGGCGGACGAGGCTGCACCTGCGAACGACGCCACGAACGAGCTCGAGCTCGATGCGATCACGTGGAATCGCGACGCCGTCGCGCGACTACCGAGCGCGCTGGCCTTCCAGCGCGAGCGCGACGGCAACCTCGACGTGTACCTGCTCGATCCCACCGGCCCCACGCTGCGCCGGCTCACCGACGCGCCCGGCGTCGACCGCAATCCGGTGTTCGCGCCGGACGGAAGATCGCTCTACTTCGTTTCCGACCGCTCGGGAGTGGACGGGATCTACCGCATCGATCTCGCGTCGAACGCCGTCACGCCGGTGATCGTGGGCGACGGTCGTGCCGAGGACCCAGCGCCCACTCCCGACGGCAAGAGCCTGGTCTTCACGCGCTCGCCCCACGTGGTGGGCTGGAATCTCGTGGTACGCGAGCTCGCGAGCGGCAGCGAGCGCGCGCTCACGGACGCGACGGTTGCCCGTCACGCCCATGCGTCGGTGAGCGGCGACGGCACCTGGCTAGCGAGCTCCAGCAACACCGGTCGCGGCTGGCAGATCGCCCGCATCGACGTCGCCAGCGGGCGCTCGCAGAACATCACCCGTGATCCAGGGGCCTGTCGCCCCGACGTATCGCCGCCAGACGGACGCATCGCGTTCGTGACTCAGCGCTGGGACGGCAAGGGCGACATCGCCGTCACCGACTCCCGCGGCGCGAACGCGCGTCGCATCAGCGCCACCAGCGCGTACGACTACTTCCCTGCGTGGAGCCGCGATGGCCGCTGGATCGCGTTCGCCACCACGACTGCGAAGGACAAGGGCCCCGGACACCGCGGCCCATGGCACCTGATGCTGGCGGCGAGCGACGGCAGCGGCGTCCGCTGGCTCACTCGCTCGAACGGCAGCGAATGGGAGCCCTCGTTCGCGCCCTCTGCCACCAGTCACTGATCAACCGCGACGCCCGTCACTTCTTGGCACCCTTCTTCGGTGCCTTCGCGGCTGCACCCTGCTCCAAGGTGCGCGTCAAGCTCTTCAGGTACAGAGCGATCATCGCCTCGAACTCGCGGGTGACGAACGGTGCGACGAGCGACTTGACCAGCGCCGGAAACGGGAGCTGCATCTCGCCCTTGTTTACGAGCCGGAGCCGGGTCTTGCCCTCGGGCGTCGCCGTCACCTCCCAGCTCCCCGACACTTGCGCGTTGCCCTCGCCGCGAATGGGCGTCCAGGTGACGGTCTTCTTCTTGGCGTCGTGAACGTATTGGCTCGCATAGATGGTCTGCAGGTTGTGCTTCTCGATGCCGATCTTCTCGGTCTCGAGGCGATACGCTCCGCCACCGAGATCCGTGAGGCGCTCGACCTTGGGGAGGTGGCTCACGGACTTGGGCACGTCGGAGACCAGCGCGAACGCACTCGCCACATCGCACGCCACCTCGATGGTTCGATCCACGGTGACGGAAACGGTGAAAGCCATGGTGCCTCCTGGTGTGCGGAGCGGGTCTGCGGGTCGAGCGAGGGCTACCTCTCACACCTGCTTCTTGAGCACTTTGGGCAGCAGTAGCGCGAGCCGCGCCACGGCGAAGAGGTTGCCGCCGAGCTGCGCCACCACGGCGCGCATCAGTCGCACCAACTCGTCGCCGTAGGGATACCACCACGACTCCTTGGCAGCCTGACTGCGATCGGTGAGCACGAACGCCGGTCGCGTCATCTCGAGGAGCCCGTATTTCGAGTTGGTCACGCCGTGGCCCGTCTCCTTGACGCCGCCCCACGGCGCCGGCGTGAGCGCACCCGTGAAGACGCAGTTGTTGAGCGTCGCCACTCCCACCTCGAGACGCCGCGCGAGCGTCTCCGCCCGTGCCAGATCCGCGGTCCAGATCGAGCCCGTGAGCCCGAATTTGGCGCTGTTGGCCTCGCGGATCGCCTCCTCGGCGTCGCGTACCCGCACCACCGGCAGCGTGGGACCGAAGGTCTCCTCGATCATGAACGTAGCCTGGCGATCGGCGACCTCGATCACGGTGGGCTGGAAGAAGAGCGTGCCCACGACGCGCTCGCCGCCAGCGAGGATCTTCGAGCCCGTGGCACGGGCGTTTTCGACGTGGCTCTCGACCAACTGCATCTGCTTGTCGTTGCGCAACGGCCCCACGTCATCGCCGATCCGCAGCCGCTTCACCCGCTCCACCAGCGCCGGCACGAAGCGATCGTAGATCGCGTCCTCGACGTAGAGCCGCTCGATGGAAGCGCAGTTCTGGCCGGTGTTGGTGAACGCTCCCCACAACACACCGTTGAGGGTGCGTTCGAACGGCGCGTCCGCCAGCACGATCGCCGCATCCTTGCCGGAAAGCTCGGTGGAGCACGGGATCAGCCGCTCGCCACAGCGCTTGGCGATCTCCTTTCCCACCGACACCGAGCCGATGAAGTTGATCTTGTCGGCGTGCTCGATCACCACCCCCGACACCTCGCGCCCGCCGAAACCCACCACCAAGAGATCCTTGGGCAAGGTCTCGGTGAACACCGTCGCCAGCTCGCGGCCGATCAGGCTCGCGTCCACCGACGGCTTGAAGGCCACAGCGTTGCCCGCCGCCAGGGCCGGCACGATGGCGCGCATCGGCAGCGCCACCGGGTAATTCCAACTACTGAGCACCCCCACCACACCGAGCGGCCGGAGCTCGATGACGCCGCGCTTGCCGGGGTAATTGATCGGGTTGATGGGCACGCGCTCGGGGGCCAGCAGCTTGGCGGCGTGGCGGATGTAGAAGTCGAAGAGCTCGAGGTTGGCGATGATCTCGCCGCCCAGGATCTCCGGCAACGGCTTGCCAGTCTCCGCACGGACGACCTCGACGAGCTTGTCCACGCGGGCGTGGAACGCCTGACGGCAGAGCTTCAAGACCGCGACGCGCTCGGCGATCGGAAGCGCCGCCCACGCCGGCTGGGCGGCTCGTGCGGCGCGGATGCGTGACTCCATCTCCGCGGGTGGCGTGCGCGGAATCTCGGCCACGACCTTGCCGTCGAGCGGGGACACGACGCGCAAGGGAACGAGCTCGGTGCTCATGCGATCCTCTCCTTCGAGTGGGACGGTCCACGAAGTGTGGCAGATGTGCTCGGCGATCCACGGCTTTACGCGGCCGGCGTCGCGGTTCACACTCGTCGCCTCGAGGGCACGCCCACGGCGAGCGGCGACCCCGAATCGGCGCTGGCGACCCCACGCCCACGAGCCCTCGACTTCGATCCCCACTGTTGCCCGCGACATGACCGACCTCGTCGCCGCATTGCTGCTCGGCATCGTCAGCGGGATGGTGGGTTCCATCCTGGTCGCGGGTCCGATCTCGATCCTGGTGCTGAGCCGCATCGCGCAGGGTCACGACCGCGAAGGATTGAGCCTGGCGGCGGGCGCGGCTGTGGCCGAGGGAACGTACGCCGCGCTCGCCGGTCTCGGCGCGAAGCTGCTGGTGGGAATTCAAGGATCGATGGCCACCGGCGCACGCTCGCTGGGCGCCATCCTGTTGCTCACGATCGGCTACGTGCTGGTCCGCACCAGCCGCGGCGGCGGCACCCCACCCAAGCCGCGCCGCCAGCGCACCGGCCGCGGCTTCGGACTGGGCTTCATGGTCGCGGCGCTCAATCCTGCGCTCGCTGCGGGCTGGGCGGCGGCCATCACCGCACTGGTTTCGTGGGGGCTGCTCGCGGGTGGCCACCTCGCCGCGATGGTGTTCGGCCTCGGCGTGACCATCGGCGTGATGCTGTGGTTCAGCATCGCGATCACCGGGCTGCGTGGGCTCCGTGAAAAGGTTCGCCCCAGCACCGCCCTCAAGGTGCGTCAGGGCACGGGCGCGCTCCTGATCGCGTTCGGCTTGGTGCTGGCCTACAAGGTGATCCACACCGAGCTCTTCTGACGGGCCGCCGAGCCTCGCCACGCGATTTGGCAAACGACCTGACCATGTCCCATCCGCCACTGCGCTTCGGCATCGTCGGTGCTGCGCGCATCGCGCCGATGGCGCTGGTCCGTCCTGCGCGCGCCGTCGACGGCGTCGAGGTGTGCGCGGTCGCCGCTCGCGACGAGCGCCGTGCACGCACGTTTGCCCGTCGCCACCGCATTCCCCGCGTCCACACCTCGTACGCGGCGCTGCTCGCCGATCCCGAGATCGACGCCGTCTACGTTCCGCTGCCGAACTCGCTTCACGCCGAGTGGACGACTCGCGCCCTCGAAGCGGGCAAGCACGTCCTCTGCGAGAAGCCGCTGGCGTCGAATGCCAGCGACGCCGCGCGCATCGTCGAGGCCGCCGGTCGCAGCGGTCGCATCCTCGTCGAGGCCTTCCACTGGCGGCACCATCCGCTGGCCGCGCGAATGCACGAGATCGTGACCAGCGGTGAGCTGGGCGAGATCCGACACGTCGAGGCCACGATGTGCATCCCGCTGCCGCTGCCCGGCGACATTCGCTACCGCCTCGACTTGGCCGGCGGCGCGCTCATGGACACTGGCTGCTACACCCTCGACGTCGTGCGCTTCCTCGCCGGTGCCGAGCCCGAAGTGCAGTCGGCAGAGGCGCGGCTCTCGTCGCCGCGCGTCGACCGCTGGATGCGCGCCGAGCTCGCCTTCGCGGACGGCCGCACCGGCCGCATCACCTGTTCACTCTTCTCGAGCACGCTGCTCGACGTGAGCGCGCGCGTCGTCGGTTCGCGCGGCGAGCTTCACGTCTTCAACCCGATCGCACCACAGCTCTTCCATCGGTTGCGCGTGGTCGTCGACGGCCGATCACGCCGCGAGCACATCCGCGGCGATGCCACGTACACCCATCAATTGCGCGCGTTTCTGGCCACCGTGCGCAGCGAAAAGCCCGCCGAGCCACCGCTCACGAGCAGCATCGCCAACATGCGCGCCATCGACGCCATCTACACCGCCGCGGGCCTCGGGCCGC
>CAYUSL010000347.1:0-6771 GCA_964447125.1 uncultured bacterium | reverse complement strand
AGATAGAGAAACGCCTCGCCGGGAAGGGCGCGCCTGAGCGCGCGCAGCACCGTGAGCCCGCCGATGCCGGAGTCGAAGACGCCGATCGGCAGGTCGCGAAGCTCGCGGGCGCCGGAGCCACGACCCATCAGCGGTAGACCAACACCACGATCGAGGTTTGTCCGGTGAGCTGCTTGGTCCGTGGATCGACGGCGAAATCGGAGATCACCACGTTGGCATGCCCCAGGGCGCGCGTGAGTATCTGCTCCGCCAGCGGTCGACGCTGTTGCGGATCCGGCGTCGTGCCGAGACGGAACACGCTGCGGCGTCCGCGGCTCTGGGTTGGCACTGGCTGGCCAGGGAAAGTGGCAGCGAGGTCCTTGGGGTGTGCGGACACAGGGGACAGCCGGAGGCCCGCCTGGTAGAACCGCACCACTTCCTCGAAGCGATCCTCGGTGACGAACGTGTCGAAGCTCGCGAGCGTTGGGGTGCCCGTTGCGGTGGCGTTGGCCTCCGTGGGTGGGTTTGACGCCACGATGCGAACCATTCCCGGATAGAACGGGATGCCGAGCTTCGAAAGATCCACCCCGCCAACCGAAGCCGTGCTCGATTTGGTTCGTGCCTCGGTTTCGGCGGCGCCCTGCTCGGCGGTCACGCCCGCAACGGTAACCGCCGCGAGCACGAGGGCCGCGCCGCGGATTGCGCGAGTAATCGAGCCCATGGTCCCCGGCGAGCGTATCACGCGCGACACGAGGCCCGGCGGGTGACCGTGCAAGCGATGGATGTCTGGGTGGCGGGCGTGGCGGCGACGGGTGCGCTCGTCGATCTGCGCACCCGACGGATCCCCAACGCGCTCACGGTGCCGGCGATGGCGGGCGGTGTGCTCCTGCTTGCAGCCACCCGCGGGTGGGCAGGCGTCGGCGACGCGAGCGCGGGGATCGCGACCGCCATGGCGTTGCTGGTCGTTCCTTTCGCGCTGCGCTGGGCGGGTGGTGGCGACGTGAAATTCCTCATGGCGTTCGGCGCGTGTCTCGGACCGCGTGGCGCGGTCGAAGCCTTCTTGTGGGCTACGGCAGCAGGTGGACTTCTGGCCGTCGCCATGCTAGGGGTGACGTCACGCGGTCGCGAGCGCGTCCTAACATCCTGGATTCAATTTAAAAACCTGGTGTACACGCGTGACGTTTCGATGTTGAAGCCGACTCCGCGCAACGATACAATCCCCGTGCCGTACGGGCTGGCGTTGGCGATCGGTGGCGTAACGGCGCGGCTTTGCAGCGGGATTTTGCTTGGCTGAGGTCGACATCCACTCACGGTTGCGAACGCGCTCGGCGCCCACGGCCCCTTGATGCAAGCGACCAACCGCGCGGCGGAGCGCGGCCAGGCTACGATCGAACTGGCGGTATTCCTTCCCTTTTTCTTGCTCCTTTTGTTGGGTGCTATCGAGCTCGGCAACGCGTGGCACACGGCGAATCAGGTGGCGCAAGCGGCACACGAAGGCGTCGAGCACGTGCGGCGCACGCGCCAGCTCGATTCGGCACAAGTCGACTCCATCGTCACTTCGCTCGCCGGCCCGAACGCGATCGCTTCGCTCACCTCCCGCGGCGCCGACTCGGTGAGCAACGGTCGACTGGTGACTGTGGACGTCGAGCTTCGGGCGCCGTTGCTCACGGGTCCGTTTCTGAAGCTCTTCTCACCGTTCCGTTCGGGTTCGATCCGAATCCACCGATCGGCTACGGCGTTGGTGGTGTCGTGAGGCGGCGTAGCGTGCGCCGATCGGTGGCGCGCCGAACGCTCGCGCGCCGCGGCGATGCGGGACAGTCCACGCTCGAGTTCGCGCTGGTGCTGCCGTTTTTCCTACTGCTATTCCTGGCGATGATCGAGTTCGGCATCGCCTGGACGGCTTCCTCGGCCGCCGCTGCTGCCGCCAAGGAAGGTGCCGAGTATGCACGTCGGCAGGTTCCGTTCTCGCCGGCCGTGCTGACGCGCGCCAACGAAATCGCCACCAAGTACTTGGCGCCGTTCACGCGCGCCGGTGGTTTCGCCGTGGCGAGCATCCAGAGCGGCCAGCTCGCGGGGGAAGACACGCTGACCGTCGAGGTCGACGTTCAGTACCCCTTGCTCACGGGCGCGTTTCTGCGCAGCATCCGTTTCGGAGCCGAGCCTGTGTTCGGCGACGGGACCATCACGATTCGTCGTGAAGCGAGGGTGTTGATCCTGTGAGTCGCGATCGGATGCCGGTGGACGAAGTCGGCCGTCGCGCCCGCGGCGGCGCGCTAAACACCACATGGGCGGGCGGGTCACCCCGTTTCCCGGGCTCGTCGAGGGAGTGAGCGAGTGGACTCCAAACGTCCCGTCATCCTGCTCTTGATCTTCGCCGCGGTCTCCGCGTTGCTCGCGGGTCTCGTCTACCAGCAGCTCGCGCGTGGTAGCTCGCGGGGCGAGCGCAGCGACGTGGTCGCCGTGCTGGTGGCGAAGCAGGATCTCTTGCCCGGCACGCGCATCACCTCGGACGTCGCGAGTGCCGCGTTCGTGAAGCGATCGTGGCCGCGGGATCTGCTGCCTGCGGACGTGGTTCAAAGCGCCGATTCGGTCGCGGGTCAGATCGTGCGGGCGGCGATCTTCGCTGGCGAGCCGCTTTATCGCTTCAAGCTGGCGGCGGCAGATTCCTCTGCGGCGCTGCCGGTGGCGGTGGCCGATGGCATGCGGGCCTTCACGGTGCCGGTCGACGAGGTCACCGGGGTCGGTGGCTACGTGCTCTCGGGATCCTACGTCGACGTGATCGGCACGTTCCGCAACGTGCGCGAGTCGTTGTTCGGTCATTCGCGCGGCGAGACGTTCTCCAAGGTCATCCTGGAGCGCGTGAAGGTGCTTGCGTCGGGTCCCCAGATGGAGCAGAACGACCTCGGGAGCCGTTCGCGTGGCGAGGGAGCGAATGGGCGTGCGGCGATCCTGGCTCGTGATCGCAACGCGCCGACCAGCGCCACGCTGCTGGTCTCGCCGACCCAAGCCGAGAGCCTCGCGCTGGCCGTGAAGGAAGGATCGATCCACCTGGCGCTGCGCAATTATCAGGATGAAGGCGCTGCTCAGACCACGGGCGTCACCAAGGAAGAGTTGCTGGGGCTCGCCCTGCCAGAGCCCGGATTCGTGCCGCAGGGGCGCGAGCCTGCTCCACAGCCGACGGGCCCGCAGGTCGAGATCATCCGCGGCAGCGAACGCACCTCGGTGAGCTTCTGAGGATGGGCGCTCGCCAGACCCGGCCAGTGCCAGAGGACACGACAGGATGAGCGGAATGCCACGACGAGATCGGCGTACGGGAGTCCTGGGTGGACGGCGTCTCGCCACGCGCCTCGCGCTAGTGCTCGTGTCCGCCGTCCTGGTCGCGGGGATGCCCGCGCCTGAAACCGTTCGCGTTCCGGTGGGGCAGAGTGTCGCGCTGCCGCTGAGCGCCCCCGTGGCCAAGATCAGCGATGCGGACAGCTCGGTCGTCGGCTACTTCCTGAACAGCGCCGATCAGATCGAGATCGTGGGTCGCGGAACCGGGAGCTCGCCGCTTCGGGTGCGGCTCGCAGACGGTAGCTCTCGGCTATTCACGGTGGACGTCGTGCCGCCGAGCGCCGCGTCGCTCGAGCCCGAACCGATCGTCGCCTCGGCGAGCACCGCCGCCGCCCTCGCTGCCGCCGAGCCGCCCACCGCTTCCGCGCAGCCGCCCGCCGTCGAAGAGCCCAGCGAGCTCGAGCTCGGCGTGGGTGAGTCACAATCGTTCGACGTCACCGGGTCCGCGACGCAAATCGACGTCGGCACTGCCGGCATCGTGGACGTGGAGCGCAACCACCCCGGCGAGGTCACGCTCGTCGGTCGTGCGCCGGGGCGCACCGAGATCACGCTCATCGGAGCTGGGGGCGTGACCTCGCGATACTCACTGCACGTCGTGGCGCGCGGCTCGGCCGAGCCCACCGACGTCTTGAGCGTGACGGAAGTGCCGACGGCCGCGGGGTCGCACGCGGAGGAGACGCTTCCAGAGCCACCGCCCGAGCGAATCGCGGATCTGCCGCCGCCTCCCGCACCCGCCTATCCATCCGAATCCGAGATCGGACGCTTGCCGGCGAATCTCGATGCACCTCCCCCCGAGTTCGTGACCCCCGAGAAGATCGGCGAGCTCAAGAAGAGCATCGATGATCTGCGGGGGCAGATCGCCGCGCGCCCCCCGGCGCCGGCAGCGCCCAATCCGGCAATCCAGCCGGCCCAGATCAAGGAGGCCGTGCGTCAGGCGCTCGCCGAAGCGGCGCCCGCACACGAGCAAGTCTGGCGACCGGCTCCGCGGGCGCCCGCGACGTCGCCAGCCCCCGCGACGAGCCTCGACGTTCATCCCGAGGGACGCGAGCCGATGGCCGGACGCCGCGAACCTGCGGCGCGGCCCATCGAGCCTGCGCGCCCGGTGGCTCCGGTGCAACCGGCGGCTCCACCCAAGGCGCCGGAGCTGCGACCCATCGTGCGGCTCGCCGAGCTGAACGAGAACTTGCTGTCGCTCGGCGTTGGGCGGTCGCGGGTTCTGATCTTGGATTCGCCGGCGAAGCGCGTCGCCGTGGCCAACCCGGACGTGGGCGACGTGGTGATGGCGACGCCCTCGCAGTTGGTGGTGAACGGCAAGTCGAATGGCACCACCGACCTGGTGATCTGGGATCACAACGATCGCGGGACGCAGGTGAGGGTCCGCGTCGAAGCGCAAGGCAGCACCGAGAAGCAGGTGCTGCTCAAGTGCAAGGTCGCAGAGGTCCAGCGCCAAGCCCTGCGCGAGCTCGGCATCGACATGGCGGTGATGCTCGACAGCAACGTGGTGAAGGGTGGGCTGGGCGTGGTGACGCGAGGCGGGGGTGTGTTGCCGGGAGTCGTTCCCGGGACGCCCAGTGGCGACGTCCTCGGATCGAGCGGGCAGCTTCCCGAGAACGCGGACCTCACGATCTTCCAGCCCGATCGCGGGATCTTCGCGTTCCTGAAGGCGCTCGAGAAGCGCGGCGTGGCGCGAATCCTCGCCGAGCCGAATCTGGTTGCGATCAACGGTCAGGACGCGCATTTCCTCGCCGGTGGCGAGGTGCCGATCCCGATGGTCACTTCGGTTCAGACCGGCGAGCTGCCGCGAGTCACGGTGGAGTACAAAGAATTCGGCGTGAAGCTCAACTTCCGCCCCAACATCCTCGATGACGAGACCATCTCGTTGCACGTCATGCCCGAGGTGTCGAGCCTGGATTTCTCGAACGGCGTCGTGCTGTCGGATTTCAAGATCCCAGCGCTAGACACGCGGCGCGCCGAGACCACGGTGCAGCTTCGCGACGGCCAGTCGATCGTGATCGCCGGGCTCATGATGACCCGCAAGGAGCAGGGGGAGTCGAAGGTTCCGTGGCTGGGTGACGTCCCCGTGTTGGGCAATCTCTTCCGCAGCGACGACGGGCAGAATACGGAGACCGAGCTGGTGATCCTGTTGACGGCGCGAATCGTGCGGCCGCTCCCCGCCGGGTCGACGCCCACGCTCGCGTTCGATCGGGTGGCGACGCACTGACGTCTCACCGAATAGGGCGGTGGTTCGGCGCATGCGCACGCGGTGGCATCGCGACGAATCCGGGCAAGCGATCGTGTTGTTTGCGGTCGGCCTGCTCCTGATCGTCACGGTGATCGCGGTGGTGCTCGACGTGGGCATCGTCGCCACGGCGCGCACCGAGCTGGAAGACGCCACCGGGCAGGCCGCGCTCGCCGGCGCCACGCGTTTCGCGGAATGTCCCAAGCCGGCCGCGGCGCTCGTCGATGGCGTTCGCTCGCGAGCACGGGAGGTCGCGAGCGCCAATGCCGTGGCCGGTATGGGGCTCACGCTGGCACCGGTCGCCGACGTCGAGGTGGGCTTCACGCTTCCCACGACGCAGGCCTACACCAAGTCGTTGCCCGGCGAGGAGTACAAAGCCAACACGGTCAAGATCACCGGTCGGCGTAGCGATGCTGCACCCGACGGTGGCGTGCCGTTGGTCATGGATGGCGTGCTCGGAACCAGTGAGTCGGCAACCAGCAGCCAAGCGTGGGCCATCGCCGACGGGCCGGGGTACATCAACACCGACCTCGCGCTGGCGCTCAACGAGTGCGGGGTGCTCGGTGCGTTCGGGCCGGGAGATGGCCCCGTGCCTTACCCACTGACGGTGAACATCGACGACCCGAGCTTCGCCCTCGGTTCGTTCGGCGTGCGGCCGTTCCATCCGGACGCGCGCAGTTACGCGGTTTGCCCTCCACCGGTGACGCCAGTCTTCCCGGACCTGATCGCGTCGCCGCCGTTCTCGGCAGACCAGAGCTGCAGCGACGAGATTCTGTTCACGTCCGGCGCGATCGGCTTCAACCTGCTGTGTGAGGGAAGCGCCGAACCGCCGTCGGTGTGCGCGCTGCTCGGCGATCTCTTCGGCGAGCCGTTCGTACAGGTCCACGACGACTTGCTGCTGCACAGCTCGTTCCTGCAGCCCGAGCTGGCGTTCGCGTTCAGCGGCGGCGATCTCTCCCAATTGATCGGCGAGTACGTCGTTCCCGTCTATTCCAGCCAGGAGATCCGGACGTTCGAGAATTTCGACCTCACCGCGATCTTCGTCGATTCGATCCCGTTGCCGCCCCTCGAGCTCGTGAGCCCCGTCTTCGGCACGCTCGACGTGGGATTGGTGGTGAACCTCGACTGGCCGAGCCTGCCGGTTGCCGTCCGCTACGCGCCCACCGTCGGCTTCGCCAAGTACCGCGTGACGAGCGCCACGCCGATCATGAAGACGATCG
>CAYUSL010000346.1:0-6773 GCA_964447125.1 uncultured bacterium | reverse complement strand
GCACCCTTCGACGTGCCCCCAGCCCCTCACGCCTGGAAAGGGCTCGGCACGAAACCGACCCACTACCCGGAGACTCGAATCACGACCGCGTAGAGCCTCGCACGAGCACGCTGGAACCGGTCATTCCACGTCCGCGTCGAGCTCGTTCGCCGCGTCCACCTCGGCCGGAAGGTCGACCTCGCTCGCATCATCCCCCGCCCGCCGACCTCGCGGACGCGCACGCACGTCGATCCACACCGGACTTCCTTCGAAACCGAAGGCCTCTCTGAGCCGGCGCGCCAGATAGCGCTTGTAGTTGACCGAGATCGATTGCGGTCGGTTCGAGAAGAGCAAGAAACGCGGCGGCAGGTGACCCCGTTGCACCCCGTAGTAGATGCGCACCGGCCGACGGCCTTCGAGCGGCGGCGGGTTGCGCTCCAGCGCTTCGCGTAGCACGCGATTCAGCTCGCTGGTGGAGACGGTCTTCGACGCCTCGGCGTGGAGCCGATCCACGAGCGCGAACAGGCGCTGCACGCGCTGCCCAGTCTTGGCCGAGAGCGTCACGATCGGCGCGTGCTCCAGCAAGCCGAGACGCTTGCGCACCTCTCGCTGCCACGCCTCGGGATTCTCGGGCTTGGGCTCGACCAGGTCCCATTTGTTGATCACCAGCGCCACCGCGGTTCCGCGCTCCTCGGCGAAACCTGCCACGCGCACGTCACCGGCGGTCACGCCGTCGATGGCATCGAGCAGCACCAGCGCCACCTGACAACGCTCGATCGCGCGAAACGCGAGCGTGACACCGATGGACTCGGCGGCGAGCGCCGACGACTTGTGGCGACGGATCCCGGCGGTGTCCACGAACAGGTACGAACGCCCCTCGTACTCGATGAGTGTGTCCACCGGATCGATGGTGGTGCCGGGCTTGGAATCGACCAATGCCCGCTCCAGCCCGGCGAGCCTGTTGAGCAAGCTCGACTTGCCGACGTTGGGCCGGCCCACGATGGCCACCCGGATCACGTCGTCGGGTAGCTCGGTGGGCGCCGCGGGCGGAGCCGGGACGAGCGCCAGCACCGCCTCCACCGCGTCTTCTACACCCACCCCGTGCTCGGCACTGATCGGCACCAACGGATCGAGCCCGAGGGGAGTGAGCTCGCTCAGCCAATCGAGCTGATTGGGCGAGTCGACCTTGTTGGCCGCGTACACCACCGGCTTGCCTGTGCGTCGCACCAATTCCACGACCTCACGATCGGCGGTGGTCAGCCCCTCGCGCGCGTCGAGCAGGCAGAGGATCACGTCCGCTTCTTCGATCGCCGCCCGGGTCTGCTTCTCGAGCAACGGGATCCAGTGCTCGGTCGCGGCCCGATCCAGTCCGCCGGTGTCCACTACGCGAAAGCGGTGGCCCAGCCACTCCGCCTCGTCGTAGATGCGGTCGCGGGTGAGCCCCGGCATCGGCGCGACCGCGGCCTTGCGTCTCCCCACCAACCGGTTGAAGAGCGTCGACTTGCCGACGTTCGGCCGGCCGACCAACGCCACCAAAGGCAATCGCGCGGCGCCGCTCACGCGTCGTCCTCGCTGCTCGGATCCGTGTAGCCGAAGCGGTCGAGCGCGCGGCCGCTACGCGTCCAGTTTTCTGCGGTCTCGATCGCGAGCTCGAGGTGCACCGGGCAACCGAAGCGACGCGTGAGCGCCTTGCGCGCCGCGGTGCCGATCTCCCGCACCTTGTGCCCACCTTTCCCCACCAGCATCCCCTGCTGACTCTTGCGATCCACGAGGATCGACGCGGCGATCACCACGTCACCCTGCTCGGGGCGCTCGTTCCACTCGTTCACCTTCACCGCCACGCTGAACGGCAGTTCCTGACCGGTTCGCTCCACCACCTCCGCTCGGATCAGCTCGGCGGCGAGGAACGAGTCCGGCAGATCGGTCACGAGCCCGTCGGGGAAAAAGGGCGGGCCCTCGGGCATGAGTCGTTCGAGGGTATCCACCAGCTCGGCCAACCCCAGTCCCGTGGCTGCCGAGATCGGGTGGATCGAGCGGAACGTGGCGATGCGGTCGAACTCGGCGATGCGTGGCAGGAGCGACGGCTTCTCGACGCGATCGATCTTGTTGAGCGCCAGCACCAGCGGCCGCGTCCCCGCCCGCCGCACGATCTCGGCTTCCGCGGGGCCAGGCTTGCGCTGAGCATCGGCGACCACCAGCACCACGTCGCAATCCGCGATGGCGGCGTGCGCCGTGGCGAGCATGCGCTTGCCCAGCTCGCGCTCGGGCTCGTGCAAGCCGGGCGTGTCGACGAACACCACCTGACCTCCAGCGAAGTGGTGCGCCCCGAGGATTCGGGTGCGCGTGGTCTGGGGTTTGCGCGACACGATCGCGACGTCGGTGCCGAGGATGCGGTTGAGCAGTGTGGACTTCCCCACGTTGGTACGCCCGGCCAGCGTGACGAACCCAGATCGGTGCACGGTCGCGTCGCCGTCGTTCACGTGTCCTCTCCATCCGGCGTCGCGCTGGGGGTGAGGTTTGCTGCCGTCGCTGCTGCGAATCCTCCCCGCAACCGCGCGCTTTCGAGCGCATCCCACGCAGCCATCTGCTCCGCCTCCTTCTTGCTGCGGCCGCGTCCGCGTCCCAGCACCTCGCCGCCGGCTTCGACCTCGACCTCGAAGACCTTCTCGTGGTCGGGGCCAGACTCGCCGACGCCACGGTAAACGGGCGTTTCGCGCATCTCCTCCTGACAGCGCTCCTGCAAATGGGTCTTGTGATCGGCGAGCGCTTCCCCGCCTTGCAAGCGCGCGTAGGGATCGGCGATGAGCCGCCGCACCACGGCGCTGGCGGCCTCGAAGCCCGCGTCCAGGAACACCGCGCCGATGAGCGCCTCGATCACGTTGGCGAGGATGGACGCCTTGCCGCGTCCGCCAGTCGCCTCCTCGCCTTTACCGAGCCGGATTCGGCTCTCGAGGCCCAGCCGCAGCGCCGTTTCCGCGAGCGTGGTGGTGCTCACGAGATAAGCGCGCTTGCGCGACAGGTCCCCTTCTCGCGAATCGGGATAATCCCGGTAGAGCACCTCGCTCATCACCAAGTCCAGGACCGCGTCACCCAGGAACTCGAGCCGTTCGTTGTCGCCAGCGGGTGCGGCGACGCGCAGCGAGCGATGGGTGAGCGCCTGCTCCAGCAGCGCGCCATCCGCGAACCGGTGTCCGAGCGCGCCCTCCACATCGCAGACCACGGCGGGCTCGATCGCCGCCAACGGCGCGCCTTCGTGCGGATCGCTCACGATGCAATCCCGGTGCAGCCCTCGGCGGCGGCGCGCGTCACGCGTACCCGCGTGCGGCTGCCGATGCGAGGTGGGAGCGCCACGGGCCAACGCACGCCGACGTAGTTGCCGCTCGTGCCCTGCGCCTCGCTGCCGTTGACGCGTTCGACCACCACGTCCAGGTCGCAACCCACCTGGCGCTGATGGAAGGCGAGCCGCGCGCGAGTGCCGAGCGTGCGCAGCTCGCGCGCACGACGCTCGACGACCGCGTGCACGACGGGCGAGTCGAAGCTCGGCCCATCCGATGGCAGCCAATCGAACGCGGCCGTACCGGGACGCGGCGAATACGGAAAGACGTGTAGATGGGTCACGGGTTGATTGCGCACCCAATCGAGCGTCAGCGCGTGATCGTCCTCGCTCTCCCCGGGAAAGCCCGACATCACGTCGAGCCCGACCGCCAGATCGGGACGACTCCGCCGAATCCGTTCGAGATGGTCGCCGAGTGCCTCCGGGAAGCGCCCACGGCCCATGCGACGGTGCAGGTCGGGCGATCCCGTCTGTAAGCTCAGGTGGAGGTGCGGACAGATCCACTCGAAGCGCGCGAGCCGTTCGGCCAGGGCACCGGAGAGATCGCGGGGATCGAGCGAGCTCAGGCGCACCCGGCGTACCGGGCGCTCGGCGTCGATTCGATCGAGCAGCGCCGCCAGATCCGTCGCGGGGTCGAGATCCTGTCCCCACGAGCCGAGATCGATGCCCGTCAGCACCGCCTCCTCGAACCCCGCCGCGGCCAGCCGTACGAGCTCGGCGAGCACTCCCTCGGCGGAATGCGATCGCGAAGCGCCGCGCGCCGCGGGGATCACGCAGAAGGCACAGCTCCGGTCGCACCCGTCCTGCACTTTGACCAGAGGTCGCGCCTGGCTCGTCGGTGGCGTGTCCGGCCCCAGCGCAACGAACCCGTCGAGATCGCTCAGCGCTGGGCGCTCGATGCGCGGCGCCTCCGACCCGTCGAGCGTCGCCGCCCACTCGGCCAATCGCTGCTTGCCGCCGTTCCCCACCACCAGGCGGACACCGGGCAGCGCAGCGAGCGCCTCGGCTTCACGTTCCGCCTGGCAGCCGGTGACCACGATCCGCGCCCCTGGGTTCGCGCGGTGAATGCGACGCACGAGCTTGCGTCCGTCGGTGTCCGCGGCCCCCGTGACGGCGCACGTGTTCACCACCACGAGATCGGCGCGCGTCGCATCTCGCGCGGCAGTGAAGCCACGCGCCGCCAGCTCGGCTGCGAAGCCCTCGGACTCCGACTGATTCACGCGACAGCCGACCGCCACCGTGAACACGGTCGGCCGCGGATCGCCCGAGTCGACGGTGGGCTCGCGGTGCAGCAGCGCGGTCACGCTCATGCCGCCCGCGACTCGATCCAGCCGCCGCCCAGGACCTGATCGCCGGAATACACCACCAGCGCCTGCCCGGGCGCGATGGCCTCCTGCGGGTCGTCGAAGCGAAGCACCAGGCTCTCGTCGTCGGCGCCCTCCACCGTAGCCGGCGCTTCGGCATGCCGAGAGCGAATTTGCGCCGTCACGCGCGTTCCGGGTGCCGGCACAGGATCCACCAGCCAGGTCGGCTGGCGCGCCCGCACGCTGCGGTGGAGGAGCGCGGCACGTGGCCCGACGACGAGCGTGCGTGTGGCGCCGTCGATCCCCACCACGAACCGGGGCTCGCCGCCTCCCAAGCCGAGGCCACGGCGCTGGCCGACGGTGTATCGATGCACACCCTGGTGGACCCCGAGCACGCGCCCCTCGGTGTCCACGATCGGGCCGTCCCACGCGTGACCGTCGTGCCCGGCAGCACGCTCCACGAACGCGGCGTGATCGCCGCTGGGGATGAAGCAGATCTCCTGGCTCTCGGGCTTCGACGCCACCGGGAGACCGGCGCGCCGGGCTCGTTCACGCACGTCTTCCTTGGAAATGGAGCCGAGTGGAAAGCGAATCTGCGTCAGTTCCGCGCGCGGGATCGAGAACAGGAAGTACGACTGGTCCTTGCCGCGGTCGACGGCGCGGCGAAGCCGTGGCGGTTCACCGGCGCCACCGGGCTCGAGCCGCGCGTAGTGACCGGTGACGAGCGCCGTCGCACCGACCTTGCGCGCAGCCTCGAGGAGCCGCCCGAACTTGAGCACTTGGTTGCAAAGAACGCAGGGGATGGGAGTGCGACCGGCGAGGTACTCGGAAACGAAGGGCGCGATCACGGCTTCGCGGAAAGGTTCGGCGTAGTCGAGGACGTAATGAGGGATGCCGAGCGCCGCTGCGACGCGCGCTGCATCGTCCACCTCGGACGGGCTGCAGCAGCTCTTGCCCTTGGCTGTGGCACTGGGCTCGGCAGGATTCCAGAGGCGCAGCGTGACCCCGACCACCTCGTGCCCAGCCTCGCGCGCCAGGAGCGCCGCGGTGGACGAATCCACGCCCCCACTCATGGCGACCACGACACGGGATCTCACGACACGTCTTCCTGTTTCTGTGACGAGCGAATCATGGCGGGCGGAGGAACGACCCACTCGAGCGGCACGACGCGACTTCGCGACGCGGATGCGGCGGGGCCGGACTGACGCTTCGGTACCTTCGCGGGGCCGGCGCGCGGTCAGGCTTTCGGTGGCTCGGCAATCGACTCCGCACTGCCTTCCGGCGACTCGCCGCGAGCCTCGGTGTCGGGGACACCGGGCATCTCGAGCTTGCCGAGACGGCGCTCCAGCTCGGTGATGTGCTTCCACATCGCCTCGGTGGTCCTCGCCTGCGGATCCGGCAGATCCGTGTGGTTGAGGTCGACCGCCTCCGCACCCTCGCGGAAAATCACGCGACCTGGCACGCCCACGACCGTGCTGTGCGGCGGCACGTCGCGGATCACCACCGAGCCCGAACCGATTTTCGAATCGCGCCCGATGCGGATCCGTCCGATCACAGCGGCACCCGCGCCGATCACCACGTTGTCCTCGACCGTCGGATGGCGCTTTTCCTTCTTCGTGCTCGTACCGCCCAGCGTCACGCCTTGCAGCAACGTGACGTTGTCGCCGATCTCGGCGGTCTGGCCGATGACGACACCCATGCCGTGATCGATGAAGAGGCGCCGCCCGACGCGCGCGGCGGGATGGATCTCGATGCCCGTCAGGAAGCGGGCGACGTGCGACGTCAACCGAGCCAGCCAGAAGAAATCTCGCATCCAGAGCGCGTGCGCGACGCGGTGGAACCACACCGCGTGCAACCCCGGGTAGCACGTGATGACTTCCCAGGTGGTGCGCGCCGCCGGGTCACGATCGAAGATCGCGGCGACGTCCTCGCGGAGCAGCGCGATCAGGCTCGAACCGGACACGTTCTCGACCTCCTCGTCACGATCGCCGGCGCAGCACGCGCCGGCGCGCGCCCTCGCAGCGTTCGGCAAGATCGCACCCGCATCGAGAGGATGTCAAGGATGACGGGCACTTAGCCCGAAGAATTCATGAATGGGAACCTGCGGCCGCGACGGAGCGCGGCCCTCCACGCGTCTTGTACGCGCGAACCGATGG
>CAYUSL010000345.1:0-6784 GCA_964447125.1 uncultured bacterium | reverse complement strand
GGTTGAGCTCCCAGTCCATGAACGCAGGGCCGACGAGCTGCATCACCGCCTCTTGCTGCGAGTAGTCGATGTGCTGGCCCTGGCCGGTGGCGTCGCGGTGATGAAGCGCGGTGAGAATCGCGAAAGCGCCGAAGATACCGTTGAGCGGATCGGAGAACGCGTTTTCGACGGGAATCGGCGGACCGTCGACGTACCCCACGAGGCTGTCGAGGCCGGTGGTGCTGGTGAGGCTGAGCCCATAGGTACGGATGTCTTTGAGCGGTCCCGTGAGCCCGGCCGCGGGCATCGAAAACATCACCAAGTCGGGACGGACCTTGCGCAAAGTCTCGTAGCCGAGATCGAGCTCGTTCATCACGCCGGGGCCGAAGTTCTCCACCACGACGTCGCACGTCGCGATCAGATCCAAGGCGAGCTGGCGCGCTTCCGCCTTCTTCAAGTTCAGCGTGACGCTGCCCTGCCCTGCCCAGCAGGCGTGATTCGAGAGGCTACGGTTGGGATCGCGGATGCCTTCACCGAAGGGCGGAAGCTGACGGGTCATGTCGATCCGCGCCCGCGACTCGATCTTGAGCACGTCGGCGCCGAGGAATCCGAGCGTCTGACCCACCACCGGCCCGGCCCACACCCAGCCGAAGTTCGCCACACGGATGCCCGAGAGCGGCAGACGCGCACCGGTTGCGGTCTCGACCGCGGCACGCACAGAAACGTCGCTGCTCCCTGGGGCACCGCCACCTTTCGGCGACTCTCCGAGAATTTCCGCAGTGTGCTCGCCGAGCAGCGGCGCGGGACGACTCGGGCCGCCCGGGCTCGCCGGCAGCTTGAACGGCGCTCCCAGCGTGCGCACCCGACCCAGCTCGGGATGCTCGACCGCGACCAGATAACCGCGCTCCTTGAGGTGCTGCTGCTCGGCGGCCTCGCCGACCCGGAACACGGCGGTCACCGGCACTCCCGCGGCCTGACAGCGCTCCATCACGTCGAACTTCGATTTGTCCGCCAGCCACTCGTCGATGAACGGATAGATCACGTCCGAGTTCTGGGCGCGCTGGAACATGTCCTGGAACATGTCGAGCTGCGCCCACTCGGGCTCGCCCATCACCTTCACCAGCCCGTTCCATTGACCCGGCTCGAGGGCCAGCATCCACACGTGACCGTCGGCGCACGGCAGGATCGTGGCCGGCGCGCCGAGTGGCATTCCAACGCCAGTACGTCGCTCCCACTTCCCGTCTTGTGCGTAGCCGCCGATGTTCTGGCCGCCCACGAACGCCGCGGCGATGGCCTCGGCGCTCGACACGTCGAGGTGCTGGCCGCCGCCGACGCGGTCGCGGCCGAGCACGGCCGCCAGGCCCCACGAGGCCGCCGTCATGGCACCGAAGAAATCGGCGGCGAACGTGCCGTGCTCGAGGGGCGACTCGCCGGGCCGGCCGCAATAGCGATGGCTGGCACCCGAGAGGTGATACGCGTTGAGATCGATGCCTCGCCAGCTCGCGTAGGGTCCGGTCTGGCCGAACTGTGTGATCGAGATCATCACCAGGTTCGGATTGAGGGTCGCGAGGCACGGGTAATCGAGTCCCATGCTCGCGAGCGCACCCGGTGCGAGGTTCTCCACGACGATGTCGGCGCCTTGCACCAGCGCACGCAGCTTCTCGCGCTCCGCTTCGACGGATGGGTCGATCGCCACGCTTCGCTTCGAGGTGTTGAGAAAGAAGAACGTGCCGCTCTTCTCGGGATGCGGGGCGTCGCCGGGAAACGGTCCCCAGGTTCGCGTCTGGTCGCCGCGCCCCGTCGCCTCGACCTTGATGACGTCGGCGCCGTAATCGGCGAAGAGCCGCGCACAAAACGCAGCCGACACTCCCTCGCCCAGCTCGATCACGCGGATTCCTGCGAGCGCTCCTCGACTCATGCTTCGTCCTTCCTCGACATCGACGCGCGACCACGCCGCTCGGTTCGGATGGGGGCGCCCAATCTACTTCAACGCCGTTCACCAGATGCGTGCCGCGACGTCGCAGCCATGGTGTTCGTGCTCGTTCACCAGACGCACCGCAGAGCCACCGCAAGTGGCCCCTGAGTTGTTGCACCCGCAACTCGCGGATCCCGCGTAGAATCGCGGGCCGCGCGCGTGACTCGCGCGCCGCGCGCCGATGACCCGAGCCTCCGACGCGAACGATCCCACTCCCGCGCGCCCCCTCGCTGGGCGACGGGTAGTGGAGGTGGTGGAGCGAGCATCCATCACGCATCCCGCGGGGCGGATTCTCGCCGACCTCGGTGCCGAGGTCGTGCTGATCGAGCCGCCCGACGGCGCGCCGATCCGCCACCGCGCGCCGTTCCTGGGCGGCATCGCCGGGCCGGAGCGCGGGATCGCCCACCTCTACTTCAACGCGGGAAAACGCGCGTTGCACCTCGACCTCGATCGAGCCGACGATCGCGAGCGATTGCGCGCGGAGCTCCGCTCCGCGACGATCCTCCTCGATGGCCTCGCACCCGGTCGCCTCGCACGCCTCGGGCTGGGGCGTGGCGCGCTGGCAGCTCGCAACCCTGCGCTCGTCCACGTCTCCCTCACGGGATTCGGCTCCACCGGCCCGCGACGCGATTGGCTGTCGTCGGATCTGATTGCCTCGGCGACCGCCGGTGCAGCTCATCTGATCGGCGAAGCGGACGATCCGCCGGTCCGCCTCGCGGGCGCGCAAGCGGACGTGAGCGCCTCGATCGTGGCCGTCGCCGGTGCGCTGCTCGCCCTTCACCACGCCGAGCGCACCGGTTGCGGCCAGCACGTCGACGTCTCGGCGCAGGAGGCGCTCGCCTCGATCGCCCACATCTGCGGCATCGCCAAGTACCTGGATGACGGCATCGAACCCAAACGCCGCGGCACCAGCCTCTTCGCATCGGTGCCGTCCGGCGCGTATGCGTGCAGCGACGGCCTCGTCTACCTGATCGTCAATCGTCCGCTGCACTGGGAAGCGCTGGCGCGCTGGATCGCCGAGTCCAGCGGCAACGACGACGCCTTGGATCCGATGTTCCGCGGCGCCTCGGCGAATCGGATCGAGCACCGCGAGCTTCTCGACCTGTGGATCGGCGAGCTCGCAGCCCGCTACACCGTGGCTGCGTTTCTCGCGGAGGCCTCGGCGCGGCGCCTCGCCGTGACGGCGGTGCAGACGGCGCTCGGCGTGCTACGCGATCCGCAGCTCGCGAGCCGGGGGTTCTGGCGTGACGTCGCGCATCCCGAAGCGGGCGTGCTCCGCATGCCGGGCTCGCCGTTTCGCTGCGCCACCGAAATCCCGCGCGAGCCCGCGCACGACGGCTCGCCTGCACGAACGGCGTTGGCCGCCAAGACCGCGAGCGACTGCCGCGCCCGCCCTCTCGACGGCATCCGCGTCCTCGAGCTCACCGCCGGCATGGCCGGCCCGTGGATCGGCCGCTGGATGGCCTGGGCAGGGGCCGAAGTGATCCGCGTCGAATCCCGCGCTCATCCCGACGTGGTGCGACTCTACGTGCCGCCGCGTTCAGTCGATCGCAGCGCGCGCCCCGACCAGTCGCCGTGGTTCACCGACTGGAATGCCGGGAAGCGATTCGTTTCCATCGACCTCGCCAAGCCGGGCGCTGTCGCGCTCGTGGAGCGGCTGGTCTCGGTCTCGGACGTGGTCATCGAGAACATGTTGCCCGAGGTGGCTGGGAAACTCGGCCTTTGCTATGGCGCGCTGGCCGCCCATCGCCCGGAGCTCATCATGCTCAGCACCACGGGATTCGGCGGCAGCGGACCGAATTCGGGAACGCCCACCTGGGGACCGAACATCGAGGCGGCCTCGGGTCTGGCTGCGCTCTCGGGATTCGCTCACGCTCCGTGCTCGTTCACCCAATACGCGTATCCCGACGCCCTGAGTGCCCTGCACGGGCTGGTGGCCGTGCTCGCAGCGCTCGACCGGCTGGCGCGCACAGGGCGCGGCAGCTACGTGGATCTGGCGCAATACGAGTGTCTGGTCGCGGCACTCGGCGATCGGATGGTCGAGGCCGCTCATTCGGGACGGGAGCCCGAGCGTCTCGGCAATCGCGCCGCACATGCCGTGCCGCACGGAGTCTTCCGTGCCGCCGGCGAAGACCGCTGGTGCGCGATCGCGGTGGAGAGCGATGCCCAGTGGCGTGCCCTCGTGAGGGTGCTCGGCGAGCCTGCATGGGCCCGCGATCCTCGTTTCGCAACCCTCGACGGCCGCGCGTCACACGTCGAGTCCATCGAGGACGCGCTGGCGGCCTGGACGCGCACGCGCGACGCGTTCGCGATCGCGGAGACGCTGCAAGCCGCGGGCGTACCCGCGGGCCCGGTGCACACGATTCGGGATCTGTGGGAGCGCGATCGCCAGCTCCGCGCTCGCGGTTTCTTCGAGAAGGTTCCCCATCGCTCGCTCGGAGAAGTGACCGCGTCCGCGATCCCCCCGCACCTGAGCCGGACACCGGGACGCACGGACTCTTCCGGTGGGCTCGTGGGATCGGACGACGACTACGTGCTCCGCGAGTTGCTCGGTCTGGACGACGCAACCCTCGCCAGGCTGGTCGCGAGTGGCGTCGTCGAGGCGCCCGCGCTGCAGACGCCGACGAAGATCTAGGTTCAGCCGACCGCCTCGAACACCACCCAATCGAGGGTGCCGGGCATGCGCGTGCGCCCCACGGCATGCTCGCGAAATCCGGGTGTATCCGCGAACACCGAGCCGTGAACGGGATTGACGTACACGATCCAGACCGTCCGCGGGTGCGTCGCTACCGAAGCCGCGACAGCACGGGCAACCCGACGCATCGCACGCGCTCCGAAGGGGTGGAAGAGAAAGAGCGTCCCTTCGTCGTGCTCGAACGGCCAGGTGTGCGCATCGCCGACGTCGATACGAACGTCCAGCGATTCACGCAGGCGCTCAGCAGTGATGGCCAGATTGGCGCGGGCCACGTCCACGAGTGACGTCGCCAGGTCGACACCGCGCAGCCGTCGAAAGCCGGCTTCGGCGGCGAGCACCAGCGCGCGCCCCTTGCCACAGCCGAGATCGAGGAACGGCAGTGCACGCGCCTCGGCGGGCACCTGCGCCAGCGCGGCGCGAAAGAGTCGCACCGGAACCGGCTGATACTCGCTCGCAGCCAGTGCCGCACGCCCACCGCGCGGGAAGAGCTTGGCCACTGGAATGCGCGCGAACGTCTCGATGCCGCGCTCGCGATCGAACGCGCGCTCGGCGAGCATCCAGCGGACCGTCTCGACCCAGCCGCGCCGCAGCACCGACTCGATCGTCAGCGCGAGCGTCGATGGGCTCGACGCGACGCTCATGCGTCCCGCCGCCAGATGCAACGACCGGCCACGAACGTGGCCGCGACGCGCGCGCTCGACAGCTCGTCCCGCGCCCGACGCCACGGACGATCGAGGAGGCAGAGATCCGCAGGCACGCCACGCACGATCGTGCGAGGCATGCCACCCGGATCGTCGGCGGAAGTCGTGAACAGCGCCAGCGCACGCTCGGGATCGAGGGACTCGGCGACCCCCATCACGTGACCGTCGAAGGTGCGCCGATCCACGGCCGCTTGCATGGCAAGCCACGGATCGGGATCACCGAAGGGTGCATCCGTTCCCGCCCCGAGCGGCACGCGCGCTTCGTCCCAGCCGCGACACCGATAAAGCCAGGGCTGGTCGCGTGCTTCGACGTCACGGCGATACGCATCGCCGCGCTCGCGAACGAAGTGGGGCTGAGTCACCACGGTGAGGCCGAGCTCCGCCACCAGCGCGGCCACGTCGGGCGGCGCAACCGCGGCGTGCTCGATCCTGTCGCCGCGTCGCACGCCGGCCTCGCGAAAAGCCTCTGCCGCGACGACCAGCTCGGGTCGCGTCACCGCGTGGATGGCTACGGCGCGCTCACGACGGTGTGCGGCAGCGATGGCCCAAACGACGGACTGGAATGCCGCCAGGCTCGACTCGTCGAGGACGATCTTCTCGGCACCGAGCGCCACGCCCGGCTGGCGCGGAACCGGCAGATTGGAGCACCCCATGACCACTAGGCGCTGCTCGAGCTCGCCGACACGCACGGCGCGTTCCAGAATTCGCAGCTCCTTCAGCGCGTTTCCGAGGGTGGCGTCGGTCAGACCCGTCACGCCGAAGCTCGCCGCGCGCGTGCCGACGGCTGCGAGGCTCGGCGGTGGTCCACGGCGAGAAACCCCGCGCACCCAGCCGTCGAGCCGATACAACCGTCCCGTGGCTCGTTGGCGTGCGTCCCGTTCCACCGGCGGCACGCCATTCGCTAGATCGTCGAGTCCCACCGCCTCGATCCACGCCGAGCTGACCATCCAGAGCGCGCCCGTTCGGTGCTGGATCTGCACTGCGCGCCCGGGAAGCCAGCGATCCAGCACGTGACGATCGAGCACGCCCGCGACCGACTCGTGGTAGCCGACTCCGCGCACGACCTCGTTCGGCTGAGTCGTGGCGGCAGCCGCTCGCAGCGCCGCCACCAGCGCATCCTCGCTCTGCACCTGCGGCGGACCACAGCGCACCGAGCGGTCGGCCGCCGCGAGGGCCAGCAGATGAATGTGATGGTCGTGCAACCCGGGCAGGAGCGCACCGCCCTCGGCATCCACGACGGTCTCGCCCGGCATCGCATCGAGCGACTCGGCCACAGCGGCAACGCGCCCGTCCACGATCCGCACGTCGAGCGGCGTGCGGCCGTCGATCTCCGCGCGCCGGATCAACACGCGCGGATCCCGAGTTCGGCGAGAACCCGCGACGTATCCGCGCCGAGCGCGTGAGCGGCCGCGGTCACCGGCCGTGCGCGCGGCA
>CAYUSL010000344.1:0-6841 GCA_964447125.1 uncultured bacterium | reverse complement strand
GGGACGATCTCGTCCGGCAGAAGCGGGGCGTGTGGGACGGAGTCCGGAACTTCCAAGCGCGCAACAACCTTCGCGCGATGAAGGTGGGCGATCTCGCGCTCTTCTATCATTCGGTGAGCGAGCGCCGTGTGGTGGGGGTGGCGCGTGTGGTGCGCGAGGCGTATCCCGATCCCACGGCGAAGGAAGGCGATTGGTCGGTGGTGGAGGTCGCGCCGCACCAAGTGCTCGCGTCCCCCGTGACGCTGGACGCGATCAAGGCCGACCCGCTTCTTCGGGAGATGGCCATCGTGCGTCAGTCGCGGCTCTCGGTGGCGCCCGTGACGAAGCAGCAGTTCGATCGCGTGCTGGCGCTCGCCAAGAAGCCGCCACGCTGAGCGAGTGTCGCGTCCCGCGGAGCGCCGACTCGTGATGCGCCGAGCCACACGGGCGCTCGCAGTCGTGACGTTTCTCGGCGTCGGCTGCAGCGGGAGCTCACCTTCGGCACTGCCCGCGCGTGACCCGCCCGCGCTCGTCGAGACCGATCGCGGCAGCGGGATCTTCGGGCGCTGGATACTCGACGCGGACGAGTTGCCAGCGTACGAGTACACGCTCGATCAGCACGCCGATGCACGGGCACGATTCCCGGACTCGCGTGATCGGGACCGGCGCGATCACGTCTTCAACTTCGGCAACGACCGCATCAACGCGCTGGGCTTCAACGACGGCTACGTGGAGGTCTACGCGTCCGATCGTGCGCCCACGCTGCTCGATCGCTTCGCGCCGGAGCAGGGGAACTTCGCGGGTGGCTTCGGCTACCTCGCCGACGGCACGGAGGTGTGGTCGACAGCGTACCGGGATCGTCCTGCGGACGCCGCGACCCGCCGGGTGTTCGGCGTCGGCTACTTCGAGACCGCCCTCACGCACCGCGGCATCGCTGCCGAGCACCGGGTGTTCGCGCCCGCCGGCGACGATCCGTTGGTAGTGAGCGAGGTGACGATCCGGAACGAGTCGGCGGAGCGCCGCGCGCTGGCGCACTACGAGTTCTGGGACGTGAACCTGCATCAGCTCGTGCCGTTGCCGTCCATGACCGGCGTTCTCGGCAGCCTCGGCGATGGCTATCGCGACGGGTTGAGCGCGGACTTCCTGCAAGCAGCGACGTGGGATCCGCGAGTGCAGGCGCTGCGCGTCTCGACGCGCAGCAACGGTCCCGCGCCTATCGAGCCGGATGCGATCTCCACGGTCGACTGGTATCCGGACGACGTGTTTCTCGCCGACCTGAGCGGCGGATCGAGCGCTCGCTACACGGATCAGGCGAGCTTCTTCGGACGCGGAGGCAATGCGAGGCCCGATGCGGTGGTGGCGGGTGGTCCGGGCTCGCTGCCGCCGGAGCGCAGCGCCGCCGGTCAGCCGCTCTGCTTGGTGCTGCGCCACGACCTCGCCCTCGAGCCCGGCGAGAGCCGCGTGCTCCGTTTTGCTTACGGCTCGATCGCGCCTGTACAGGGCCTCGAATCGCTGGTCGCGCGGTACCGTCGGGGCGACGCGCTCGCGACCAGCCAGGCCGAGCGTCGCGCCGCTCTCGGCTTCCTCGCGACCGACGACGATCCCGCGCTGGCGCGTGAGATCGCCTGGCATTCGGCTGCCTTGCCCGCAGCCACCGCCTACCACGGCTACTACGGCACGCATGTGACCGTGCAAGGCTCGGCGTATCTCTACGTGCAAGGCATCGACGGCGCGCCGCGCGATCAGGCGCTGTTCGCGATCCCGCTCACCTACCTGCGCCCCGACCTCGCCCGCGAGAACCTGCGCTTCATCATGCGCCTCACACGCGCATCCGATGGCCAGATCATCTACACCTTCGGCGGGCACGGCTTCGCGAGCGGTCTGGTCGTCCACGAGCTACCGTCGGATTTGGATCTCTTCTTTCTGATGGCGCTCGCCGAGTACGTGGCTGCGACGGGAGACACGGCCTTCCTCGACGAGCACGTTCCGTTTCGTGGCCCCGGCGAGTTGGCTCCGGGTGCGACCTCGACGACCGTCCTCGATCACGCTCGCGCCGCAGCCGAGCACTTGCTCGGCGTGGTCGGCACCGGCGTGAACGGCCTCATCCGCGTCCGTGACGGCGACTGGTCGGACGGTGTCGTGGCATCGAACGTGATCGCCGCAGGCAACGAAGGCGTGAACTGGGGCAACACGTTGGCGCACGGCGAGTCGTGCTCGAACACCGGCATGGCGCTCTGGGTGCTGCCCCTCGCTGCCGACGTGCTCGAGCCTCTCGATGCGGCGCTTGCAGCGCGATTGCGCGAGCCTGTGGGCTCGCTCGCTGCCGCGCTCGACAGCCAGTGGGCAGGCCAGTGGTACACGCGCGCGGTGTTGCGCGATCGAGACGATCGGCCGGTGGTGCTGGGCGAACAATCCATCGATCTGGAAGCGCAGCCGTGGCCGTTGATCTCCCGCGCCGCGCGAGACGATCGGCTCGCGACGCTCGTCGAATCGATCCGAAGCGAGCTCGACGATCCATCGCCCGTGGGTGCACCGCTCTGGTCGGGTGGCCAAGTGTGGCCCGCGGTTTCGCAGCTCCTCACCTGGGGCTACACGCGATTCAGCGACGAGCTGGCGTGGCGCTCCCTCGAACGCCACGCGCTCTACACACGCGCAGAAGCCTTTCCCGAGAGCTGGATCGGGATCTGGACTGGCCCGGACGCGCTCGAATCGAAGGGCAGCGGGGGCACGTGGTCGAGCATCGTCACGCCGATGACCGATTTCCCGGCGCTCAACCAGAACCCGCATGCGATGGCGCTGCTGGCTGCGTTGCGTGTCGCGGGGATCGAGCCCACGGGCGATGGCCTCCGCATCGACCCGCACGTGCCGCGCGAGCGATTCGTCCTCGATTTCCCGCTGATTCGTCTCGACGTGGACCGCGAGCGGATCGACGTCACGTATCGCCCGATCGTCGATGGCACACGCGTGCTCCACGTCCGCGTGCCGAACGAGGCCACCTCGTGGGAAGTGACGGTCGACGGCCGCGCCCAGACTGCCCCCGTGACCGATGGATTCGCCGCGGTCCAGATCGACATGCGCGTCGCCCAGCCCGTCAACGTGCGGGTCGCGCGGCGCTGACGGAGCGGCGCGCTCCATCGACCGCGCGATTGCGCGGAAGTGACTGGAGGGACCCGCTCCGTCGGGTCCGGGTGTTGGCGGTGGCGCCGACGGAGCGTCGCCCTCCAGGGCGGACGGGATGCGCGCTGCCGGGCCTGGAGGGACCCGCTCCGTCGGGTCCGCAGGGTGCTGCTTCGTGAGCGACGCGGCCGCCAGCACCGCGGCTATACTCGCCGCGCGTCATGAGCCGAGCGTGCGCATTTCGTCCGGCTGTCCGCGGTGCCACGGCGACGGCGCTCGCGTTCGCGCTCGCATTCGCCGGGTGCGGCGGGGACAGCACCGCCGACTCGGCAGCGGCGCGCGATTTACTCGGCGTGGCGCGTGGGCTCGCGGACACCTGGATGCGCGGGGAGGCCCCTTCCGACGTCGATTGGAGCTGGGGCGAGGGGCTCTTGATGCTCGGCATGCTGGAGCTGAGCCGCACCACGGGCGACTCCGTGTACGAGGATTACGCGCTCGACTGGCTTCACGCGCACCAGGAGTCGGGCTACACGATCTTCTGGAGCGATTCCTGTCCACCGGGAACGGTGGCGTCGCTCTTGATCGGGCGGCGCGGCGCAACCGAGCTGCAGCCGATCGTCGATGACGTCGACACGTACCTCTTCGAGAAAGCACCGCGGATCTCCGACGGAGGCATCGCGCACCTGGGCTTTCTGCCGCTGGTGCTCGAGCAGCAGCTCTGGGTGGACTCGCTGGTGATGTTCGGCGAGTTCTTGATCCAGACCGGGCTGCGCACCGGCGACCCGCGCTACCTCGATCTGATGGCGAGCCAGTACGAGATCTTCGGCGGGCATCTGCAGGATCCGGAGTCGGGCTTCTGGACCCACAGTTGGGACGACCTCGCGAAGCAGAACCATCCTCCCATCGACGATCACGTCTTCTGGGGGCGCGGCAACGCGTGGGCGCTGGTGGCGGGATACGACCTCGCCGCGGCGCTGCCGGACAGCGATCCGCGACGCGCGTCCGTGCTGGCGCGACTCGCGCGGCAAGCGGACGCGGTGCGCGCGATGCAGGATGAAGCGACGGGGCTCTACTGGACGGTGCTCAATCGCCCCGGCGAGACGTATCTCGAGAGTGCCGGCTCCGCGATGATCTCGTATGCGTTCGCGCGTGCTTTCGAGGAAGGTTTCGCCGGAGACCAGGCCGTGGAGTCTGCAGCGCGTGGCCTCGACGGTCTGCTGGGACGCGTGCGCGTGGAAGAAGACGGCCGCTACGTGTTGAGCGGCACCAGCGTCGGTACGAATCCGGGGCCATTCTGGTACTACGCGATCGTTCCCACCAAGGACAACGTGAGCTATGGCATCGGTGGTTTCCTGCTCTTGTCGACGCGCTTGGTCGAGCTCGAACGCACGGGGCGGATCGACACGTTGCCGTCGGCTTCGGGACTGAGCGAGGGAGGAGAATCGTGAGCCGCAAGCTTCGCAAACCAGGCCCGCGCATCGCCGGGTCGGCGCTTCGCACGGTTTCGGTCGCGTCTGGGCTGCCGGTGGTGGAGCTGATGCTCGCCGGTGTGCTCCGCAAGCAGCTCGGCATCGACGAGCTGCTGGACGCGAGCTTCGCCGAGGACGAGCCGCCCTTCACGTTGCCGCGCCCGCCTGCGCCCATTCGCCGGACGTCGGGAGGGAAGCGTCGGTGAGCGACTTCACGTTTCGGACCCTCGACGATTTTCGCTCCGCGTATCGTGACGGAAGCGCCACCCCGCTCGCCGTGGCGGAGCGATTCATCGAGTCGCGGAACGCCTCGGAGGCGCAGTCGCCCGCGATGCGGATCTTCATCGCCAGCGACGACGACGAGATCCTGCACACGGCGAAGGCGGCCACCGAGCGACTGCGCAAAGGCAAGCCGGCGGGACCGCTGGACGGCATCCCGATCGCGGTGAAGGACGAGCTCAATCAGATCGGCTACCCGACCACAGGCGGCACCAAGTTCCTGGGCAAGGGGAGCGAGCGTGAAGATGCCACGGTGGTGGCGCGGCTGCGTGCGGCGGGCGCGATCTTGGTCGGTAAGACCAACATGCACGAGATCGGTCTCGGCGCCACTGGGATCAATCCGCATCACGGTGCGGCACGCAATCCCTACGATCCGGCGTGCATCACCGGTGGCTCGTCGAGCGGCTCGGGCGCGGTGGTCGGATGCGGCCTGGTTCCCGCGGCGATCGGTGCCGATGGGGGTGGCTCGGTTCGGATTCCTGCGTCGCTCTGCGGCGTGGTCGGCGTGAAGGCGACGTACGGCCGTGTGCCCGAAACCGGTGCCCTGCCGCTGGTGTGGACGCTCGCGCACGTCGGCCCGCTCGCGGCGACGGTCGCGGACGCGAGCGAGATCCTGTCACTCGTCGCGGGCGAGGACCCACGCGATCCCAACACGCTGGGACAGCCCACTCTCGATCTGCGCGGCGTCCGGCAAGGCAACGTGAAGGGGTTGCGGGTCGGCGTGTGCCCCGATTTCTTCGACCAGGCGTCGCCCGACGTGATCGGCGCGTGTCGCGCAGCGCTCGAACGATTGCGCGACGACGGCGCCCACGTGGTCGACGTGCGCATCCGGCACCTCGATCTGGTGCGCGTCACCTTGCTCGTCACCATGGGCGCCGAGATGGCGGCGTCGCAGATCGAGAACATGCGCGAGCACCGCGACGACTACGCGCCGGACACGCGGCTCTTGCTCGACACGGCGAGCCGCGGGTCGGGGCCCGAGTACGTTCACGCCCAGCGCGCGCGCACCCGCATCGAGCGAGCGTTTCGCGAAGTGCTCGAGTCCGTCGATGTGCTGGTATCGCCGACCACCGGCACCACCGCCGTACCGATCCGGAGCGACGCCGAGCGCTACGGTGAAGTGGATGACGCGCTCATCGACCGGATCTGTGCTTTCACGTTCCCGGGCAATCTCACGGGTTATCCGGCAGTGACCGTGCCGGCAGGTTATTCGGCGAATGGCCTTCCCATCGGGCTGCAAGTCATGGCCGCACCGTGGGAAGAAGGAGCAGCGCTCAAGGTCGCGCGCGCCGTGGAGCGCCACGTGACGCGCCATCCACCCAAGGTGTTCTACGATCTCCTCGGCTGATTCGGGCACGGCGCCGAGACGTTGGAGTCGCTGGTGAACTCGCGAATCGCTTCTCGGTCGTGGGCGAGCGTTGCGCTCGTCGGCGTGCTGACGTTTCTCTCGGCCGTCGGTTGCGGTGGTGGCTCAGGCGGTGGAGGCACGGACACTCCCGAAACCCCCGATCCGCCGAGCTCGGGCGATTCGTGTAGCGGCGGAGAAACGCTTCTCTACGTGGTCAGCTCGATCGGTGTCGCGACGCCCGTGTCGGCAACCGTGGTGCCGGGATTCGACGTGGACGAGCGCGTCAGCGACTCGGGCGATGCCGCCACCTGCAACCAGCCGGACTTCACGTCGCCCCCACCGGCGAGCACGCCGGGCGTCGACAATCAGCTCGGCCCCCTGGTCGCAACCTTCGATTTCGCCGACGACGTCGCGCTGATCTTCGACGCATCCATCGAGGACGCGAGCTTGCTGGTCATGATGCGCATCGAAAACGTGCAGTCGGTGGCTGACGACGACTGCGTCGCCGTGTCCTTCCTGAAGGGCATCTTCCCGCCGGGAGCCTTCGATCCCGTGATCGGGCCCGACGGACAGCTCGCGCCCGGCCAGCTCTTCGACATCGACGCGAGCTTCCTGGCGAGCGACGGCTCGACGCCGCTCTATCGAGTCG
>CAYUSL010000343.1:0-6958 GCA_964447125.1 uncultured bacterium | reverse complement strand
TCAAGGCGTCCGCGGAATCGAACGCCGACGTGGGCGACAAGGCCAACGACGCGGTACGCGTCGACGCCTCGCAACTGCGCGCTCGGGTGGTCGCCGAGGGCGGAAACCTAGGCTTCACACAGGCGGCGCGCTGCGAGTACGCGGCGCTGGGCGGGCGCATCCACACCGACGCCATCGACAACTCGGGCGGGGTCGACTGCTCCGACCACGAGGTGAACCTGAAGATTGCGCTCGCCACCGCCCGCTCCCGCGGCGAGCTCGACCTCGCCGCAGAAACCCGGGCGCTCACCGCCGCCACCAACGAGGTCTGCGAGCAGGTGCTGGAGGACAATCGACTGCAGAGCCTGGTGCTCGCGTACGACCAGCGTCGTAGCCGGGTGCTCTTCGACGTGTACCAGGACATGATCGGCCGCCTCGCGGCGACCGGCCATCTGGACGCGGAGCGCGAAGGCTTCGCCAAGCGCGAGCTCAAGAACCAGCGCGCCGAGGGGCACGGCTTCTTCACGCCACAGCTCGCCGTGCTCCTCGCCCACGAGAAGCGCCGCATCTACGACGCGCTGATGCGCGGCACGCTCATCGATGGGCCTGCGCTCCAGCCCTTCCTCTTCGGTTATTTCCCGCCCTCGATCGCCCGCTCGATCCCGGGCGCGGTGGCGGCCCACCCACTGCGGCGCGAGATCATCGCGACGACGCTTTCCAATCGAATCGTGAATCGCTCGGGCCTGACCCTGGTGAGCGAGCTGGAAGCGGCCAGCGGTTCCGACGTCGAGACGTTGGTAGGAGCTTGGTTCGCGGTGGTTTCGGTGCTCGGCGCCGAGCGCATCCTGGCGGAGATCGCAGCGCTCGCCACGGCCTCGCCACGGGTCGACGCCACGACCGTGCTCGGGCTCGTCGAGCGCGTGAACCGCTGCATCGCGGGTGCGGTGGCGTGGAACGTAGCGCGCGGGCGATGCGCTCTTCCCGCAGTCGAGGAGCTCGCTGCGGCCGCGGTCCGAGCGAGCGCGCACGCAACCGCCGTGGCGGCGCTACGAACCGGCGACGAGCGCGAAGCCCGCGCGCGACTAGTCGCTGCCTGGTCGGCATCCGGCGTCCCCGCCTCGCTGGTGGAGGCACTCGGCAACCTCGACGATCTCGCGTCGTTCTTCGTGATCGAGGCGCTGACGCGAGACACGGGAGCAACGGCGCAGCGAGCGCTCGACGTGCACGTCGCGGTGGACGCGGTGCTGCGGCTCGGCGACGTGCGCGCGTTCGTCGAGCGCGCGGCGACAGCGGATGCGTGGGATCGACAGGCGGCGCGCAGCGTCCTCGACCGCGCAGAGAGCGCTCGCTTTCGCATCGCCGCGCGGCTGCTCACCGCGACCACGCCGACCACCGCCGAGAGCCTGCTGCGAGAGCCCACCCCCGCAGGGCGCTTCTACGCGGACACCGTGGAACGGCTGCGGGCGATCGCCACGCCGCGCAACCTCCATCCCGCGTTTCTGGCCGTGCAAGCGCTACAGATGGTCGCCGACGAATGACCGCGCATCTGCCGGCCGTATAGACTGACGCGCTGCGTTGTGAAGACGACGCAGGCGCTCGGCGGACGCGACGAGCCGAGCCCAAGGGGGACGCGATGATCATCATCATGACGCCGGGCATCCAGGCGGCGAGCGCCGAGGTGGAAGAGGTGGTGCGCCAAGCGCGCAAGCACACCGACATCCGCACCGACATCCACGAGGTGGTGGGCACGTCGCGCAGCGTGACCGAGATCTACCTGATCGGGCCCACCGCCACCGTGCCCTCCGACGACTTCGCCGCGTTGCCCGGCGTGGAGCGGGTGATACGCGTATCCGACCGCTACAAGGTGATCGGGCGTCATCGCGGGCTGGTCGAGGTGATGGGCTTCGAGTACCGCGGCATCACGTTCAGCCAGGAATCGTTCCACGTCTTCCCGGGACTTTGCGCCGTGGACACCCGCGAGCACGTCGACCAGATGTTCGCGGCGCTGGCGCGCCACGGCATCCGCACCTCGCGCATGGGCGCCTACAAGCCGCGCACCAGCCCCTACGACTTCCAGGGACACGGCAAGGAGTGCTTACCGTACGTGTTCGAGCTGGCCGGCAAGCACGGCGTTCAGGTGATCGCGATGGAAGTCACCACCGCGCGCCATCTCGACGA
Source organism: uncultured bacterium (assembly GCA_964447125.1). GTDB lineage: Bacteria > JADJOY01 > JADJOY01 > JADJOY01 > JADJOY01 > JADJOY01. Next base: position 4,801 of record CAYUSL010000343.1, on the reverse strand, counting down.
GGTGCGCGACGCGCTGCGTGCGAGCGGCGACGCCACCGGCGTGATGCTCCAGATCGGCACCCGCAATGCCCAGAACTTCGAGCTTCTGAAGGAAGTCGGCCAGCAGCGCGAGCTACCGGTGCTGGTGAAGCGCGGCATGGGCATCACGCTCGAAGAGTCGCTCAACGCCTGCGAGTACATCGCCAGCGAGGGCAATCGCTCCATCGCGTTCTGCCTGCGCGGCGTCAAGAGTCACCTCGGCGATCCGCACCGCAACCTGGTCGATTTCGCCCACGTGCCCGTGGTGAAGCGGCTGACGCGCATGCCGGTGTGCGTCGATCCGTCGCATTCGGTGGGGGCACGCGTGGCGGCGGCCGACGGTTTGCTCGAGATCTTCCACGCCACCGCACAGGGCGTGATCGCCGGCGCCAACATGGTGCTCGTCGATTTTCATCCGGCGCCGGCGAAGGCGCTCTGTGACGGACCGCAGGCGCTCACCCTCGACGAGCTCGAGGGCTTCCTCGAAGACGTGAGCATCGCCCGCGAGGCCTACCAGAGGCGTGTGGCGCGGGTGCGCGCCGTGGCGGCGCGCGCAGCGTGAACGCCAACCGTCGTCTTCGAGAAGCGCGCTCGTGACCGCCACCAAGCCCCCCTCGCCGCGCGCCAAGCGCCGGGTCTCCGTCGCTGCGAAACCCCACCCCGCGCGCGTCCGCGCGGCATCCGCCTCGCCGGCAGCGCCGACCCAGCCGGCGCTGCTCCGCTGGGAGCACGTCACCAAGGAAGATTTCGACCGCATCGATCGCCGCGAGGCGCTGGTACTGGTCGCCGTCTCGCCGCTCGAGGTCCACGGGCCACACCTGCCGCTCGGCACCGACGCGCTCGAGGCCGAGGGTCTGATGCTGCGGCTCGTCGAGCTCTTGCCCGAGCGCCACCGCGAGCGGACGGCGCTGGCGCTGCCCATGGTGTACGCGGCGGCGGACGCGGTGCCGCAACCCGGGTCGCTGCGGTTCTCGACCGGCACCACCGTGCGCGTCCTGACCGAGCTCGGGACGACGCTCGCGATGCAAGGGTTCCGCAACATCGTGGTGTCCAACTTCCACGGCTCGCCGCGGCATTTCATCGCGCTGGAAGCCGCGTGCGAGAAGGTGAATCGCCGGCATCCCGGCACCCGCATGGTGAGCGTCTTCTCGGTGCTGGTGGACCGGCTCACCGGCGGTTCCGCGCAGCTCGAGCGGTTTTCCGACGGCTTCACGTGCTTCGCGCCCGGCGATCTCGAGGGCGATACCCACGCCGGCGTGATCGAGACCGGCATGATGCTGGCGCTCCACGCCGAGCGCGTCAGCCCCCGCTATCGGGAGCTACCGCGCAAGACCGTGAAGGAATGGGCGGCGCACCGCGGCTTCGACGCGGGCGCGCTCCAGCCCGAGGCGCGCGCCGGCAAGACCGGCTTCCGCGCGATGCTCGACGTGTGGAAACCCAATCTTCACTACTGGCTTCACGAGACCTACGCGGGAAACCCGAGTCTCGCCACCACGCGCAACGGCCGCGAGGTGCTCGACACCCTCGCCGCGAAAGGCGCCGAGGTCGTGGCCGAGCTCCTGGACGGCAAGCTCGACCCGCTCCGAGCCCACTCGCCGCTCTGGCCCAAACGCTTCTTGTTCCTGAACCCGTGGGTTGGTCGGCTCGTCGAAGCGTATTTCCGCTACCCGCACCCGATCGGTTGAGACCGCCACGAGCGGCTGCGCGTGCTGGCCGCCGCGCTGCGGCGTGGGCTCAGCCCGAAAACCTCAGCCGGCAGGCGGCGGGACCGACGCCTGGAAATTGAACGTGAGCTCGCCGCCGACCTGGATGGCCAGGGGCGGGACCACCACCATGGTGGGCGGGATCGGTCCGTCGAAATCGGTCAAGGTGGCGAGACCATCGCTGGGATCGTAGGCGAACGTGCCCGTCATCGAGACACCGACCGGCGTCGTCGTGTGCGCCACCAGCAGGCTGTTCAGATAGATCGAGCTTTCGACCTCCACGGAAGCCCGCACCTGGACCAGGCCGGTCACGGGATCGACCGATCCGATGATCGCCGCGCCGCCAGCGAGCCGGCCGACGTGCACGTCCTTGGCGTCGATCTGGATCAGCGGCGCGACGTCGAAGTGGACGTCGCTGCCGCGAAGGTCCAGGTCGGTGAGCTCGAGGAGATTCACCGTGGGAGTGAAGCTGAAGTCGATGGTGCTCTCCGGCTGAAGGTAGGTCGTTCCCGACACGTGCGTGGTGCCGAGGGAGAGCGTCAGATCCGCCTGATTGACGAGCGCTTCGACGGGCACGGCGGTGCCCGCCACGGGCGTGCAGCCGACTCCGGCGAGCGCGCCGCACGCCGCGAGGCACGCGGCGCTCACCCACGCGCCCCGCGAGCGCGCGGATCGGGTTCGATTCGAGACGAAGCGAGCGAGGTATCGAGCGCTCGACCTCACGGATTCCCCCATCGCCGCCTCCGCTGATGGCGTCGATCGCCCACGAGCGCGACCTCGCGGCGATGATCCGCCCGAAGCGGTGCACGGGTCAATCGATGCGTCCCGCCGCGTCGCGCGCGCTCGCTCCGCGGCACGCCCCGCTCGCGCGCGCGCCCGGCGTACGCTAGTTTCGACGCATGGCGGGCGAGCGCATCCTGGTGGCCGACGACGTCGAAGTGAATCGTCTGCTGCTTCGCGAGACCCTGGAGACCGAGGGTTACATCGTCGAGGAGGCGTGCGACGGCAACGCCGCCATCGCAGCCGTGGAGCGGGAGCCTCCCGATCTGCTGTTGCTCGATGCCGTGATGCCGGACTGCGACGGCTTCGCGGTGCTGCGCTCGCTCAAGTCCGATCCGCGCACCCGGCTGGTGCCGATCATCATGATCACGGCGCTCGCCGAGCTCGACGACAAGCTGCACGCCGTCTCGCTGGGCGTCGACGACTTCCTGACCAAGCCATTCAACGGCGCCGAGCTGCGCACCCGCGTGCGCTCGCTGCTCTCGCTCAAGCGCTTCACCGACGAGCTCGAGCACGCTTCACAGGTCCTGGAATCGCTCGCCATCGCCATCGAGCAGCGCGACGGCTACACGGGCCAGCATTGCCGGCGCGTCGGCCGCTACGCCCAGCGCGTGGGCCGTGAGCTCGGCCTCGATGCCGCGGCGCTCGAGGTGCTGCGCCTCGGCGGCGTCTTTCACGACATCGGCAAGATCACCGTCCCGGACGAGATCCTGCGCAAAGAGGACTCGCTGGACCCCCGCGAGCGTTCGGCGATGGCGATGCACGTCGAGGCCGGCGCCGCGATCTGCACGCCCATGCGCACGTTGCGCAAGGTGATCCCCGTGATCCGCCATCATCACGAGCGGCTCGACGGCAGCGGCTATCCCGACGGCCTCGCGGGCGCCGCGATCCCGGTGGCGGTGCGCATCGTGACGGTGGTCGACATCTTCGACGCGCTCGCCACCCGTCGGCCGTATCGCCAAGAGCTGAGCCCGGAGCTGGCCCTGGCGACGATCCGCAGCGAGGCGGCGAGCGGTTGGTGGGACGCCGAGATCGTGGAAGTGTTCGCGCGGATCCTGGCCCGCGACGGCATCGATCCCGAGCACGGCTGACGCCGGCCCGCGCCGACAGGCGCGCGACGTGGCTCCGGGCACGTGCCCGTTCACCAGCGCAGGATCAGCGTCCCCACGGCCAGCCCGGCACCGGTCCCGATCAGCAGCACACGCTGGCCGCGAATCAGCCGGCCGGTGCGATTCGCGTGCGCCAGCGCCATCGGCAGCGACGCTGCCACGCAGTTGCCGTACTCGGCGATGATGTTGACCACCCGCGCGGCATCCACGCCCAGATGCTCGGCCATCGCGTCGAGTGCCCGCCCCGACGCTTGGTGCGGCACCACGAGATCGACGTCGGCGATCCCTGCGCAGCCCGCGCGCCGCAACACCTCGCGGACTTGCGCCTCGAGGCGCGGACGGGCCATGCGATACACGGCAGGCCCGTTCATCGCGAACAGGTAATCCGACGGCGCGGTCGTGGGATCGAGGGGATGGCGATTCGTGCCGCCGCCCCGCAGCTCGGTGAGCTCGGCACCGGCCGGATGCGTGGTGATGGACATCGCGAGCAAGGCACTGGTCTCACCGGCGGGAGAGCGCTCCACCACTGCCGCGGCGGCACCGTCACCGAGCAGCGCGGCACTCTCGGGCTCGGCGACGTTCCGCGCGATGCTGCCGATCTCGGCGGAGACGACGAGCACGCGCTGGTACCCGCCAGCGGTGAGCAGCGTCGCCGCAGTCCAGAGGGCGGGCATGAACGACAAGCACGTGGCGTGCAGCGTGAACGTCGTGAGCCCGTCGAGACCGAGCTCGCGGGCGACGAACGTCGAGGTATCCGGGATCATCTGCCGCGGTGTAGTGGCCGCGTAGATGAGCAGATCGGGTGCGGGGCCGTCAGCGAGCGCCTCGCGGGCCGCCTTGGCGGCCATCTGCTCGATCGGCTCCTCGGCGATGTGACGACGCAACACTCCAGCGCGGCGCGCGATCCAGCCCTCGCTGCGTCCGATCCGCCGCGCCAGCTCGGCGGCGGTCTCGACGCGTTCGGGTGCGTAGAACCCGGTGGAGACGATCTTGACGGGAAGCACGCGGCGACCGGGAAGCGGGGCGCGAGGCGAGAGAGCCCGACGGGCTCGAGCGCCACGCCGCGCGAAAGCGGGATCAGTCTCCGAAGATGAGGTCGATCGGGTTCACGAGCAGACTGTAATAGAGGCGGATGCCGACCTCGAACCCGTTGACCGGACGAAAGTTCTTGCCGGCGATGAGCGTCTGCGT
>CAYUSL010000342.1:0-6971 GCA_964447125.1 uncultured bacterium | reverse complement strand
CACTCTACGAGGTGCTGGTCACGTTCGCGCGGCTGCTCGCGCCCTTCATGCCGTTTCTCACCGAGACCATCCACCAGCGCTTGGTGCGGAGCGTGGATGCGAACGCACCGGAGAGCGTGCACTTCTGCGATTACCCGCAGTCCGACGAGAGCCTCATCGACCTGGCGCTGGAGCAGCGCATGTCGGTGGCTCGCGAGGTGGCGTCGCTCACCCGCCGCATCCGCGAGGAGCACCGTATCCGCGTGCGCCAGCCGCTCACGCGCGTGACCGTGGTCCATCGCGACGCGGCGGTCCGCGAGCGCGTGCTGGCGATGGCCTCGCTCATCCAGGACGAAGTGAACGTGAAAGACGTGCACGTCGATGCCGACGAGAGTGCCTTCGCCACGGTCACCGTGAAGCCCAACTTCAAAGCGCTGGGCAAGCGCTGCGGACCCAAGCTCAAGACCATCGGTGCGGTGCTCGCGGGCTGGAGTTTCGGCGAGGTGGCGCGCCTCGAAGCGGGCGAGGCGATCGAGGTGGAAGGCGAGGCGCTTCGCCTCGACGACGTGATCTTGCAGCGCACCACCCTCGCAGGCGCTGCCTCCGCCACCAATGGTCACATCACCGTGGTGCTCGACACCCGCCTCGACCCGGCGCTGCGCCGCGAAGGTCTGGCCCGCGAGGTCGTGAGCCTCCTGCAGTCGGCACGCAAGGACGCCGGGCTGGAAGTCTCGGACCGCATCCGCGTGAGCTGGGATACGACGGACGCGGAGCTGAGCGCGGCGCTCGCCGAGCACCGCGAGGTGATCGCGCGCGAGATCCTGGCGCTCGACTTCGAGAGCGGCGAAGGTGCCGTCGAAGCAAGCGTCGACGGGGCAGCGCTGCGCTACACGCTCATCAAGGCGTGACTTCGGCGTACGCCACGGCGTCCGTGTGATTCAACCGCGCCGCCGCCGTCGGCGCAGCACCAGCACCACGGGTGCCGCACCAGCCGCCGAAAGCGACGCGCCGCAGCCCGTCGTCTCGTAGGCACCCACGTCGCAGTTCCCCGATGCGGGCGCAGGACGGGTGATGCCGCGCTGATCGGTCGCGGGGCAATTGGCCGCGAGCCCGTGGCCGATCGCCGGGCTTCCCGAGATGAGGCTGTGCGTCTTCGTATAACCACCGTAGCTCGCGAGCGGTCCGAGCTTGGGATTGGCCACGCTCACCTGGTCGCCCGTACCGGTGAACCCGCAATAGTTTCCCGGCGATTCGAGGTTCCCGCCCTGGGACGTCAGGTACGAGCCGGGAAAGCAGTAGCCCGACACCAGCGTGTTCGAGAGCAGCGTCGAGTACGCACCCTGAAGCGCGAGGCCACCGCTCGGCGCCACGATCGTCGAGCTCTCGACCGTGACGTACGCGTTACCGCCGGCGAGACCGAAGTAGGCGTTGCCACTGATCGTCGAGTTGCGGATCGTCGCTCCACCGAAGATGTAGGGCATACCCGGGACGTCGAAACCGTCCACCTGCACTCCGGCGCCGTTGTTGCTGACGGTGGATCGCTCGAGCGTGATCCCGCCCCCCGAGGCACCCAGCGCCGCCACGCCGACGCCCACGTTCGCGTCGAACGTGGAATCCACGATCTCGATCGTGGTCAGGGCGACCGCGACATCGCTGGCTGAGCCCGATTGATTGTTGGTGAACGTGCTGCGGGTGATGTGGCTCGCCGCCGAGGCGCCGAAGATGAACACGCCCGCGGCGCCATCGAGGGCGACGTTGTCGCGCACCACCGAGTCCTCGATGGTGAGGGTGCACGCCGTACAGTCCGTGTAGCCGAAGGGAGGCAGCGGATCGGTTCCGGTGAGCGAGACGGCGCCGCCCATCCTGCCCCACACGCCCACGGTCGCGTTGCCGCCGCGCAACGTCACACCACTCACCCGGAAGTCGACGTCGCGAGCCCGCACCTCGAAGATGCGGTCGAGGCCGTTCGCGTCGATGGTGGTCGCAGACGCCCCCGCACCCACGACCTCGACGTCTCCCAAGAGGTCGAGATCGCCCGTTTGCGCTGCGTCTTCTCCGGTGCCCGCGAGCGTCAGCACGTACGCGCCAGCGGGCAGCACGATGGTGTCCGTGCTCACCGATCCCGCCGGGCACGCACCGACCGCCGCATTGGTGTTGGCCGCGATCACCGCCTCACGCAACGTACAGATCACGTCCGGCAGCGAGCTCGAGTTCTCGTCCGCCGTGCCGGTGACGCTGATCGTCGTGGCGTGCGCAGACCCGGCGATCATCGCGACGAGCGCCAAACCACACGCGTGCAGAACGATTCCCCAGGACGAACGACACACTGCAGCCGCATGCGCACGAGCCCTCATCAGCGCCCCCCCCTTTTTTCTCGGCAATTGCCAACGCGCGCTACTTGCGATCGTCTATCAACAGCGAGGCTCGCGGCGCAAGCTCGAGGAAGGCCGCACGCATCTGGGTCGGCGCACGTTCAGCGATCGCCACCAGCATCGATGGGGAGGTCGAACGATGAGACACGGAACGCAATTTCTCGCCCAATCCACACTCGCCGCGGTCTTGCTCCTCTCGCTCGCGGGGTGCGGGAGCGACTCCAGCTCGGGCGACGGCTTCTCCGGCCCTGGAGCGCTCGCCGGCGTCTACGACGTCGTGTTCGACGCGACGCTCACGTTCACCGAGCCCGCCGACCTCGAGCCACAGCCGTATCAGGACTCCGCCGTGCTCACGATCACCCGCGGTGACCAGTCCGACGTTCGTCTCACTGGTGTTTCGAATCGCACCGGTGGCGTGTGCTCGATTTCCCTCGATCGCATCGCCGACGCCACAGCCGAGATCCTTCCCGATCAGAGCTGCACCGGCTTCCTGGCCAACGAGACCTTTCGCACCGTGACTCTCGGCGGCACGCTCTCGCTCGCAGGCAACACGCTCACCGCCGACCTCGCCGGTGATCTGGCCGGCTCGCGCGAGGGCGTCGCCTACGAGGGGACCTACGTCGGCACCTGGCAGGGAACGAAGCGCGCATCCTGAGCGCCCGGACCGAGCTCAATCGCGCGCCGTCGGCTCGGGCACCTCGCACTCCATGATCACCAGGTCGTAGTCGTCGGTTGCCTCGACGCGCACCTCGCGCCAGCCGAGGGCGCGATAGAACGCCCGCGCCCGCTGGTTCGCCGCGAGCACGTCCAGCCACGCGGTGGTGTCGCCGCGCGCACCGATCTCCGCCAGCGCCTTTGCGTCGAGCGCGCGCCCGACGCCACGCCGCTGAAACGCGGGATCGACGTAAAGATGCCAGAGGTAGTTCCGATATCCCGGATCGTCCGCTGCGCCCAGCGAGTAGAAACCCACCACGGCCTCGTCGCTCACGGCCACTCGCAACTCGCGCCACCGCTTGTCGAACGCCCGCTCCAACATCGCCGGTGCGTCCGCAACCACTTCTTGCGGGAGCAGCGACTCGTAAGCATCGAGCCACGAGCGCAGCGCCATCTGCAGGAAGCCCGCTCGATCGAGGAGCTCCGCGGGACGAACGACGAGATCCGCCATTGGCACGTCACTCATGAATCATCGCCAGCGCGTGACGTGATGCAACGAATCCCAGCGTGCTGCAGCCCCGCGCCGAGCGGCCGCCACCCCAATACCACGCAAGCGATGACCAACGCACCGCGTGTAGCGTCAGATACCTCCTCGACCAGCGCGCGGCCCTCGCGCACCCCTGCGGGCTCACCACGCCGGTCGAGTCGCCGATCGGCATGGACCGGACCTCGGGACCGACGAATCGCCGAGCCAATCTCGACGATCCTTCGAGTGACGGGATCGCCTCGCGGCGTGTGACGGCGAAAAGACTCGGACGGGCAGAGACGTGGCATGTCGATCGGAAGTGCGGCTCGTGCACCGTCGGTAGACTCGGCGCTGCTGTGCGGGGTAATCCGGGGCTGGCAGCGGTCCCGTGCCGAGGAGGTCGCCGATGCAAGCGAGTCACGAGACCGGATCGACCGCCGCTCCGTCTCTCGACAAGTGGAATGCCGAGCTGGCGTTTCGGCCGGTGGTCGAGGCCACTGCCGACAAGGCGGGGCTCGACTTCATGCGCGCGCTGGTCAAGAACCTCGCCCAGTCGCTGGGCGTGGCGTACACGTTCGTCGCCGAGTTCGCCGGGGACTCGAAGCGGGTGCGCACGATCGCGTTCTGGAGCGATGGGGATTGGGCACCCAATCTCGAATGGGACCTTCCCGGAACACCCTGCGAGAAGGTCGTGCAGGGGCAGTTCTGCCTCTACAAGGACGACGTCGCGCAGCTCTTTCCCGAGGACACCGGGCTCGTGGACATGGGAGTGCGCAGCTATCTCGGCGTACCGCTCAAGGGTGCCCAGGGACAGACGCTCGGGCACCTCGCCGCGCTCGACACGCGGCCCATGACGGACGATCCGCGCGGCATCGCCATCTTCGACGTGTTCGCCAATCGGGCGCGCGTCGAGATGGAGCGGCTGCACGCGGAGTCCGTGCTGCGGAGGGCATTCGACGACCTCGAGGTGCGGTTCGAGAGCGCCCGCACCGATCTCCACTTCGCGAGGCAGCGCCTCGACCTCGCGTACGGCGAGCTGCAAGCGCTGCTCGAGATCAACCAGTCGAGCACTCGGCACTTGAACCGCGCGGCGCTCTTCGCCGAGCTGGCGCGCTGCGTGAAGCCGCTGTTGCGCTGCGAGCGCTTCGGCATCGAGGTGCCCACCGGGCCCGAATCGCTGCGGGTGCACGTGCTGGCCCTCGACCAGCCGGCGCGCGGGCCGATGATCGAAGACTTCGCGTCGGCGGGCACCGCATGCCGCTGGGCCCAGGAACAGCGCCGCTGGTACGTGGCCGCGAGCCGCGACGACCTGCGCGAGCGCTTTCCCATGACCTTCCTGGTGATGGAACGCGAGGGCATGGAATCGCTGTGCGCGCTGCCGCTGATCCGCGAGGAGCGCAGCTTCGGGGCACTCTTCTTCATGTCCACGGAGCGCGACGCGTACAAGGAGATTCCGCTCACGCTGCTCGAGCGCGTGGCGAGCGCAGTGGCGGTGGCGGTGGACAACTGCTTCGCGTACGAGGAGCTCACGGCGCTGCGCGACCGGCTCGCCGCCGAAAACGTCTATCTCAAGCAGGAGATCCAGGAGCTCCACGATTTCGAGGAGATCGTGGGCCGCAGCTCCGCCATCCAATCGGTGCTCTCGCTGGTGCAGACCGTGGCGCGCACGCCGTCCACGGTGCTGATCCTCGGCGAGACCGGCACCGGCAAGGAGCTGATCGCGCGCGCCATCCACGACAAGAGCCCGCGCCGCGAACGCCCGCTGGTGAAGGTGAATTGCTCGGCGATCTCGGCCGGGCTGGTCGAGAGCGAGCTCTTCGGCCACGTGCGCGGTGCGTTCACGGGCGCCATCACCGATCGCATGGGGCGTTTCGAGGTCGCCAGCGGCGGCACGATCTTCCTCGACGAGATCGGCGAGCTACCGATGGACACGCAGGTCAAGCTCCTGCGCGTGCTTCAGGAGCGTGAGATCGAGCCGGTGGGCAGCAACAAGTCGAAGAAGGTCGACGTGCGGCTCATCGCCGCCACCAATCGTGATCTCGCCACCGAGGTCGCCGCCGGCCGATTCCGCGCCGACCTCTACTTCCGGCTCAACGTGGTGCCCATCGTGATGCCGCCGCTCAGGGCACGTGCTGGCGACATCGAGCTCTTGGCGAGCTTCTTCGCCGATCGATTCGGCCGCGAGCTGGGCAAGCGCATCGAGGGGCTGAACCGCGCGTCCCTCGACCGGCTCGTGGCCTACGACTGGCCCGGAAACGTCCGCGAGCTTTCGAACGTGATCGAGCGCGCGGTGGTGCTCGCGAGCGGTCCCGTTCTCGACATCGGACCCGAGCTTCTCGCCACGCGCGCCCTCGCGTCACCGCATACGCGCGTCACGCATCCAGCAGCGGCCGCAGCAGGCGTAACCGTGACCCTGCCGTCGTCGGCGGCAGAGAGCCTCGACGATGCCCAGCGCCAGCACATCCAGAGCGTCCTCGAGCGCGCCGAGTGGATGATCGAAGGCAAGGGCGGCGCTGCCGAGCAGCTCGGCATCAACGCCAGCACGCTGCGCAGTCGGATGAAGAAGCTCGGCATCCGCCGCCCGAGCGCTTGATCGCCGCGCGGCGGCGCGTTCGCCGCTGCTCAGCCGGCGCGGGCTTGGGCGACGAGCGGTGAAGGCTCGGCGGCGTCTTCGCCACCGATCTGGATGAAAGCGCCGAAGCGACGGAAGGTGAGCGGCAGCTTGTCGCGCAGCTTGAGCAGCGAGACTTCCCAGAGGTTCTCGAAGTTCCGCCGTTTGGCGCGCCAGCGGATCAGCATGCGGGCGACGTGCTTGAGCGCCATGAGCGGCCAGGCGCGCTTCGGCCACTGCTTGTAGTCGATGAAGTACGAGAAGAGCACGCCGTAGCGGAACACCTGCACCAGGTCGGGATCGAACATCGCGTACTTGAGACGCGTGTAGTCGATGTCGGCCCAGCGCGGCAGCCGGTCGGGCGGCTTCATGCCGCGGCTCACGCACTCGTCGTAGAGCTCCGTGCCGGGGAACGGGCAGAAGAGCGACATGCCGAGGACGGTGGCGTCGGGGTTTTCGCGGGTGAGCTGGTCCATGAGCGTGAGGGTGTCCCACACGTTCTCGGCCTTCTCGAACGGAAACCCGCCCATGAAAGCGTAGATCGGCCGGATGCCGATCTTGCGGATCTTGCGGTTGGCGCGGATGACGTCGTCGCGCGTGATGCTCTTCTTGATCCGCGTCAGGATCTCGTCCGAACCCGATTCCACCCCCACGAACACGTCCTGGAAGCCCAGGTCGCGCATGCTCTCGAGCAGCGCCCCATCGTAGCGGTTGATCTCGTCCACGCGGATGTTGGCGTTGTGCACCGTCATCGAGCGCGCGAACGGTTGCGTCAGCAGCTCGTCGCGGATCGCTCGCACCCGCTCCTCCTGGATGAAGAACTCGTCGT
>CAYUSL010000341.1:0-6988 GCA_964447125.1 uncultured bacterium | reverse complement strand
ACACGCTGCTTCCCGGAAACGAGCGCCCCACGACTTCACCCAAACCGCGCCGCCGGCGCATCGCCGCCGGAGCCGTCCTCACCGGTCTCGCGATCGCCGCCACGGCAGCGGGCGGCACCGCGGTGCTGCGGCATCCACCGCTCCAGGGCGTGGAGCCCGGCGAAGTCGCGATCCGCACCAGCCGCCTCACAGGCTCGATGGCGGTGATCGGCGAGGGCAGCTTCGTGAGCGTGCCCGGCGTGCACCGCGTACGCCGCATCCCGGTGCGCACCCAGGTCTACCGCAGCGCGCGTAGCGCACGTGCCTCCAGCGAAGCGCCCTTCAAGACCTCCGAGGGCCTCTCGATCGGCGTCGAGCTGTCGGTCGAGTTCGCCGTCGATCCCGCCGCCGTCGAGCAGATCGCGCGCGCGCTGCCCGAGGACCTCGGCAAGGACTTCATCGAGCCCGTGGTCGACGGGATCGGCCAACGCGTCTTCGCCCAGCACACGGTGCGCGAGATCTTCGCGACCCAGCGCGTGCCCATCCAGGAGGAGATCGAGAAGGCGATCCGCGCGCGGCTCGAGCCCAAGGGCTTCCGGGTGGCCAGCGTCACACTGGGTGCGATCGACCTGCCCGGCGAATACCGCGAGGGCATCGAGCGCCTTCTCGCCGAGGAGCTCGCCAGCGAGAAGATGCGCTTCACCCTCGAGCTCAAGGAAAAGCAGGTGAAGGAAACCGAGCTCGAAGCCGAGGCGCGCAAGGTGGCGAGCGCCAAGCAAGCCGAGGCCGCCGCCCAGGAAGAGATCATCTCGGCGCGCGGACGGGTCGAGGCCATGGCACATCTCCTGCCGCTCAAGGAAAAAGAGATCGAGCAGCAACGTCTCGAATCCGAGGCCGAGCGTGTGCACCGTTTGAAGCAGGCCGAGACCGAGGCCCAGGCGCGTGCCATCGAGGCAGACGCCGAAGCCAACACCCGCCGGAAGCTCGCCGAAGCGGATGCCTACCGCATCGAGGTCACCGGCAAGGCGACCTCGGAACAGCTTGCCCGCGACTCGCAGCTCATCGCCCAGAATCCGCTGCTCATCCAGAAAACCGTCGCCGACAAGCTCTCCGACAAGATCCAGGTGATCGTGGCGCCGCCGCCGCGCGCGGGCTTCTTCGCCGAGGGCCTGCTACGAGGCGGCCGTCCGCAGTCGGCTCGCGGCAACGACGATCCCGAAGCCGCGAGTGACGATGAGGAAAGCCGATGATTCCCGCCCTCGCGCTCGTGGTTGCGATCGTCGTCGAAGATTCGACACCGCTGCGCGCAGCGCCCAACGACGCCGCGCCGCGCCAGGCCGAGCTCTGGCGCGGCGATTGGCTCGAAGTGCGCGGCGAGACCCCCGACTTCCTCCAGGTGTGGGATCACCGCCGCGAACGCCCCGGCTACGTGCGTCCGTGGCGGGTCCGCAGCTACCCGATGAGCGCCGAATCGGCACCCGACCTGCGCGCGATCGTGCGCTTCCTGCGCGATTCGCCCAACTCCGAGAGCCTGGGCCTCGGCTACGCGGGGCTCTTCGTGCGCGCCTCCGGGCCTGGCGACGAGGGCGCCGCAGACGTGTACGAGGCGATCGGCGTCATGGCGGATCGGCTGGCGCGACGGGTCTCGGCGCCGCAGCAAACGGCGCCCGGCGCTGCCCTCGCCGAGCACCGCGCCGTAGCCGAGAGCTACGGCGTGCGCTTCGTGACCACCGAGCGCGAGGGGCGGATTCGCACCGCGTACGACGGCGACGCCTATCGCACGGTGCTCGCCACCAGCGCCGATCCGGCGCAGCGCGCCCGCGCCGCGCTGGCGCTCACCCGCGACAACGAGCTCGCCGCCGACGCGAGCCCGGTGGTGGTGCGTACCTGGAACGAGTGGCGACGCGACGCGCTGGCACAAGTGGAGCCGAGCGCGCTCCCGGCGCATCTGAGCGGCGCGCTGCGCATCCGCCGCGCCACGGTGCTCGCCACACTGGCCCATGCGTACGCGGCGATCGGCGACAGCAACAAGGCCCGCGAGGCCGCCACCCGCGCGGTCTTCGAGGTCTCCCAGACCGATCGCGGGGCTCTCGCCGCCGACGACGTCCCCGGTCTCGATGAAGCGATCCTGCGGGTTTCAGCCGTACGCGGCGCCGTCGGCCTCGGCGAGCCGGTGGTCGCGCCCGCCGGCGGCAAGATCGCAGTGGCGATCGAGCGCCACGACGATGGCCAGAGCTGCGTGCGCATCCGCCGCCCGGGTGTCGCCGGCAGCGGCACCGACGGGAGCAACGGCAACACCGGCAGCACGCTCGTCGAGCGCTGCACGTACGGGGTCCTGTGGCCGCAGACGGTGCGGGTCTCGGCGCGCGGCAACGCCGTGACCGTAGCGGCGCAACCGCTGCCCGCTTGGTCGGAGCTGTGGGTGTTTCGCGAGCGGCCCGAGGGCTGGGCGTTCGAGCTGGTGGTACCGGCGACGATCGAGCCCGGCGTGGGATACGTCGAAGCTGCAGGGCTCTCCGCCGACGGCAACAAGCTCGCCGTGGTCCGCGAGGTGATCGTCGATCGCCAACGCAAGCGCAGCTTCGAAGTGCTGCGGGGCGCCGATCTCACGACCGAGCGCCGGTCGCCGAGCCTCGATCGCTTCACGAGCTTCCAGAAGCTCGCCGCCCCCGACTGGCAACCGACCACGCTGGCACTTCGCTGAAGGCTGGGCGCCGACCTGTGACGTGAGCCCGTCTGCGCCACCTGCGAGCGCACCCCCCTGCCAGCACGATTTGGGGTTCACCGCGCTCGTCTTCGGCACTAGGATGCAGCGGTTCGGTCACGCGTCCGGGACGGAGTGACGGAGTCGAAAGGCATGAGCTACGCCTACGCGATGTGGGTTCATCGGCCGTACGTGCTGGCGTTCCTGCTCGGCTTCGTCGTGATCGCGCTCGCCGAGCGCGGGCTCGTGGGGGTCTTGACGTGGCTCGTGATCGGCACCTTCGTGGGCTGGGCCGCCGAGGCTTCCAGCATCCGCACCGGATTTCCGTTCGGGATGTACAGCTACCATCCGCAGAATTTTCCCGATGAGCTGTGGATCGCCGGCATCCCGCTCTTCGCGAGCCTGAGCTTTGCGTTCCTGAGCTACTTCGCGTTCACCACGGCGCGCACGCTCCTTGGGCGGATCGAGGGGAGCGGCGCGCGGATGCGGCGCGTGGATGACACGACCCTCGACGGCTCACCGAAGGTGGCACTGGTGGCCGCAGGCATCACCGTGTGGCTCGATCTGGTGATCGATCCGATCTCGCTGCTCGGCTCGCATTGGTTCCTGGGTGATCTCTACCACTACCATTCGCGAGCCGTTCACTTCGGCGTGCCACTCACGAACTACGTGGGCTGGTTCGTGACCTGCGCGATCGTCGGCCTCGCCAACCAAGCGCTCGACCGCATGCTGGCGCGCCGCGGGCTCGGGCCGCGCGCGCTCTTCGCCCTGCCGTTTCAGCCGCTCTTGGGGATCGTCTCGTGCGGTGGCGTCTTTCTCTTCATGCTGGCGATCACCGCCCATCTCATCTTCGCCACCGAGCTCCCGGAAGACCTTCCCGCCGGATTGCTGGTGGTGAACGGTGTCACGCTGACGGGGCTGTTCGCGTCCGTGTGCGCGCGGGCGCTGCTACCGCCGGCGAGCTTCGCGGCCGCGGATCGCGTCACCACGATGGAACCGCTCCGCGGCGGCGACGCGTGATGGAAGCCGCGACGGAAGCGCACCCGTCTACGTCGGCACCTCGTTCCTCGTCGCCGCGCGCGCAACCCATTCCGCGCCACGCGGGCCTGCCGTGGCTGGGAGCTCCGCGGCGAATCCTCTCCCATCCCGGGCGCTATCTGCTCCAGGGCTATCGCGCACACGGGCCGGTTTTCCGGTTTCAGCTCTTCGGCATGCAGATGGTGGCGATGATCGGCGCCGAGGCGAACCGGCTCATCATGACCACCCACCGCGAGAAGTTCTCGCACGCCGAGGGCTACAAGATCGTGCGTGACGTCCTCGGCGACGGGCTGCTCTTCCAGGATGGCGAGGTGCACAGGCGAAACCGCGCGTTGATGATGCCTGCGTTCAATCAGCTCGCCGTGCCGCGCTATTTCGAGGTGATCCACGAGGTATCGCGCGCGCACCTGGAGCGCTGGGCGCGCGACGGACGCGGCCTGGCGCTGGAGCGATTTCGCGATCTCACCTTCGAGATCATGGCGCGGCTGGTGCTGGGCATGGACGCGGGTGTGGACCTCGCCCGGCTCCGGCAGCTCAACGACGAGCTCGCTCGCGGCGCGATCTTCTTCCCGCGCGTCGACGTACCGTTCACGCCTTACGGCAAAGCGCTGCGCGCCCTCGACGAGCTCAAGCGGCATTTGCGTGCGGTGGTGCGCGCGCGTCGCGAGCAGCCCGGCGCCGACGCGCTCGGGTTGCTGGTGAGCGCCCGCGACGAAACCGGTGCCGCGCTCTCCGAAGACGAGCTGGTCGAGCAATGCGTGATCCTCACCTTCGCCGGCCACGAGACCACCGCCTCACTGCTCACGAGCTTGTTGCTCGCGCTGCGCGATCATCCGGACGTGGCGTCGAAGCTGCGCGAAGAGCAAACGCAGGTGCGCGGCAGCGCCACTCTCGACCTCGGCCACGTCGAGCGGCTTCCGTATCTCGAAGCCGCGCTGCGCGAGGTCGAGCGCATGTGGCCGCCGATCAGCATGTGCCAGCGCGGCGTCCTCGAGCCCGTCGAGTTCCACGGGCACGTGCTCGAACCGGGAACCACGGTGAGCTACTCGCCGTGGGCCACGCACCGGATCGCGGATCTCTTTCCCGATCCCGACCGCTTCGTGCCCGAGAGGTTTCTGCCGCCGCGTCGCGAGCACCGCGCCACGCCGTACGCATTGGTGGGCTTCGGCGGCGGCGCGCGACTCTGCATCGGCCAGGCGTTCGCGCTGCTCGAAGCGAAGATCGTCGCGTCCCTCCTTCTCCACGAGTACGGGTTCCAGGTCGAGCCCGGTGATCCACGGCTTTGCTACGTGCCGACGCTCTTCCCGCGCACGGGCTTGCCCACGACGCTCAGCCCCGCGGCTCACGCCTGATGTCCACCCTCGCCGTTCGCGACGCCGCGCGCGGCACGATCTTTCGCGAGCTCGCCGTGGACGAGCCCGCCGCGGTGGCGGAGATCGCCGAGCGAGCGCGCGCGGCGCAAATCGCCTGGGGCAGGCACTCGGTGAAAGAGCGCGTGCGCGTGGTCGCAGCCGCGCGACGCGAGCTGGTGCGCGGTCGCGCCGCGGTGCTCGAAGCACTCGCCGCCGAGACCGGCAAGCCGCAGGTGGACGTGGTGGGCGAGCTGCTCGGCATCTGCCTCGAGCTGCGCGCGCTCGCCCGCAAGGCCCCGCGCTGGCTGCGCCGCGAGCGCGTGAGCGCAGCACCGTTCGTGGGTAAGCGCGGCTACGTGACCTACAAGCCGCGCGGCGTGGTGGGTGTTCTCGGGCCGTGGAACGCGCCACTTCACCTCACCTTCGTGGACGCGCTGCCGGCGCTGATCGCCGGAAACGCGGTGATCGTGAAGCCGTCCGAGATCACGCCGGTGGCGGTCTTCGAGGCGGCGCAGGCACTCAATCGCGTGCTACCCGCCGGACTCTTGAGTGTGGTGATCGGCGGGCCCGAGGCGGGGGCCGCGGTGGTGGATCACGTGGACATGGTGTGCGTCACGGGTTCGTCGGCGACGGGTCGGCGCGTGATGGAGCGGGCGAGCCGCCGCCTGACGCCGGTCCTGCTCGAGCTGGGCGGCAACGATCCGATGATCGTGCTTCGCGACGCCGACCTCGACCGCGCCGCCCGCGCCGCCGCCTGGGGCGGCTGCCTGATGACCGGGCAGGTGTGCATGTCGGTCGAGCGGGTGTACGTCGAGGAGAGCGTTGCTTCGGAGTTCAC
This sequence comes from uncultured bacterium, assembly GCA_964447125.1. Classification (GTDB taxonomy): domain Bacteria; phylum JADJOY01; class JADJOY01; order JADJOY01; family JADJOY01; genus JADJOY01. Next base: position 1,077 of record CAYUSL010000341.1, on the reverse strand, counting down.
GCGGAAGCTCGAGGCCGAGCTGCGCGCGCTGCGCCACGGGCCCGAAGTGGCGCAGAGCGAGGCCGATCTCGGCCCCTTCATCGGGCCGCGCCAAATCGAGATCGTGGAGCGCCATCTCGCCGATGCACGCGACAAGGGCGCGCGGGTGCTCCTCGGCGGCACGCGCACCGAATCCGCGGCGGGAGCCTACTTCCCACCCACGCTGGTGGTGGACGTAGACCAGCGCATGGCGATCATGCGCGAGGAGACCTTCGGTCCCGTCGTACCCGTGCAGGTGGTGCGCGACGCCGACGAGGCCGTGCGTCTCGCCAACGATTGCGAGCACGGCTTGAGCGCCAGCGTGTGGACGCGCGACTTCGAGCGCGGGCTGGCCGTGGCCGAGCGCATCGAGAGCGGCAGCGTGTGCGTCAACGAGTGCGTGTTGGTGGCCGCCGTGGGCGAGCTGCCGTTCGGCGGGCTCAAGCAAAGTGGCGTGGGTACGCGTCACGGCGGCGCCGAAGGGCTCCGGCAATTCTGCGTGCGCCAGGCGATCTTCGCGGACCGGCTCGGGCTCGGTCGCGAGTGGTCGTGGTTCCCCTACTCCGCCCGCCGCGCTCGACTGCTGGACGCGATCGTCCGCTGGGGCTTCGGCCGATGAGCGAGAATCGCGCCTCGCCACACCCTCGAATCGACGCTGCCGCGTACCCGCGCGCGACACAGGAGGACCGACCGTGACCGCACTGCCGCAAACACCCACCACCGTGGTCGCGCGCTTCGACGACTACCCCTGGGCGCAGTTCATCGACGGCATCGAGGTGAAAGTGCTGCGCGCATCGCTGGTGCAGAACAGCTACACGCTGCTGTCGCGCTTCGCGCCCGGTATCCGGCTTCCGCGCCACAAGCACTTCGGCGACGTCCACGCGTACACGATCTCGGGACGCTGGCACTATCTCGAGTACGACTGGTGGGCCACGCCAGGCGGGTACGTCTACGAACCCGCCGGCGCCGTTCACACCCTCGACGTCCCCGAAGACGCCACCGAACCCGCCGTGATCCTGTTCGTGGTCAACAACGGCATGGCGCTCGTGAACGATGACG
>CAYUSL010000340.1:0-6998 GCA_964447125.1 uncultured bacterium | reverse complement strand
CGACGTTGCACAGCCAGAAGTCGAGGACGGCGTAGTCGGCATCGCTCTCGCCCGGCAGCACCGTCACGTCGAACTTGAGCGTGTAGATGGTCTGACCGAAGAGATCGTGAGCGTCGTCGAGCTCGACCTCGCGCAACGAGGCATTGACGGCATTTCGGTAGGCGAGCCGCCCTTGGAACTCCTCGATCGGCGTCAGCTTGGCCTGCGTGGCGACGATCTTCGATGGGTCCGGAAGCCCCGCCGCGGGAATCGCCGGAGCTTTGGATCCGACGCTGGCCGTTTCCTCGCTCGAGGCAGGTCCGACGGATGCTGCAGCCTCGATGAAGGTGCCCTGGAACCTCGTGAGCTGGCGCAGCCCCTGAAGGCTCGATGTCGCGTCCTGCTCGAGCTGCTTCTCGAGCCAGTACTGCTCGCGATTGCGCGCGGTGAGGAGTCGTTCGCGCGTGAACACCTCGGGGTAATCGACGTAGATCGGCGGAGGCGTTGCGCACGAGGCACTCAGCAAGAGCGACGAGAGCGCGATGCCGGCGAGGCGATGTCCGAGTCTCATCGTCGAGCCCTCCGAGCACGAGTTGGAAATCGAACGCGATGCTAGGTGCGAACTCGGGACGTGCGCAATGGGCGAGGCGCCAGCGGCCTCGCTCGAAGCGCATCCCGAGGACGAACGGGCCGAACGAGCGCGCAAGATCGCGACTGCGCGCGGCACCGACGCCCGGATTGTGCTCGGACGACGCCCTCGAATACCTTGCGCGTTTCACGCAGATGCGACGGGGGCAATCGAATGAAGCTCAAGGCCGGCGACACGGCACCCGAGTTCACCACCCAGGACACCACCGGCAAGACCGTGAAGCTCGCGGATTTTCGCGGCAAAAAGGTGGTTCTCTACTTCTACCCCAAGGACGACACGCCGGGTTGCACCAAGGAAGCGTGCAGCTTCCGTGACCACATCTCCGAGATCCGCGCCAAGGGTGCCGAGGTCTTGGGAGTGTCGAGCGACGACGTCGCTTCGCACCAGAAATTCACCAGCAAGTTCAAGCTCAACTTCCCGCTCCTCGCCGATCCCGACAAGACGATCGGCAAGGCGTACGGGACGATCGGTGGGCTGATGGGGGTGCTCGGTCTCAACCGGCGATGGACGTTCATCATCGACGAGAAGGGCAAGATCGCGCACGTCTTCGACGACGTGAACGCCGCGCGCCACGCCGACGAAGTGCTCGAGGTGCTGTGACCGGCGCGGCTCAGGCGCGCGCGTCGCTCGACGCTTTTCGCAGCCCGCGCGCAGTGCTGTTCGACATGGACGGTGTGCTGGTCGAGAGCTACGAGGTCTGGTTCCACCTCATCAACGGCGCGACTCGCGATCTCGGTTACGCGTCAGTCTCGCGCGAGACCTTCCACGCCTCGTGGGGGCAGGGCGTGGATGCGGACGTGCGGATGTTCTTTCCGCGCCACGACGCCAGCGAGATCGAGCGCTACTACACGCACCATTTTCGCGATCACGGCGCGCACTTGCGGATCGATCCCGACGCAGCGCCAGTGCTCGATGAGCTGCGCCGCCGCGGCGTGCGTACCGCGGTGATCACCAACACGCCCCACGAGCTGGCGGTGGAGATCCTGTCGATCGCGTCGCTCGCCCCCGATTTCGTGGTGGGCGGAAACGACGTCGCGCGCGCCAAACCGGCGCCGGACATGGTCGAGCGCGCGTGCGAGCTGCTGAGCGTGCCGCGCGGCGAGGCGATCGTGGTGGGCGATTCGCGCTTCGATGAGGAAGCGGCGCGCGGCGCGGGTGTGGGCTTCGTGGGCTACCGTCGCGCCGGCGATCGCACGATCGAGCGGCTGCCCGAGGTCCTCGAACTGGTGAGCGCGGCGGCGCTTGAAGGGCGACTTTGACAGGCACCGCGGCTGCGATCCTCGATTGGCTCGTGGATGCGCTCGCGGGGTCGAATGGCGTCGTCGATGCCGTCGCGGATGACCATCCCACGCTCGCGTCGTGGTGGGAGTCGGTCCGCACGGAGACGGCGCGCTGGTCCGAGCCGGTCGATCGGGCGATCGCCCGCGGTGCGCGAGCCGATCGCGTGGCGTTCGCTTTCGCGGCGGGCTACCAAGCCGCGTTGCGCAAGCTCGTGCCTGCGATTGCCGACGAGCGCGCGGTTTCGCTTTGTGTGACCGAAGCGAAGGGGAATCGTCCGCGCAACATCGAGACACGTCTCGAGCGGGATGCGCACTCGGTGCTTCGCCTTCGTGGCGAGAAGCGCTGGGCCACGCACTCACCGCACGCGCTGGAGCTCTTGGTCGCGGCTCGGGCGGGCGAGAGCGCCGCTGGCCGACCGCACATCAAGCTGGTGCGCATCGCCGCGAATGCGCCTGGCGTGAGGATCGATCCGATGCACGGGGTCGCGTTCGTTCCTGAGATCTCCCACGGCAGCGTGACGCTCGACGGAGTCGCGGTGGCGGACGACGACGTGCTCCCGGGCGACGGCTACGCCGACTACGTGAAGCCCTTCCGCACGGTGGAGGACGTGCACGTCGCCGCGGCGCTCGGCGCGTACCTCACGCGACTTGCGTTCGTGTTCGACTGGCCGCACGCCATTCGCGAAGCGCTACTCGCGCACCTCGTACTGCTGCGCGGTCTGGCTCTCGCCGATCCGCAATCGGCCGTAACTCACCTCGCGCTGGGTGGCGCGCTTCGCGATCAGGCGCGTTTGCTCGAAGCGATCGAGCCCTGCTGGGCGCACGTGGACCAAGCCACGCGCGCTCGATGGGATCGCGATCGCGCCCTCTTGGCCGTCGCCGGCACGGCGCGCGAAAAGCGGCTGGCAGCCGCCTGGGCCAAGCTCACAGGCGGTGGTGTGCGCGACGCAACCGGTTGATCGCGGCGCCGAGTGCAGCGGCCACGAGTGCATAGGACGCGGCTCCGCCAGGTTCGTTCTCGCTCGTGGCAACCGCACCGCAGGGCATGGAATCGCAGATGTTGCCGAGGCCGTCGCCGTCGGTATCGCCTTGGTCGGTGTTGGCGACGGCGGCGCAGTTGTCGCAGGCATCACCGACGAAGTCTCCGTCCGCGTCGAGCTGTGATGCGTTCGAGAGAGTAAGGCAGTTGTCGCAATCGTCGGCGAAGCCGTCACCGTCGGTGTCGTCGCCAGTGCAGGTCAGCTCGAAGGCCCCGCGGTCACAGGCGGCCACACCGTCGCCATTTCCGTCCTGCGGGCGCTCGGCGCCGCGCTGATCGGTGCCTTCGCAGCGCAGGGCGAGCAGAGAATCGATCGCGGGACTGCCGGGCAAGAGCGGCACCGTGGGCGTGGGACCGCCGTAGTCGCCGAGCGGGCCGAGCCCCGCACTCGGCACGGACACGAGATCGCTCGGCTGATCGAGCCCGCAGGTGTTCCCGGGGGATTCGAGATTCCCGCCGAGGCTGGCCAGGGCCACCTCTGTGCCGAGGTCGCAATCTCCCTCGAGGATCGTGCCAGCCAGCTCGATCCCACTGGCGAGCGATCCTGGGTAGGGGTACACGCCGAGCGCGCGCTCACCGCCCGGGTCCGTGTTCTGTGAGATCGTCGAGTGTAAGAGCTTGGCAGGGCCATTCCATGCGCCGCTCAGGCAGAGACCCGCGCCAGAGCTGGCGACCTCGGAAACGTTTCCAACGATCGAGGACTGATCGATCGTCAGTCGACTGGGGGCGGAGAGTGGCGATCCCCAGTCGATCGCGATTCCCGCGCAGCTGCTCGCAGCATTGTCTGCGACGGTCGATCGCAGGATCTCGATATCCTCGAGCGACTGGAAGTAGGCCGCCACGTCGATCCCACCCGCGTGCGCTCCGCCCGCATTGCCTGCGACGTGGGTGTCGCTGACCGAGAGGCTGCCACCGAGAACGAAGACGCCGCCCGCGCCGCCGAACAGAATCCCGGGTCCCGCGGCGTGGTTGTTGCGGACCGACACCCGGCTCAGACGTAGCGATCGTTCACTGAGGATTCCGCCTGCTCCCGGTAGGCCGTCGGCACCGTCCGCGAGGGTGGTGTTTCGGTCGACCGTCGCGTCGCTGATGTCGCAGTCGCCCAAACACGACATCGCGCCGCCACCGCCGAGCGATCGATTGTCGGTGAGCGTGGATCCAGCCACCGACAGTGATGCGGGAGACGCGACACCGAGGCCCCAGATGTCGCCGTTCGCGATCCCGCCGGCCGTGCCGCCCTGATTCCCGTCGATGCTGGTGCGCTGCACTTCGAGGCGCCCGCCCGACAGGCCGATTGCGCCGCCGCCAACCGGTAGGCCCTCGCAGTGGATGTACACCGGCAGCCAGCCGGCCTGCACGTTGCCGCTGAACGTCGAATCGACGACCGTGGTCGTGGCCTCGTCCGCCCAAAGGCCAGCCCCACCTGGTACGCCGGTGTGGTTGCCGATGAACGAGCTGCTCTGGATCGTCAGCGTCACGCCCCGGACTGCCAACCCGCCACCGGAGCCGCCCACGAATTCGCATCCGGCCAGCGGGAGAGCCGCGAGATTCCCGGCGAGGGTTGCGCGATCGAGGATCAGATGCCCGTCGCGGGCGCGAACACCACCGCCTTGCGGTCCGAACACGTCACCACTCTCGCTTTCTGCGTTGCCCTTGGTGATGGTGACGTCGCGGATGGTGACCGTGTAGCCGCCGGGGGCGATGTCGAGGACGCGGGAGAGGTGATTGGCGTCGAGGATCGTGGTCTCGGCGCTCGCGCCTGCGAGGGTGAGATCGCTGGTGATGTCGAGGTCGCCGACGGTCGCTGAATCGCTGTCGTCGCCGGGGCGCGCGATGGTGAGCGTGTAGCGCCCGGGCGGAAGGACGATCGTGTCCGGACCGCTGCCTGCCGCGCAGTCATCGACCGCCACGTCGCCATTCGCGGCCAGGACCGCCTCACGCAGCGTGCAATTGCCGTTGGGGCCGAGATCGAGATCGTCCGCCGTGCTCGTGACGGCGATCGTCGCGGCAAGGGTTGCCGAGGGTGTGGTGACGGCCACGACCGCGATGCTGCCGGCCGCGACCCAACGCCGCGAGCGATGGAATCGGCGATGTCGCATCACCACCAGGACGGCGCCGAGGGCGGCTGCGACGAGCGCGTAGGACGCGGCGCCGCCGGCTTCGTTCTCGCTCGTCGCAACCGCACCGCAAGGAACGGAGTCGCAGATGTTGCCGAGGCCGTCGCCGTCGGTATCGCCTTGGTCGGTGTTGGCGACGGCGGGGCAGTTGTCGCAGGCATCACCGACGAAGTCTCCGTCGCTGTCGAGCTGCAACGCGTTCGAGAGAGCAGGGCAGTTGTCGCAATCGTCGGCGAGGCCGTCGCCGTCGGTGTCGGCGCCCGTGCAGGTGAGCTCGAAGGCCCCGCGGTCACAGGCGGCTACACCGTCGCCATTTCCGTCCTGCGGGCGCGCGACGCCGCGTTGATCGCTTTCCGCACAGAGCTCGCTGGGCGCCGAATCGATCGCGGGACTGCCGGGCAAGAGCGGCACCGTGGGCGTGGGACCTCCGTAGTCGCCGAGCGCACCCAGCCCCGCACTCGGCACGGACACGAGATCGCTCGGCTGATCGAGCCCGCAGGTGTTCCCGGGGGATTCGAGATTCCCGCCGAGGCTTGTGATCGTGGCCCCCGCGCCGAGCTGGCAGTCGCCGTCGACGATCGTGGCGATCAGCGAGGCCGACGGTCCGTCGATCGAGATCGCGTGTGCGCCCGTGGGATCCGTGTTTCCGGTGATCGTCGAGCTTGTGACGGACACCGAGCTCGTCGCGTCACCTTCTCCGCACAGCCCGCTTCCGTGTTGTTCTGAAGCGTTTGCAACGATCGACGAGCTCGTTATCGCCAGGGTCGCCGCTTCTTGCCATGGATGGGACCACTCGATGCCCGCGCAGCGCTTGGCCCGGTTCTCGGCGATTGTCGTTTGCGTCAGGGAAACTCGCGTCGCGGGAAGTCCCCAAGACCGAGCGGCAATTCCGCCTGCGTCGTCACCGGCATTGCTCGTCACCACGGAGTTGATCAGCGTGAGATCCCCGTCGAGCGACAGGATGCCTCCTGCGCCAAAGTGCTCCGCGGTGTTGTATTGGACGGCAATTCGCTCGAGCGTGGCGGATCCGAGCGCCATGACTGCACCTGCCGCGATCAGGGCAGGAGAACCCAGGCCGGCGCTCGAGTTTCCCTTCATTTCACTCTCTCGAATGTCGAGGGTTCCGACCGCCAGGATGGCGCCGGCACACGAGTCCGCATGGTTGTCGATGAACGATGAGGCCGTCACGGTGAGACTACCGGGCTCCCAGGCCAGTGGATTTCCGTTGGCGATCGCACCCGCCGAGCCGCCCGAGTTGCTCGCAAACGTTGCCCGCGTGACGGATACCGCGCTCGTTCGTGCGGAGATTCCACCTCCACCCAAGAAGAACTGGCCGCCGAGAAACTCGATGATCTCCCCGAATTGAACGTTGGCCAGAAACGACGAATCGACGAACGTTGCGTGCGTGTTCCAGAGCCAGACTGCGCCGCCGCCTGGATATCCCGCGGCATTGGAGCGAAACAGCGTGTTCGTCACTGCGACGGATCCGCCGATGCTTGCTAGTGCGCCACCCGCTCCACTCGTGTAGAAGTCTGCGACCGCGCACGCATCGTTGCCGTCGAATCTCGATTGCTCGATCGCGAGCGATGCGTCGATACTCGCCACGCCGCCGCCGCTGAATGCCGTGGGCTTGCCCAGGTCGGCTTCCGCGTTGCCGTTCGTGATCGTGAGATCGCGGATCGTGACGGTGTGGCCGCCGGCAGCGATGTCGATGACGCGGGAGAGGTGATTGGCGTCGAGGATCGTGGTGTCCGCGCTCGCGCCCTCGAGCGTGATGTCGCTCGCGATGTCGAGGTCGCCGACGAACGGTGAGTCGCTGTCGTCCGCCGGCCGCGGGATGGCGAGCACATAGCGCCCCGCCGGCACGACGATCGCGTCTGCGCCGCTGCCGGTGGTACAGCCGTCGACCGCGAGGTCGCCATTGGCGGCGAGAA
>CAYUSL010000339.1:0-7005 GCA_964447125.1 uncultured bacterium | reverse complement strand
GGCGTCATCGCCACGCTGCTCGACGAAGGCATGGGCTGGGCGCTCTGGGGAATCGCGCAGAGGACCGGCGTCACCCGCGAGCTGCGCGTGCGTTACGCCCGCCCCGTGATGATCGAGCACGAATACGTGGTGCGCGGCTGGATCGAGCGCATCGAGGGCGAGAACGCCATCGTCCGCGCCGCCGTCGAGGACACCCGCGGCCGTCTCGCCGCCGAAGGCACCGGCGAGTGGTCCCTCATCGCCGCCGAAAAGGTGCGCGATCGCTGACGAGAATCTCGCGCCGGCGAGAGCGTCCGATCCGCCGGGCACGCAGCCCAGTCGGTCAGCTCGGGCGTGAACGCCGCGCTCGACACAGCCCAGCGAGCACTAGCGTCGTCAGGATTAGGTCGAGCGGGGGCATCCGCCCCTGCGCCGCTGCATCGCCAGCGCTGCCAACGTCCGCGAGCGCCGACCCGCAGCCGCCCGGTGTGGCTGGGTTGCAGTCGTCATCCACGCCGTTCTGCGGAATCTCGACGTGGCCGGGGTTGATCGAGGGATTGGCGTCGTCGCAATCGTACTCCGCGTGCGGACAGGCGAGCGAGCCCAACTCTCCGTAGCCGTCATGATCGACGTCGTTGCATGAATCGCAGAGATCCCCGATGCCGTCGGCATCGCGATCGCCTTGCGCTCCGTTCGGCGTCGTCAGGCAGTTGTCGCACGCGTCGCCCCAAGCATCCTGGTCGCTGTCGCCCTGATCGAAGTTCGCGACCACGTCACAGTTGTCGCAGGCATCTCCGATGCGATCGCCGTCCGTGTCCGCCTGAGTGGGATCGTGATCGTCGGGGCAGAGGTCGACCGTGGCGCACACGCCATCGCGATCCGCGTCGAAGCACAGGTCGCACGCGTCTCCGACCCCATCGGCATCCCCATCGAATTGGTCCGCATTCGGGGTCACAGGACAGTCATCGCACGCGTCGGGGAGACCATCGCCGTCGCCGTCCGGACCAACACACGGTGCGAGCTCGACGGCGCCAGCGTCACACGCGACCGAGCCGTCGCCGTCGCCATCCTGGGGCCGCGCCTCACCGCGTTGATCGATCGGCAAGCAGCCGACCTCGTGCGCGCGATCGACCAGTGCGCTGCCTGGGAACGGCGCCATCGTCGTCGTGGGACCGCCACGCCAGGTCAGTGCGCCCAGCGAAGGGTCCGAAGTGTTGGGCTGGTCCGTGGTTTCCGTCAGACCGCAGGTCGCGCCCGGTGACTCGATGTTGCCCCCCAGTGATGTCGTCAGGCTGCTGTTGAGACACGTGCCGACGATCACCGAGTTCGCGATCGTGAACGGCCCGCCGGCCTCGATCGTGCTCACAGCATTCGTGTCCGGCTCCCGAGCGACGGTCGTGTGCACGAGCGTGAGATCGCCCGGCACGTAGGTCGAATGCATCGAGAGGATCTCGCGTGCCGACTCGCCTGCGGCCCCTCCGTTTTTCGCGATCGTCGAGTTCCGGACGACCGCGATCCCGTCGTTGTGGAGGCCGATCCCGCGTCGAGATCCGATGCCTAGCGCACGATTGGCCGTGATCGACGAGCGCTCCACGAGCATGGTTGCGGTGGCCTCGTTCCACACTCCCGAGCCCGTGGCCGTCCCAGGCCCCACACAACACAGGATGGGAGGACATGGAAAGCAACCGAGACCGCCCCCGCTCACCGCCGTGTTACCGTCGACGATCGTGTCGACGAGCGATAGCGCCCCGCGGTTTCCAATGCCGCCGCCGAATCCCGAGGCCAGCAGGCTCTCGCTACCCGCCTCGTTCCCCTCGAGCCGGCAGCGCGACACGGTGAGCTGTCCCGCGTTCAGAATTCCGCCACCCTCGCTGCCCGACTTGCCGCCGCGGATCCGTACGTTGCTGACCGTCACGTTGCCGCTCACCACGTGGAAGACGCGATCAAGGTGGTTGCCGTTCACGACCGTGAGATGCGTCCCCTCACCTTCGAGGTCGAGATCACTCGCGATGTCGAGGTCGCCGGTGAGGTTGCCGTTCTCGCCAGTCCCGAGGATGACCAGGCCGTACGAACCGGCGGGAACGAGAACGAGGTCGTGCCCGGCACCCGCCGCGCAACCGTCGACCGCGGCGTCGGTGTTCGCAGCCTGAATGGCCTCACGCAGCGTGCAGTTGCCGTTCGAGCCGAGGTCCATGTCATCGGCCGTCGAATCGACCGTAATGGTCGCAGCGTGGGCCACGACAGACGCCGTCACGCAGATCGCCGAAGCGATCCACAGGATCCATCGCCGAGTCATGTCGAACCTCCCAGGACCTCGTCGCGATGCTACACCCACACGCTCAGCACGCCACAAGCGCGCCGATTCGGCCGTCGCTCAACCGTGGCCCCCGCTCGTGCCCGTCCAGGCGCCATCAGGCGCGACCCGCTCCACGGTGACGATGCCGACGGCCGCATCGCCGCCGAAAAGGTGCGCGATCGCTGACGAGACCGATCGGACCTGTTGTCGATTTCGATCGTCCCCGTTCGACTAGCTCCCAGAAAGGAGCTCAAACCCATGAGATACCTGTGCCTGGCCTATTACGACGAGAAGAAGTTCGAGACCCTGACCGAGGCCGACATGGCCGCAATCGCGCAGAACTGCTCGCCCATGGACGAGGAGCTGCGGCGCAGCGGCAAGCTGGTGGAGGTTGGCTCACTCGCCGCCACCAAGGATTCGGTGAGCCTCAGGCCGCGCGGCGGCAAGGTCACCGTCACCGACGGTCCGTACGCCGAAACCAAGGAGCAGCTCGGCAGCTACTTCCTGATCGAGGCGCGCGACTTGAACGAGGCCATCCAGATTGCGTCGCTGCATCCGGCTGCGCGCATCAACGAGCATCTGGGCTGGGGCGTCGAGGTTCGCCCCATCGAGATGTGCCGCGTCGAGGTGGCGGCCAAGAACGTCGGATCGTGACCAGCGACGTCGGCGACGACGTGCAGGCGAGGATCGACGCGATTTACCGCGCCGAATCACGCCGGGTGCTCTCGACCCTGATCCGCCTCCTCGGCGACTTCGACCTCGCCGAGGAGGCATTGCAGGACGCGTTTCGTGCGGCGCTCGAGCAATGGCCCCGCGACGGTACGCCCGAAAACACGTTCGCGTGGCTGGTGTCCGCCGGCCGCTTCAAGGGGATCGACACCCTGCGACGGCGCGCGCGATTCGACGCCCAGCTCGCCGAGGTCGCAGCGAACCTCGACGTCGGCGGCGGAGCGCCCGCGGAGGATCCCACGGTCGCCGACGATCGCCTGCGCCTCGTCTTCACCTGCTGCCACCCGGCACTTCCGCCGGAAGCTCAGGTGGCGCTGACGCTGCGCGAGATTTGTGGGCTCACCACCGAGGAGATCGCGCACGCGTTCCTGGTGCCAGCGTCGACGCTGGCGCAGCGGATCGTGCGCGCGAAGGCGAAGATCCGCGATGCCCGCATCCCGTACGAGGTCCCGGACCACACCGCACTTCCCGAGCGGCTCGATGCTGTGCTGAGGGTGATCTACCTGGTCTTCAACGAGGGCTACGTGGCCTCGTCCGGCGCGGCGCTCATGCGTACCGACCTTTCCGGCGAGGCCATTCGCCTCGGCCGTTTACTAACGGCGCTGCTCCCCGAGCCGGAGGCGATCGGACTCTTGGCGCTGATGCTCTTGCACGAATCTCGACGCGTCGCGCGCTCGTCGCCGGAAGGCGAGCTGATCCTCCTCGACGATCAAGACCGTTCACTCTGGAACCGAGAGCTGATCGCGGAGGGTTGCGCGCTGGTCGAGCGCGCGCTCACGTCGCGTCGCTTCGGACCCTACGCGCTGCAAGCGGCGATCGCCGCCGTTCACGCCGAATCGCCGAGCCCCGCCGCCACCGACTGGCCACAGATCGTCGGGCTTTACGACGTGCTGCTGCGCGCCGAGCCGTCACCGGTGGTGGAGCTGAATTGGGCCGTCGCCATCGCCATGCGCGACGGACCCGAGGCCGGGCTTGCGCGGATCGACGCCATCCTCGCCCGCGGCGAGCTCACCCACTACCGCCTCGCTCACTCCGCCCGCGCCGACCTCTGCCGCCGCCTGGGCCGCACCGCCGACGCCCGCGCCGCCTACGAACGCGCCCTCGCGCTCACCCAGCAAATCCCCGAGCGCCGATTTCTGGAACGCAGGCTCCGCGAGCTTTGAGCGGGCGGCTCGAAGACGGACGCGGCGTGCGCACTGGACTCCCCCTCGATACCCACCTGTTCCGCTGGTGGTGCGGGAACGATGCACGCCTGAGCCGCGACTTGCGCAAGAAACGCACGGACCCGCGCGGCATCGTCCACGTGAGCGCCGCGTCGGCGTGGGAGCTCGTCATCAAGCAGGCACCCGGGCGCCTGCGAATCCCAGAGCCGGTCGAATCGGCCGTCGCGGCGAGTGGATTCCTGCCGCTCGACATCACGTTCGAGCACGCGCGAGTCGCGGGCGGCCTTCCCGACGACGGTCGAGCCCCGCCCGATCGATTCTCGCGTCGCGAGCAGTCCGAATCAGATTCCCGTGGGGGTGGGGCCGCCGACGGGCTTGGCGGTGAGGGCGAGGTCGGTGGCGATGGATTGACGGTGGTAGGCGCCATCGCCGAATGCCATCTGGCCCCAGTGCAAACGTTTCCAGTAGAGGTGGACGTCGCATTCCCAGGTGAAGCCGATTCCGCCGTGGGTGCGGAGCGCTGCATCGGCAATCTGCGGGCCGACGTCGGAGATGTACGCTTTGGCCATCCGCGCCAGGCGCTCGGCGCGGGCGGGCTCGTGGACTTGCGCCCAGAGCGCTCCATAGAGCAACGAACGGGCGTTCTCGAGCTCGACCATGCGATCGACGAGGCGGTGCTTGATGCCTTGAAAGCTGCCGATCGGACGGCCGAATTGCTCACGAATGCGGGCGTACTGGACAGCGACTTGGAAGACCTTGTGGGCCGCACCCACCAGCTCGGCGGCGAGCGCACACCACACACTCGGCAAAGTCTCGGCGAGAATCGCATCGCCGCCGCCGATGGCACCGATTCTGTTTTCCGCGGAAGTCTTCACATTCTTGAAGGACACCGTAGCGCTGCGGCGGGTCTCGTCGGCGAGCTTGTCGGGAACGATGTCGATGCCTTTGCTCCTCGCATCCACCCAGAAGAGCGTCGTTTCCTTGCCCGTGCGTGCCGCCACCACGAAGTGAGTCGCATTCCGAGCGTCGAGGACGTAAAGCTTGGTGCCCGATAGCGAGTAGCCGGCGTTCGCGTCACCCTTCCCCGCCGGCTTCGCTTTGAGCCCGCCGGTTGACATGTCCCAACCGGCGTCTTTCTCGAAGAGCGCGAGTGTCGGAATCGTTTCACCGCTCGCGATCCCCGGCAGCCACGCCGCCTTCTGCGCATCGCTGGCCGCGCCGAGCAGCACGAGTGTGGCGAGCTGTGCCGCGAGATACGGCGCCGGCATGACGGCCTCGCCCATTCGCTCGAGCAACATGCCGAGATCGAAGACGTCGAAGCCGGCACCGCCCAGCTCCTCGGGAATCAAAAGCCCATGCCAGCCGAGACCGGCCATCTCGCGCCAGGCATCGGCATCGTGGGCGCGCTCGGTCTCCATCAGCTCGCGGACACGCACCGAGGAAAAGCGCGCATCCAGGAATTTCTGCGCCGACTCGCGCAGCATCTCTTGCTTGTCGCCGTAAACGAATCGTGCGACTGGCGCTGATGCCGTGGCTAATTCCGTCGTCGTCATCTCACCCTCGCTCAGCCCTTCGGCAACCCGAGCACGCGCTCGCCCACGATGTTTCGCTGAATCTCGCTGGTACCACCGCCGATGATCGGGCCGTAGGCGTTCTCGAAAGCGAGGTGCCAAGCGCCGCCGTCCACGGCCGACGGTGAATCCATCCATTGCGACGCCGCAGGCCCGAGGATGTCCTGCCCGAGGCGATGCAAGCGCATCATCAGCTCGCTACCCATGAGCTTCCCCATGAGCGGGATGGACATGGGGTGGTCGTTGAGTGCCGGGTAACGAACACGAGTGATGTGGTGGCGAATCGCCTCCACCTCGGTGGCGAGCGCCGCGAGGCGGTCGCGAATGACGGCGTCGTCGATCATCGCGCGCCCGCAGCGGTGGGTGCGTTTCGCCAGATCGGTGAGGCGCGCGATCATCTCCTCGAACGCCGCGTGTAGATCGCGTTCCGATCCGCCAGCAGCGCCGCGTTCGAAGAGCAGCGTGGTCATCGCCACCTGCCAGCCCTGGCCGAGCTGACCGAGCAGCGCATCGAGCGGCATCTCCACGTCCTCGATGTGCACCTGATTGAACGTCGCCTCGCGGGTCATCTTGACCAGCGGCCGGACGTCGACGCCAGCGGCCTTCATCGGCATCAGAAAGTACGAGAGCCCGCCGTGCTTGCTGGCGTCCTTGTCGGTGCGGCCGAGCAGGATCATGAAGTCCGCGAACTGGCCGAGGGTGGTCCAGATCTTGTGGCCGTTCGCCACCCAGTGCTCGCCTTCGCGCTTCACGAAGGTCTGCACGGAAGCGAGGTCGCTGCCGGCGTTGGGCTCGGAGAAGCCCTGGCACCAGATTTCCTCGGCCGACAGGATCTTTTGCACGAAGCGTTGCTTCTGCTCCTCGGTGCCGTGGGTCAGGATCGTGGGCATCGCCATGCGCAAGCCCACCACGTTGAGCAGCGTGGGGGCGGCAGCGCGGATCAGCTCCTGGGCGATGATCCGCTGCTTCCAGCTCTCGCCCTCGTGACCGCCGTAGGCGCGCGGCACGTCGATGCCGAGATAGCCCGCCTCGTAGAGCCGCATCTGCCAGGCGCGCAGGAACTCGCACTGGTCGGCGCTTTCCACCTCCAAGAAGCTCTGCGGCAGGTGGAACGACGGCTTGGGCGGCAGGTTTGCGGCTAGCCACCGCACGACGTCCTTGCGATAGGCCGCTTCTTCGGCGGTTTCTTCGCGCTCGACGAGATCCGGAATCACGGTGGGAGCCCTCCTGCGTGCGGAACGGCCGAGAGGCTCGCACGCGCCGGAGC
>CAYUSL010000338.1:0-7021 GCA_964447125.1 uncultured bacterium | reverse complement strand
GAGTCGAGGGTGGGCTCCACGAGATCGGGGCTGGGCGCGAAGAAGAGGATGGTGACCTGGTCCACGCCCGCGTCGCGGTAGCGCTTGACCTTGTCGAGGTCGATCCCCGTGAAGTACGGGCAGATCGTGACCTCGATCTCGCTGCGGCTGCGGCCGCGCTCCGCGAGCATTCGATCGAGGACCGCGAGCCGCTCGGCCACGCCGTCGGGCTGGAGCGAGAACCCGTGCCAGCCCTGGCCCAGGTCGGCGACTCGTTTGAGCGCGGCGTCGCTCTCGCCGCCGAAGTGGATGGGTGGATGGGGTTGCTGTAGCGGCTTGGGGTCCTGGTAGCTCTTGGGCAGCTTCCAGAACTCGCTCGCGTGCTCGGCCACGGGCTCGCTCCAGAGCTTCCTCATGAGTGCCAGGTAATCGCGGCAGCGAGCTCCGCGGCGCGCGAACGGCACGCCCAGCGCGTCGAATTCCTCTTCGAGCCATCCGACCCCCACGCCGAAATCGAAGCGCCCGCCCGAGAGCCAGTCGACACCGGCCACTTCTTTCGCGGTGTAGATCGGGTTGCGCTGCGGCACCAGGCAGATCCCCGTCGCGAGGCGGATGCGGGTCGTGACCGCCGCCATGAACGAAAGTGCCGTGAACTGCTCCAGCATGCCGTTTTCGGCGGCGCCCGGAAGCCGTCCTTCCTCCGAGTACGGATAGCGTGAGCGGTACTCGTCGAAGAGCAGCACGTGCTCGCCGAGCCAGATCGAGTGGAAGCCGCGCTCGTCGGCGCCGCGGGCGAGCGCGAGCACGACGTCACGGGTGGCGAAGGGGCTGGCGAGCCCTGCGAAGAGACCGATCTTCATGACGGAGAGCCTCCGGGTTGCAGCGGGCGAGCGTCCAGGAATACTACGATGCTCTCGGTTCGGGGAACTCACTCGTGAATGCGATCGTGCTCGCGCTCTCCTCCGCCGCCATGATCGGTGTCGGCTTTTCGCTCCAGAAGCACGGCGTGGCCGCCGAGTTTCCCGAGATCTCGTTCGCGGCGCTCGTCCATCGCTGGCGCGCGATCGTGCGAGCGCTGCTCGGCAATTGGGTGTGGCTCGCGGGGATGGCGCTCGGCGTGGGCGGCGGCTTGGTGCAGGTGCAAGCCATGGCCGAGGGCGATCTCAGCCTGGTGCAGCCGCTCTTCAACACCAGCAATCTGTGGGCGATGGCGATCGGCCTCGGCTTCTTCGGCGAGCGGCTGGGGCGCTGGGAGTGGCTCGGGGTAGCGGTGGGCATCGCGGGAGCGGTGGTCGTGTCGCTCTCGCCTCTCGAGAGCACGTCGTTACGGCCTGCGACGTGGCCGCTGGTGGGCATCACCGCGGCAGCGGTGACGCTCATCGCAGCCGCGCAGCGCGTGGGGCACGCTGGACGCGCTCGGCTCAGCGCCGAGTTCTTGCTGGCGCTCGCCGCGGGGCTCGCGTTCGGTTTGCAGAATCTCTACATGAAGGTGATGGCGTGGCACACCGGCGAAGCGCTCGGGCATCTCGATCTGCGCTCGCTCAGCTCGTGGCTCCACGTCCTCACGAGCGCACCGGTCTACGCGGTGCTGGTGTGGGTGGCGCTGGGCACGGTGTTCGTGCAGGCGGCGTTCTCGCACGGACGCGTCGCGCTGGTGACGCCGATCTGCACCGGGGTGACCACGGTGGTGCCGATGCTCGCCGCCGCGTGGGTGTTCGGCGAGCGATTCGACGTACCGCGCGGTGCGGGGATTGCACTCTCGATCCTGGGGCCACTGGTGCTGGCGTTCGCCGCTCGTGCTCGCGTCGCGGTGGCAGACACGGCGGGCGGGTGAGCGGAGACGCGCCGTGATGGGGCGCGCTGCACGCGCGTTCGCCACCGCGTTCGTGGCGCTCGCGCTGGTGTGGCTCGGTCTGCGAGCGCTCTCGGGTGTGAGTCCTGCGGCGCCAGCGGCGGATCCGCGCGTCTGGGATCAACGCTGGGCAGCGGCGCTCACGCTGCTGCCGCCGCGCGCTACACAGCTCGCGGACGCTCGTCGCGCGCTGGTCGGTCGTGACTGGATGGCGGGCGAGCTGGCGACGGCGGTGCTGGCGCGGCAGGGCGACGTTGGTGTCGAGGCGTTTCGCGAGGCGCTTCGAGCGCCGTCGGCAGCGGTGCGTGAACGCGCGTGTATCGGGCTCGGGGCGCTCGGTACGGACGCTCGCTCGACCGTTCCGGAGCTTCTCCAGACGCTCGGAGACGAAGTCCCGGCGGTGCGTGCGGGTGCGGTGTGGGCGCTCGGTCGGATCGAGGACGGCAGCGATCCGGTGGTCGCGGCGCTGATCGATCGCCTGGACACGGACGTGACGTGGATCCGTCGCGAAGCCGTGGCGGCGCTGGCGCGTGTTGCCAGAACGCCACCGGCCGTGCTCATGAAGCGCCTCGCGCGCAGCGACCCGATCCAGGCCGGCTGGGCGTTGCTGGTGCTCACGGCGATGGGCTCGCGCGCGGAGTCGGCGGTGCCCACGATGGTCGCGATGGTTCGCGAACAGTCCAACGTCGATCTGCTCGGTCGGGCGTGCGCGGCGCTGCGCGCGATCGGCGGAGCGGCGGTACCGGAGCTGCTCGAGATCGCGTCACTTGGCCAGCACGGTGCGAAGGCCGCGATCAGCGCGCTCGAATCGATGGACGAGCGTGCCGTGCCTGCCATCGCGCGGGGGCTCTCGGACCCGCGTCCGGAGGTGCGGCGGCGTGCGGCCTCGTTGCTCGCCAAGCGTGTTCAGAGCTCGTCGAGCGCGCGCGACTCGCTGCGCCGCTCGCTGACCGACGCCGACGCCGGCGTGATGCGGATCGCGTGCTCGGCGCTGAAGGTCACGGGTGAGGGGACGGCCGAGGCGTGCGGTGACCAGGATGCGCTTCGCCGACCGGCTGGGGCCGTGTTGGACGAGCGGCAGCCGTGAGCGCAGGGCCTGGTGGCCCGGCGATGGCCGCACCGCTCGGGCCCACCCGTGTCCCGGGCGCGCGTGCGATCGCGTACGCCGCCTTCGCCGTGAGCGCATGGATCATCTACCAAAGGTTCGCCGTCCATTTTTTTTCGGGTGACGACTGGGGCTTCGTCGTGGACGTACGGCGGCGGGGCCTCGATCGCCTGACCGCGCCGGTCCACTGGTACTTCCACCCCCTGAGCTGGCGCGTCTACTTCGTGGGGATGCATGCGCTCTTCGGCTTCGATGCCCGCGCCTTCGACGTGGTGCAGGTCGCCTCGACGTTCGTGATGGCGGCGCTGGCTTGGGAGATCGTGACTGGGGTGTCGCGGCGTCCGGCGCTCGGGCTCTTGGCCGTGGCGTACATCGTGCGGAGCTCGTCGTTCGCATTGGTGGTGGGGTGGATCGCTTGCGTCGCGTACGTGCTGGCGCTCGTGTTCGAGCTCCTGACGCTCGGGCTGGTGCTGCGTGCGTGCGCGGACGGCGCGGCGCCGCGTCTGCCGATCTCGATCGCGGTTTGCGTGTTGTTCGCATTCTCCTGGCTCTCGAAGAACTCGACGCTGGTTTTCCCGCTTCCATTCGCACTGCTGCTGGCGGCGCGGCTGCCCAACCGTGGCCGTGAGGTGTTGCTCGCGTTGCTGGCTGCGTGCGTCCTCTCCATCGCGTACTACGCCTACGTGCTCGCGCCGTACCAACCGACGGCGACTTCCGGCATGTTTTCCCTTCGCTCGCTGACCGCGGCCTGGTCGACGCTGTTGTTCCAGATGCCGAGCGATCTGGACGAGCGATTCATCGGATTCCTGTGGCCGTCGCTCTTCGAGTCGTGGATCGCATGCGCCGTGGCTCGTGCGGCGCTGGCTGCGCTGATCGTCGCAGCGCTCATCCGATTCGTTCGGCGTCGCGACCTCGCGTCGGCGATTCCGGTCGCGTTCACGCTGCTGGCGGCCAGCGACATCGCGCTCACCGCACCGGTGAACCCGGATCGCGCCCTCTTCCAAGGCCAGGTGACTTTCGCGATCGCCACCGCGTTGCTCGTGAGCAGTGCGTTCCCCCGTCGATGGCGCGGGCTCGGTGCGACGCGGAAGAGTCGCCGGATCGAGCCCGTGCTGCGCACGCTGCCGAGCGTATTCGCGGCACTCGTCTTGATCGCGACCGCCGCGCGCTACGAAGACCTCTACGTCGAGGCCCGGCGCGAAGCGCTGTGTGAGTGGCGACAGCTCACTTCGGCCATGATCGACACGCCGGAGCGCCGGCCCGTCGTGGGGCTGGCACCCCCCGAAAGCGTGAACTGGGCACAGCTCATGGCGGAGGTGTTCTGGGGATCGCCTCCGGATACGCCCGCTTTGGCGCTGCCGCCTGCCGACCTCGAACGGCAGACCTTCGGCGTGCGTCTCGGTGAATCGGTGCTGCGCGTGTCTTACGGCCAGCGGGGAGTGGCTTGCGAGCTACCTCCTCCGTTCGAGTCGGAGGCGAGCGCCGAAGCGACGAACGACCCCGTCGCCGGCACTCCTTGACGGCGTGTGTTGCATGTGCGATGAATGTGTTACAAAGTGATACGCCGGAGGTTCGCCCGTGGCCACAGACGATCGCGACGACAAAGACGACAAGGACGAACGCGAGCGCAAGGAGAAGGTCCTTCACGCCCGCATCTCCGAGACCCTCGATCAGGAGCTGCGCACCAAGGCGGCCAGTCTCGGTCTGTCGGTCTCGAACCTGGTGCGAAACATCCTGCTCAACACCTTCGGGTTGGTGGAGGATGTGCTCTCCGACAGCGCCAACATCGCACGCTCTGCGCGGGGCGAGCCGGAACCCCAATCGCGCGGCTCCCACGCCGATGCGCGCCTCGCCAGCCACGCGCGCCCGCGGGAGCGCGCTGAGCCTGGGGCCGCTTCCGCGCCGAGCCCGATCGTGGGTTGGCAGGAGTCGCTGCTGGCGGTGAACGCGGTATGCGACCAGTGCAACAAGCTCTTGCCCAAGGGAACCAAGGGCGCCATCGCCGTGCGCGAGATGCCCGGACCCCGTACCGTGCTGTGCTCGAAATGCCTGAAGGAGGCGCTCCGCGATGCCCACGACACCGATGACGGGTGACACTTCCGCAGCCCCGACGCTGCCGCCGTGGCTCGACCAGACGCTGCGCGGTCTCACGCTGGGGGCGCGCGTGGTGGGGGCTTCGGGTGCGCTCGCCGCGAACGTGCTCACCAACGTCGACCGTTTGGTGGCGGACGTTCTCGGCGATGCGGCGGCGGTGAGCGCCGACGCGTACGCGCTCTACCGGCAGTTGGCGAAGCATTCGTCGGACCTGCGCGCAGCGTGGCGCGCGAGCCCGCGGTTTGCGCGCATCATTGGCGACGTGCTCAAGATCGCCGCCGCTTACCGCGTGCACGCCCTCCGTTCGGAGTTCCTCGCGGCCGATGCGCGCGCCGCATCGCTCGAGCGCCTGCATCGGCGGGAGGCCGAGCGCTTCTATCTCCTCTGCACCGAGCTGCGCGGCGGGCTCTTGAAGCTCGGCCAGTTCGCGTCGAGCCGCGTCGACCTCTTGCCGGAGCCGTGGGTCGAACGGCTGGCGGGGTTGCAGGACCGCGTGCCACCGGTACCGTTCGAAGCCATCGCCGCAACCATCGAGGGCGAGCTCGGCCAGCCGCCCGACGCGCTCTTTCGCGCGTTCGAGCGCGAGCCCATCGCCGCGGCCTCGCTCGCCCAGGTCCACGGTGCCGAGCTCGCCGACGGCACGCGCGTGGTGGTCAAGGTGCAGGTGCCGGGCGTCGAGCGGGACGTCGAGACCGACCTTCGGGCGTTCAAGGTGCTGGCGCCGCTGCTCGCCGAGCTCTTCCCAGAGCTGGACTTGGTCTCGATCGCCGCCGAGCTCGATCGTGGCATCCGCGAGGAGCTCGATTTTTCCGACGAAGCGCAGCGCGCCGGCGAGTTCGCGGCGCGTTTCGCGGATCACCCCTCGGTGCGCGTGCCGGGGGTGCACCTCGGGCTCACGGCGCGCCGCGTGCTCACGCTCGACCGTGTCGACGGCGAGCGCCTGGTGCCATTTCTCGAAGCGTGCGAGGCGCGCGGCGCCGAGGGCGAGGCCGATCGCGATCGGCTCTTCGCAACACTGGTGGGCTCGTTCTGCACCCAAGTGCTCGAGCACGGCGTGTTCCACGCGGATCCGCACCCCGGCAACTTCCTGGTGCTACCGGGTGCCGCGCTCGCGATCTTCGACTTCGGTTGCGTGGTCACGTACCCGCCGGAGCTCAGGCGCGCGTACGCCTCGCTCGCGGGAGCGGTGTTGGGTGGCAGCGGCGAGCAGGTGGCCGCGCTCCTCCATCAGCTCGGTTTTCGATCACGGGGCGACGATCCGCTGGCGCTGGCGAAGATGGCGGACATGTTCCTCGACGTGTTCCGCGCCAAAGGGGGCCTCGATCTCGCCACCCTGGACCCGGAAGCCGAGATGCGACGCATGCTGGAGCTCGTGCAGGCGAATCCGATCGCCCACGTGCCTCAGCATTTCGTGATGCTGGGACGGGTGTTCGCTTCGCTGGGTGGCTTGGTGTTTCGTTTCCGCCCCAGGATCGACTTCTTCGGGCTGATCGCGCCCGCGCTCGCCGCAGCGTTTCGGTGAAACCGAGCTCAGCGGAACGCGGGTAGGGCGGCCTTGGGCTCCATCGGTGGGAGCGACGCGAGCAAGAGGTTCTCGCGGGCATGCTCGGGGTCGCTCATGCCCACCAGCGCGGTGGTGAGCCCCGGGGCCGAGCGCACGAGCTGGAGCGCCCGCTGGGCGTCGGTGGAGAGCCCGGTGCAGTAGCGCTTGACGTTGCGATCGAGACCGGCGGCGAGCCGGCCCTGGTGGATCGACGCGCTCGCGAATACCGCGATGTGCAATCGTTCCGCCGCCTCCAAGAGCGATAGCCGGTCGCCCTCCACTTCCTGGGTCTTGGCGCGGATGAGCTCGGGCATCTTGACGTTGAGCGGAGCTTGCACAGCGCGGAAGTGGTGCTTGTTGCCGCCTACGGTGCGGGCGATCGTGACCAGCTCGGCGAGCGACAGATGCTCACGGGCGGTGGGCGGCTGGCGGAAGCCGTTCCAGGTGG
>CAYUSL010000337.1:0-7056 GCA_964447125.1 uncultured bacterium | reverse complement strand
CGGCCGGCGCACGTGCTGTGGGGGCGGCGTGATCCCATCGCGGTGCCGGCCATCGCCGAGGCGCTCGCCGCCGAGATCCCGGGCGCGGAGCTGACGTGGCTCGACGAGCTGGGGCATTACCCCATGCTGGAAGCGCCTGCGCGTTGGGCTGCGGCCGTGCTGGCGTTCGCTCCTCTCGCGCGCTGAGTGCGAATCGAGCACGGCGCTCCGGTCGCGCGCTGCCGCTATCAGATCATGAACGCACCGCCGTTCATGTCGAGCCCCTGACCGGTCACGCCGCGCGCATCCGGCGACAAGAGCCACGCGACCAGCCCCGCGATGTCCGCCGGGTTGCTCATGCGGCGCATCGGTACCGCCGACATCGCCAGGTCGTGCGCTTGCTGGTACGAGGTGCCCATTCCTTGCGCCATCCCTTCCAGCCCCTGGCGCGCCATCTCGGTGTCGACCCAACCCGGGCAGACCGCGTTGACCTGGACGTTGCTCTCGGCGAGCTCGGCGGCGAGCGACCGAGCCAGGCCCAGAAGGCCCGCTTTCGACGCGCAGTAGCCCGTGTATCCCGGCACTCCGAGCCGCGCCAGGATGGACGCGACGATCACCAGGTGGCGTGCATCGGGACCCGGCGCCAGGTGGCGCTCGGCCGCGCGGATGCAGTTGTACGTGCCCGTGAGGTTGGTCGCGATCAGGTCGTCGAAGCGGTCGCCGTCGCCGGGCCGATTCTCGCCACCGATGCCGGCGTTGGCGACCAGCGCGTAAACGGCACCGTTGCGCTCGACCGCGTCGCGGAAACCTGCATCCACGGCGGTGCGGTCGCGGATGTCGAGGGACGCGACGTGGGCGCTCGCCGAGCTCGGCAGTGCCGCAGCGGTGGCGGCGAGGCGGGATGCGTCGCGAGCGAAGAGGCTCACGCGCGCGCCTTCGCTGGCGAGCCGCTCGGTGATGGCGCGACCGATGCCGGTGCCTGCGCCGGTCACGATCACGTGCTTTCCGTCGAAACGTCGAGGGGCGGTCATGAGGCGTTCCTTTCGTGGGCGAAGCGCGGGAGCTCGTGCGTGACGGTCCCGTCGTCGGTGGGCTCGTGCCACATCGGCTCCTCCCCGTCGCGGGGATAGCTCACCAGGAGCTCGTGGGGACGGTACTGCGACTTGTAGGCCATCGAACGATTCTCGGGAATCCAGTAGCCGAGGTACGCGTAGGCGTATCCGCGCTCGCGGGCGTAGCGCAATTGCGTGAGGATCGAGAACACGCCGGGGCTCGCCGCGCGCCATTCGGGTGCGTAGTAGAAGTAAACCAGCGACGCAGCGTCGCCGACGTCGTCGAGGAACGCACAGCCTACGAGCTCGCCGTCGCGGTAGTACGCCACCTCGCGTGCGAAGCCCTCGCCACCTACGAGAAACGCCTGCGCGTAGCTCTGCGCGCGGCCGTCGTGCTGTGGCCAGTCGCGGTGGCCCGCCATGAATCGGTGGTAGCGCCGGTAGAGATCGAGGTGCGCGCGTGTCAGCTCCGGTGCCCGGATCACGACCTCGATGTCCCGGTTGAGCCGCAGCACGCGGCGGTAGCGACGCCCCAGGACGAGATCTGCGACCCGCACGCGGATGCTGCGGCAGCGTCGACATTCGCGGCACGCCGGCCGGAAGTACTGAATGCCGAAGCGGCGATAGCCACGTGTGAGCATGCGCGAATAGGTCTCGCGGTCGAGCTCGGGAATGATGCGGTACTCGAGCGCGGCGACCTCGCTCGATAGGTACGAGCAAGGCCGCGGGGCCTCGACGACGCGCAGCAGCTCTCGCATGGTCGAAGGGGGAACATAACCCAGCGCTCTCCACGCCAGATGGGGGCGGCGAACGAGCGCCGCCCGTTCCGACGGCCACTCGCCTTCGTCAGTGCGGCGCGGGTGGTTGCGCCGAGGACGTGGCCGTGGCCGAGGGCGAGGCGGGGGGCACGGCGAAGAGCGCCACCACCGTCGAGTCCTTGCCGCCGGTGCCGTGCACGGCGATCAGGTCGCTGGCGGCGTCGCCGTCGAGGTCGCGCACCGTGAGTGCTTCGGGACGGGTCACGGGAATGGTCGTGACGTCGCCGTCCACCACGCACCAGTGGCCGGGATCCGGCTTGTGCCCGCGCAGGATCGCGTAGCCCTTGGTGCCTTCGCCGGTGAGCACGTCGCGGAGCCCGTCGCCGTCGAAATCGCCGTCGGTGGTGAAGAGTGGCACCGACTTGGCGGACAGCCCCTCCAGATCCACGGGAAAGTTCCTCGCGAACGAGCAGAAGGGTGCAACGTCGTCACGCTCGCCACGCACCAGATCGAAGAGCTGGTAGTCGATGCGGACCTCGCCGAAGAGCAAGATCCGCACGAACGCGGCAATCGACACCTCCACCTTGGGGCGCAGCGCCTCGAGCTTGTGATCGCCGTCCACGTCCACCAGCTCGGTGCCGACGGCCGCACCACTGCCGCGCAAGCGCACGTCGGGCTCGCGGGTCAGGCTCTCGGCGAGTGGGCCGAACCACACGTCGAAGGCGGTCTCGAGGTGGGTGATGCCGCCACGCGCCGCTACCAGCGCCAGGTCCAGGTTGCCGTCGGCGTCGATGTCTTCGATGCGGTTGCCCCGTACCAGCCGCGGATCGTTGCCTTCGGGGTCGTCGGAGAAGAGCACCTTCTCGACCTTGAACACGTCGCTCGGCTCGTCGCCGTCGAGGATGCGGGTCCCGGTGACCTCGTTCTCGACGGCGTAGAGCAGGCCGGCGGGCACGTTCGCGCCGATCGGACCGATCCGCCACTTGGGCAATCGCAGGTGCGCGAGCAGCGCGAAGTCGGGCGACAGGCTGTCTCGCCCGATGCGCGGGTTGTAGCGTGCGTCCACCGCGATTCGGTAGCGCTCGACGCGACGCCAGCGCTCGTCGGCGAAAGGAGCCGCGTCGGGCTCGCGCCGTCCTTCATCCGTCGGTGCTGCGGCCTTGCTGGATTGCTCGCGTTCCCAGATCGCGACCTCGGTGAAGCTCGGGATCGCGAGGCGAAGCGGCGCGCTGGAGTCCTTCGCGTCGAGCCACAGGTTCGATCCCGGCGAACGCACCGTGGCTGGCACTGCAGCGAACGTGGGCTGTCGCACCAGCTTGACCCGGGGAGCCGGAAACGCGCGTGTCAGGCCGTCGGGGCCCAGCGCCACCAACTCGGCGCCGTCGCCGGTCTCGCTCGGGATCACGTTGTAGAAGGCGTCGGCGCGCTCGCAGGGCTGCCGGAAGATCGGCTCGGCGCGCTCCCGGGTGATGCGCCACAGTGAGACCTCGCAGCGCTTCTTGCCGTCCTGGGCAACGAAAGCCGCGAAGCCGCGGGCCGTCAGCGCGGGATGCACGGGCACCACGTCCACGGACGGCGCCACCAACGGCACCGACACGCTCGTGAACGTCACCGCGGCGGCGAGGGATGCGGCCCAGGCGAGCGGCATGAGTGGCGTCCGGCTCGATCGCTCAGGGCTTCGGCGCCATCACGACAAGCACCACGAGCTCGGCGTCGCTCGAGTTGCGGGCGCCGTGCTCCTCACCGGCGGGCGCGATCACGGCCTGTCCCGCGTGCAGCACACGCTCTTCGCTGCCCACGCGGAACGTCCCCGAGCCGCGGAGCACCACGTACACCTTGTCGGAAGCGTCGTGGCGATGGGCACGCTGCTCTTGGCCCGGCTGGAAGCAATACACGTCGCAGAACATGCGCGCGCTCTCGAAGAGCGGCACCTTCTTCATCTTCTCGTCGGAGAACGACACGAGACCCGACCACTCGACGACGTTCATGGTCACTCCGAGTGCGCCGCGCGACCTCGCGGCGCCGGATTCAGGCAGCGCGGCCGACGGGCTCGCCGACGCGAACCAGCGTCTCCAATCCTGCGGCGGTGTGCTCGAGCAAGTCCGCGTCCGGCATCACGCGTCCACGTTCGGTGAGCAGGATCGTCGTGGAGCCACCGAACGCAAAGTAGCCCTTCTCCGCGCCCCGCGCCACGGGCACGCCAGGGCGGAACGTCTGCACGATCGTGCCCACGCACATCGCGCCGACGTCGATCAGCACCAGGCGACCGAAACCCTCGCTCGCGAGACAGACCACTTGCCGTTCGTTGCGCAAGAAGAGGTCGGGCACCACACGCTGAGCCACGGGATGGACCGAGTGAAGCTCGCCGTCGAGGGTGCGCGCGGGCTCCGGCACGCCTGCATCGGGGAAATGGAAGCGGTGGTAGTCGACGGGGCAGAGACGGAACACGAAAGCGTGGCCGCCGACACACGCGCTCGCCACCGCTTCCGAGCCGACCAGCGTAGCGATCGAGAGCGGCACGCCCTTGATGGTGAGCGACGTTGCCGCCGACGCGATGGGGAAGACGCTCAGCCGCCCCTCGGCCGCGGCACCCAGCACCGCTGGATCTGCGGGGAAGGGGCGCGCACCGGGCGCCAGCCGGCGGTAGAAGAATTCGTTGAACGAGCGGTAGCCGCCGGTGGGAATCTCGAAGTCCGCCGACTGGATTCCGTACTGGGACACGAACGGCGCGATCCCACGCACCGAGGCGTGCGTGGATTGGTACCAGCCCACGAGCCGCGAGATCGCACGCTGGAGTGCCGGCCAGCCGCCGATGGCGCGCCCGAGACGGTTCTCGTAGGCGAGCGACAGCATCGCGCCGCCGAACACCTGTTCGGTCACGATCGCGCCGGTTCGGCGATCGTAGAGGCGCGTGGGAGTGATCATCGGGCGCGGCGCGGGCGCGATCGCTCAGCCGCGGCGCACGTCGAGGCGCGCGCGGTAGTAGGCGAGCTCGGCGATCGAGGCTTGGGCGTCGAAGAACGCGTCGTGCCGCATCGCGTTCGCATCCAGTTGCGCGTCCGGGAAGAAGCGGCGGATGAGCTCGGGGGTGTCTTTCTCGAAGCGCTCACCCTTCCAATACTGATCCCACTGCAGCTTGATGCCCGTCACGTCGAGCAACCGGTAGTTCATTCGCTTGACCAGCTCCGGCAGGAAGCGGCGCACCAGGATCCAATCCGAGTGGATGCTGTTGCCGGCCAGGATCGGGCGAAAACGTTCCGCATCGCCCGGAGGGCCGAGGGCATTGTCGACGTACTGGGCCAGCCTGCGATCGACCTCGGCGACTGGCAGGCCGTGCGCCGCGGACCCACGCAGCACGTCCGCCTGGTTGTCCTTGACCCACGGCGCGGGCTCGTGGCCGGGAGGCAAGCGCACGTACATCGTGAGTCCGGGGTCGGGCGTGAGCCGCTTGAGATCGGCGTCGGTGATGATGAGCGCTACCTGTAGGAGGCACGCCTTGTCGAGCTCGAGTGTCGTGTACTCGGAGTCGAACCAGAGGTAGATGTTGGAGCGGTCTTTGCTAAAGCCCATGGTCGTGTCTTCGTCCGAAGGTGGAAACCCGTCCCGGGTGTGACGGACTCACGTTCCCGGCAGCGAGGGCGCGCGATGGTATCAGAGCGGGCGTCGTGTTTCGACCCGATCCTCCATTCCCGTCGCCAGATCGGGTGCTGGCGAATTGTCAATTTTGCGTGATAAATCGTGCTTGCCGCATATTTTGATGCGAGTATTTTGCTCACGCCGATCCCAGCGCCAAGCTGGTGGGTGCGTGGCACAGCCCAGGGATCTCCCGCCCTCGACCCAACGCGTCTCGCGCCAGGCGGCGCTGGATCGTGTGAGTCCGAAAGCGAGTGAGGACGTGAAGGCCATCATCCGACGATCCGTCGTGAGGTTCTTGCTTCTGGCCTTGGTGCTTTCTGCCGCAGCGTGTGGCGGAAGCGGGTCCACGACGAGCCCGCCCCCCGATGATGGTGGCGGCGGTGGCGATGGTGGTGGTGACGGAGGGGGCGGTGGCACCGGTGGTGGTGGTACAGGCGGTGGCGGCACACCCGATCCCCCTCCACCGCCTCCGACGATCACTGGCATCACGATCACGCTTCACCAGTCGCCGCACGGCAATCCGCTCGTCGGCGTGAAGGTGAGAGTCACGCGCAACGGCAACCTGGTGGCCGAGCCCATCACCGGCGCCGATGGCGTCGCGCGCATCGACCAGCTCGTGGCCGACAACTACGACCTGGCGCTCGATGGCATGCCGCCGGACTACGACACCTCGGTGGTGCCAGCGTCGGTGCGATTCGGCGTGTTCTTTCCCAAGGACCTGGCGTTCGATCTGCCGCTGACGCTCAAGACCGGCTACATGGCCACCTTCGGCGATTCGGATCTGTCGGTGCCGATTCCGTACCGCCGCACGTCGCTCGACACCTACCTGGACAACGATCCGGAGTTGACGGGCTTCTTCGGCAACTTCGACGTGGTCAATCTCGCCGAGCCGGACACGCCCGTGTATCCGCACGCACAAGCAGACCACCACGCGCTGCCGCAGGTGAGCGCTGGATTGCGTGACTACCCCGGGATGCGCTTCGCCTTTCTGCGCTTCGGGCTCAACGACATCCATTCGTATCTCTATTATCCGAGCGACGAGCACGTCGAGGCATTTCGCGACGCCTATTCGGCGGTGCTCGACCTGGTGGCGTCGACGGGCACCAAGCCGATCCTGTGCACGATCCACGGCGAGAAGCGCCAGGACATGGCCGGGGGGCGCGGCGTCGCGAACCAAGTGATCCGCGCGCTGGCGAACCCGGAGTCGTACGGCGCCGTGCTCGTCGAGAGCGACTTCGACTACTCGTCCAATCGCCAGTGGTTCGCAGGCAACGACTCGGAGCAGGTGCATCTCGACGACGAGGGCATGCAGCACGTCGCCGATCTGACTCGCGCCGCGATCCTCGCGTACTACACGCGTGGCGACTACGCGGATCAGGTCGCGGCGTCGAACTGAGCCGCGGCCCGACCCACGCGCGGAAGCCTTCGTCGCGCGTTCACTCCGTGTAGGCGCCCACCGAGGCACAGGCCGCGTTGCGGCTGTATTTCCCGAGCACGCCCGTCGGGTAACGAGGGGCTGGCGCCTTCCAGCTCGCACGCCGTTTCGCGAGCTCGTCGTCGGGGACGTGGAGCTCGAGGCGGTTGTGGTCGCCGTCGATGGTGATCCGGTCGCCCTCGTGCACCAGCGCGAT
>CAYUSL010000336.1:0-7057 GCA_964447125.1 uncultured bacterium | reverse complement strand
AGATACGGGCTCGAGTTGCCGGTGCCGGGACGGTCGATGCCGATGATGCGCAGGTTGCGCTCGGCGGCCTCGCGGTGGGTATCCGGCGGGAGCTGCTGACGGGCGCCCGGCGTGCCGTGGAACCACAGCATCGGGTCGCCGTGCGGATCGCCGAACTCCGCGTAGCCGATGGTGCGACCGTCGTCGAGCTCGACGATGCCATCGTGATTGGGCTTGGGCGCTTCGGCCATGATCGACCTCGTCGTGGAAGGGATGCGCATGCGTGGTGTGCCGCGCTGTGATTTCGCTGCAAACGGTCGGCCACGAGTGCGCACGGAGACCCTGTCCGGTCGCGCGGCGGACGCTGAGCGGAGGTCCGTACTCACGCACGCAGTCGCGACGAAGTTTGCGCCGTGCTCGCCGGTTCGAGCGGCGTGAGATCGGGTGGCGCGTTCGAGCGCGGCAGGAACACCCGGAACGTGGTGCCCCGGCCCAAGGTGGTTTCCACGTCGATCCAGCCTCCGTGGCTGCTCACGATCCTGTAGACGATGGCGAGCCCGAGGCCGTGGCCTTTGCTGTCGCGCTTGGTGGTGAAGAAGGGCTCGAAGATGCGTGCGCGCGTGCCCTCGTCCATGCCCGTGCCCGAGTCGGCGACGGTGATCGCTACGAAGTGCTGGGGGCTCGCGCCCACCACGTCCACGCACTCGTCCTCGACCACGACGCGCAGCGTGCCGCCCTCGGCCATCGCCTCGCAGCCGTTGACCGTGAGGTTCAGCACCACTTGCTCGAGCGCAGATCGCTCGATCCGCGCCCGCGCCCCGTCGGCATGCGCCGCGACCTCGAGCCGGCAGCGCGGTCCGACGCGATCGCGCAGGGTGGCGCTCAGCGCGTCGACCACGTCGGCCACCTCGATCTCGTCGGCGGTGGCGGGCTCGCTGCTGCCGAAGGTGAGGAGCTGCTCGGCGAGCGCCGCAGCCCGCTCGGCCGCTTCGAGGATGCGGCGCGCCTGCGAGCCGATCTCGGCGGTGGCGTGTGCATTACCGGCGATGCGCTCCGCCAGCGCGACCACCGGCGTCAGGTACGAGCGAAAGTCGTGTGCGACGCCCGCCGCCAGCCGGCCGAGCGCCTCCATCTTGCTGGTCTCCGCCAGACGCTCGGAGAGCGCCAGCACCGCCGCCTCGGCATCGCGGCGCGCGGCCTGCTCCAGCAGGCCCGAGATCATGTCGGCCACCGATCCCGCGAAGTCGCGCTCCTCGCGCGTCCACTTGCGCGGCGGTCCGATGTGCTCGTGACACACCACGCCTGCCACCTGGCCCTCGCGGAAGATCGGCGCGTCCAGCATCGAGGTGATGCCGAGGGGTACCAGATAGCTCGGCGCCAGCTCGCGGGTGATTGGATGGGCCTGGGCTTCGTTGGCAGCGATCTCGCGACGCTCCTCGAGCGCCGCGAAATAGATCGGATACTGAGCGGCGGTGATGCGCACGCCTTCGGAGTGGTTGCCGCTCGCGAGCTCGAAGAGGTCGTGGCAGACGATCGCATCCCGCGAATCGTCGAAGAGCCATATGCCCACGCGCGTCACGTTCAAGATGCGCGCGTCGAGCTCGGTGGCGCGGTGGATCGCGACACTGAGCGAGGTCGAACCGTCCACGCGCATGCGCGCCAGGCGCAGTCGCGCAGCTTCGTAGACCGGCCGCAACGTCACCGGCGTGACGTGGGGCGCGCGCTCGAAAGGTGGCGACACCGACCGTGCCGGAGTTCTTTCGCTGGGCGTGCGCTCCGCAGCGGGCATGCGACGAGCCTACCGCGATCCCCCTGCGCGTGCTATCCGGACGGGCGCGGACGGTGGCGGTCACGCTCGCCATGCGTCGCCTCGACCGCGACGCGTCGCGGCGAGCCACGCGTGCGGCTACGGGGAGAGAACGAATGGGCTATCGGCTCGGCTGGGCGCTCGAAGGCTTCACGACGTTTCTCGCGGCGCTGGTCACTGCGGGCGGCTCGTATCGCCGCTTCGACTGGGCCACCGGCGAGGACGAGCGCCACGTGGCACGCACGGCCGATGGTTGGGATCTCGCGCTCTACCGCTATCGCCCGCGCGGCCCGGCCAAGCCATTCCCCGTGGTGATGAGCCACGGCATGGCGGGCAGCCGGCTCATCTACGATCTCCACCCCGACTACTCGCTGGCGCGTTACCTCGCCGCGCGTGGCTTCGACACCTACTTGATCGATTTGCGCGGGCGCAACGCGAGCTGGCCCGGCGGTGTCGCCGATCCCAAGCTCGGCTGGTGCTTCGACGATTTCGTGGAGCACGATCTGCCCACGGCGGTGGCGCGCGCGTGCGAGCTCGCCGGTGCGCCCGAGGCATTCTGGGTGGGCATGGAGATGAGCGGCCAATTGCTCTACGCGGCGGCGATTCGCGGCACCGCGTCGCGGGTGCGTGGCGGGGTCACGTGTGGTTCGCCCGTCATCACTCCTTCGAGCGCGCAGGTGCCCGGCGTGACGGCGCCGCCGCGCACCAGCCGCGCCGGTCGGGTGCCGTTTGGCGGCGGCTCGCGCCTCGCGGGGCCGGTGCTCGCGTACGGTCGCGTGCCGGTGATCGAGTCGAGCTTCCGCGCCGGAAACTTCGATCCGATCGTGGTGGCGCGCTACTTCCGCAACGGTGTACCCGACGAGTCCGCGGAGCTGGTGGGTCAATTCGCGGAGTGGATCCGTAGCGGCGCGATGAAGAATCGAGATGGCTCGATCGTCTATTCCGATCGGTTGGCCGACGTGAAGCTGCCATTGCTCGTGATGACCGCCGCCCGCGACCTGCAGCGACCTGCCGAGGCCACGCGTGCGGCCTTCGAGGCCTTCGGATCGACCGACAAGACTTTCGTGCGTGCAGGCGTGGCGGACGGCTTCTCCTTCGACTACGGCCACGACGATCTGCTCGCTGGGCTCGCGTCGCCACGGGAGATCTTCCCGCGCATCGCCGACTGGCTCGCGGCCCATTCGGCAGGTCCGCGCCCATGAGTGGAGCAGGCAGCGCGAACGCGCCGGCGCCGCGTCCGCATTCCGTGCGCGCTCACGCGCTCGCGGGATTGCTCGCGGGCCTGGCGGTAATGGCCGTGATCGGCGTCGGCAACGGCGCGGCGCTCTGGAAGGGGGCAGAGAGCTGGTTCGCGACCATCGACGGCACCACCTCGGCACGGGCGCGGGCCGAGCTCTTCCGCCAGGCTCCCACGCTCTTCTGGGCGGTCGCGTACGACGGCGCTCTGGGAGCGGTGCTGGGCGGCGTGTGGGGGCTCGGTGTGGGCGTGTGGGCGGTGCGCCGCCGCAAGCCCCACCCCGCACGCGGCGGGCTTGCGAGCTGGCACCTCTCGGCGTTCGTGTGGTTTCCGTTCTTCCTGATCGCCGGCCTCGCGTTCGCGATGAAGCGTCAGGAGCTGCATCCGATCGCCACCGCGGTGCTGGCGCGGCGCTTGGCAGTGAACCTGCCGCTCAGCATCGGGATCGCGTGGCTCTGCCATCGCGGTACGTGGGCCATCTTCCGCTGGCTGGGCGCACGCATTCCGTTCCGTTGGCTGGCGTCGCGGCGCGCGCGCGTCCGGCTCGGGCTCGGCTTCGCGATCGTGGTGTTGCTGGTGTCGTTCGTTCCGCCGCGGATCGCACCCGCCGTGCCGCCGCAAGCCGCGCCTTCGCCGTTGGCTGCGAGCAAGGCGCGTCCCAACGTGCTGGTGCTGGTGCTCGACACGCTGCGCGCCGATCACCTCGGGACCTACGGCTATCCCAAGCCCACCTCGCCCAGCCTCGACGCGTTGGCGATGAAGGGGATCGTCTACGAGCGCGCCCACTCGGCAGGCGTGTGGACGCTCACGGGTCACGCGAGCCTCTTCACGGGGCGCGTGCCGTCACGCAGTGGCGTGAACGAGGAAGATCTCTTCTTCGACGAAGACCTGCCCACGATGGCGTCGGTGCTGAACCGTGCGGGTTACGAGACCGTCGGCTTCTGCAACAACCCGTGGGTGGCGCCGTGGACGGGTCTGAACCGCGGCTTCGAGAACCTCCTCCAGGTGTGGCGCGAGCCCTACACCACGAACCTCACGCTGGGGCGCATGGCGTACCAGTACACGTACTGGCGCGCGACCGGGAATCAGGCTGTGGGCGGCGTGGTGAAGACCACGGAGCAGGTCTCGGATTGGCTCGACGGACGCGACCGCTCACGGCCGTTCTTCGCCTTCGTGAACCTGCTCGAGGCCCACGAGCCGCTCGATTGGCGCGACGAGTTCACGGCGCCGTTCGTGCCTGCGGGAGATACCGAGCTCGCGGTGCGCAACGTGAATCAGAATCCGTACGCGCTCTGGGCGGGCAATCTCACGATGACGCCTGCGGACTTCGCGCGCTACGCCGCGATGTACGACGGCGAGATCCGCTATCTCGATCACCACCTGGGGCGCTGGTTCGGCGAGCTCGAGAAACGCGGGCTCTTCGACGACACCGTCGTGGTGATCACCGCCGATCACGGCGAGCTGATCGGCGAGCACGGCACGCTCGGCCATCACATGGCGCTGTGGCAGGGTGTGTTGCACGTGCCACTCGTCGTCCTCGATCCGGCCGCTCGCGCGCTGGCGGGCACGCGGGTGAACGAGGTGGTCAGCACCATCGACGTGCTACCCACGTTGCTCGATCGCATGGGGATCGACGACGCGAGCGTCACGGCTCCGCTGCAAGGCCGCGTCTTGCCGCTGGCCTCGAACGGCGGCGGCGAGGGTTGGGCCGTGGCGGAAGAGCTCACGCCCCGATTCGAGATCGGCGTCATGCAGCACCTGAAACCCAAGGTCGACGTGCAAGCGCTCTACGGCCATCGTCATCGCGCGGCGATTCGCGGCTCGTGGAAGCTGGTGCAGCGCGACGAGAGCCCCGATCAGCTCTTCGACCTCGCGAGCGATCCCGGCGAAGCGCGGGACGTTGCTGCCGAGCGGGGCGACGTTCTGGAGTCGATGCGCACGGCTCTCGACGCGTGGTACGCGCGCCACCCGGCCGTCGAGGCGGCGGGCAGCGCCAGCACCGGCCCCGACGCCGCCACCCGCGAACAGCTCAAGAACCTGGGCTACGTCCAGTAGGCACGAAGACGGCCATCGGCCGCCGATCGTTCCCGATCCTGGGCGATCTGACGGTCGCCCCTACCGGCGGCAGCGCCGGCGGCGTTCACGTATCCGGCGCGCCGCCGGAGGAGAAGTAAGCGTCGTAGCGCTGGCGCGCTTGGTCGCCGAAGAGGATCTCGCACGCTTCGTGGATGCCGTCGGCGTGGCGCAGCGTCTCGTGCGGCACCACCAGCGCGATCTTGGAGCGGCGCCTGAGGAAGTCGTCGAGGCGGGTGACCATCTCGCTCTTGGCGGCGTGATAGAGCTCGCAGCGCAGGTATTGCGCGTTCTCGATGAGGACCTCGGCCATCGACGGATCGCAGCGGATCTCTTCGAGCATGGCGAACGCGCGCAAGCCGTACCGGCGCCACAGCCGTGTCGAGAGCAGCTCGAAGGCGTCGCTCTCGCGCAGGTCGTCGAGGCGCATGAGCCGCGCCTGACGGAAGAAAGCGTCGCGCGTGGGCTGAGACGGCTCACCGAACCACGGGCCGGCGCTGCGGTCGACGGGAACCCCCATCTTCTCGACGATGTGGCAGACCTCGTCGCCCACGTTCAGGCAGTCGGTGAGCTTGCCGCCGAAGATCGAGAGCTGCTGCTCGTGGACCTCGATCACGTGCTTGCGCGAGAGATTGAACCACTCGGTCTCGCCCGAGCCGTTTTGTTTCTCGACCACCAGCGGGCGCACGCCGCAGCGCTCGGCGATGATGTCGCTCTCGGTGAGCGGGCGAGGAAGGGCGAGTCGCTGGTTGACGTTGTCGAGCAGGAACTTCCGGTCTTCGGGGGTGACGTGGGTCTCCGGTTCTTGGACGCGAGTGTCGGTGGTGCCCACCACCGAGCACGGACCCATCGGGATCACGAAGAACATGCGGCCGGTGTCGTCGAAGAACGTGAGCACCCGTTCCTCACGGGTGATCTTCGGCACGATCAGGTGAATGCCCTTCGAGAACACGTGCCGGTGCGAGGTGCGCACACCCACCAAGTCGTTCACCGGGTCTGCGTACGGACCCGCCGCGTTGAGGAGCACACGGGCGCGCACCGTGAACCGATGCCCGCTCTCGCGATCCTCGACCGTCGCGTTCCAGATTCCGTCTGCGCCGCGTGAAGCGGCTTCGATCGACACGTAGTTCGCGGCTGTGGCGCCGACGTTGAGCGCGCTGCGCACGAACTGGAAGACGAAACGCGCGTCGCAATCCACGAGGTACGCATCGGAGTATTCGACGCCACCGCGAAAGCGTTCCGCGCGCACCGCCGGTTCGCGCCCCAGGTCCGCCACCGTGAGGTAGCGCGGCCGCTCCGTGAAGCCGCGCCCCATCAGCCAGTAGACCCACGTGCCGGCGCTCAGGAACGCGGGGTGGAAGCGGAAGCTCGGCTCGACCGAGCAGAAAAACCGCACCTCGCGCACGCTCGATGGATACGCCCGCATGAGCTGATTGCGCGAGCGGCAGAGGCCCCACACCAGAGGCACCTCGCCGTTTTCCAGGTACTTGATTCCGCCCCACACCAGATTCGAGGACGACTGGCTGGTGACGGATGCGAAATCGCGCTTGTCGATGAGCGCCACGCGCACGCCGCGCGCTGCCAGCGCCGCCGCCGACACAGCGCCGTTGATGCCGCCGCCCACGATGAGGACGTCGAACTCGCTCTTGGCGAGGCGCTCGAGATTGGTCTCGCGCAGCTTCATGGCCACCGAGAGATAGCACGGTCGCGGTCGAAGCGGCGGTGGGGTCGCTGAACGTTCACGGCAACTTTCGTTCGCGGGGCGTGCGCACTTTGGTTGCCGCGCAGCGCGGGATCGGTTCGCTCGCGGCGCAGCACCGGCTCCCGCGTCCGCGTGCAGCCGATGCGCGGCATCGCGTGGCCTGCGGCATTTCCGCGGCGTGCGAGTGGGTTCGGCGCGGCCATCACCTCTCGGCGGCTTCGCAGCCGATCGCCGAGCGGCGCTCGGGTGCGTCTGGCAT
>CAYUSL010000335.1:0-7076 GCA_964447125.1 uncultured bacterium | reverse complement strand
AGGGTCCCACCCCCAAGGCGCTTCGCTTCGCTCGCGGCTCGCCTCTGGCTCGCGGTGAGATGAAACGCGAGCGTGGAGACCGGTAAGCCGGTCGGTCGTTGCGGTGCTCGATCGGGGCTTTTCCAGCTGATCTTGGCCCAGAACTGGCCGCGCGGGGACGGAAGACGCCGACATCTCGTCCGCCACTCGAAGTCCGCTACGAAGACTCGTGGCGGCCGAGGGACCGGCGGCCCTTCAGCCGAGGCGGCCGCGGCCTGGAGGCGCGTCGGTCCCTCGACGCGCCCGTCGTCGCGTCGGAATCGCACGACGGCTTCGCGCATGTGCGTCGAGTCGCCGGCAACGCCACGAGCATGCTCGACGCGTTGGTCTCCACGAAGTCGTGGCGGGTGAGCGCCAGCACGATGGTGACGCCGTGGCCTGCGCCATCGAGGGCCAAACGGGTGACCAGCATGGTCCCCACCACCGCGAACGCGGCGAGCGCGGCGAGCTCCACCCAGCGAAAGGAACGGGGCGATGCGTGGGCGAGGCGTCGTGGATGGGACGTGGTGCTTTCCAGGGGCGGGCGCTTCATGGCATAGCCTCGCGCGGAGGGCGTGCGGCGCCGCGGGAGGCGCCTCGACCTTCTCTACGCAACGACGCGGCGAGCGAATGAACGTGTCGCCCGATCCTGGAGACGATCGATGAAATTCACGATGGCGCTGGCGCTCACTCCGCCCGAGCAATACCTGCCGCTCGCGCGCGCTGCGGACGAGGCGGGTCTCGACTCCATCGCGCTGCCGGATTCGGTTTTTTATCCCGAGAAAGTCTCCGCCGAGTACCTCTACACCGCCGACGGCAGCCGCTTCTGGGACGCGGACACGCCGTGGCTGGAACCGTGGGTGGCGATCCCGGCGATGGCGGCGGTGACCACGCGCATCCGCTTCTACACCCACGTCCTCAAGCTCTCGATACGCAACCCGCTCCTGGTCGCGAAGACCGTGGGCTCTGCGGCGGTGTTGTCGGGGAATCGCGTGGGCCTCGGCGTGGGATTGGGCTGGATCCCCGAGGAGTTCGCGTGGTGCGGCACCGACTACGCCACCCGCGGCCCGCGCGCCAACGAAGCCATCGAGATCATCCGGCGGGTGCTCGGCGGCGGCATGGTCGAGTACCACGGTCAGCACTACGACTTCGATCGGCTGCAGATGACGCCCGCTCCCACGGCGCCCGTGCCGATCTACGTCGGCGGGCATTCGAAGCCGGCGCTCAAGCGTGCTGTGCGGCTCGGCGACGGCTGGTGTGCGGCGATGGCCACCGAGGAGGAGATCCGCGGCTACATCGCGCAACTGAATCAGATCCGCAAAGAGCTGGGCCGCGAGAACGAGCCGTTCGAGATCCAGGTTGCGTGCACCGACGTCTTCGATCTGGACGGCATGAAACGGCTCGCCGACGCGGGCGTGACCGACTACATCACCGCGCCGTGGATGTTCGCGGGAGTGGCGCCGGACGAGCCGGTGACCGCCAAGCAGGACGGTATCAAGCGCTTCGCCGACGAGTACGTCGCCGCGTTCCGTCGCTGAGCTACACGCACCTACGGCGAGTCCACCGTTGCGCGACCGCTCCGCTCGGGGCTCACGCGGTCGGGGGACGAAACACGAGCGTGGCTACGAGCAGCACCACCCACGCGGCGATCTCGTACGTTTCGGCGCGGGGTTGCGTGCCGCGAAGCGCACCGTGGACGTGGACCGCGATCATGAGCGCCGACGAGCCGGTGAGCAGATCGAAGAAGAGTGGCGCCTCCTGCGGATGCGATGCGGCGCGAGCCGCGCCCCAGCACAGCATGCAGACGACGCTCGCCAGACAGCGGCCGAAATACACCGCGAGCCGCGATTCCGTCGGGATCCACCAGCCGAGCCATCGACCCCAGCCGAGCGGGCTCACGAGCATGGGGAGACCGAGCGTGGCCAGCGTGGTGAGGGCGAGTAGCACGAGAAAGACCGGCGCGTATGCGGACCAAAGCCCGATCATGAGCATCACCTCGAGCGCGCGGCATTCGACGGGCGTGCCACGTTTCAGCGCTCAGTCGTGCGCGTGTGGGATTCGTTGCAGTCCGTGGCCGCGGGCGTGCTCGACGTGATCGCATCGGGTGACACGCACTGCCGGCCGGACGGCGTGCGCTGGGCGCGCGGCGCGGCGGTGTGGCTCGCACTGGTGGTTGCCGAGACGTTGCATGGGATCGCGCGCACGTTGCTCTTGGCGCCGCACGTCGGTGATTTCCGCGCGCGTCAGATCGCGGTCTTCACCGGGTCGGCGCTGATCCTCGCGATCGCCTACGCGACGGTGCGCTGGATCGGCGCGCGTTCGACGCGAGAGCTGCTCACGCTCGGGCTCTCTTGGCTGGCTGGCATGCTCACGTTCGAGATCACGTTCGGACGCTGGGTCGCGCGACAGCCGTGGGAGCGGATCTTCGCCGATTACGACCTCGCGCACGGCGGCTTGCTGCCCATCGGCATGGCGATGCTCGCGCTCTCGCCGCTGCTCGCCGATCGCATCCACCGCCGCGCCCGACGACGCCGCGAGCGAGCCCGGCGATGAATGGCGCTGCGCCGATGCGCGTGCTGGCGATCTCGGGCAGCTTGCGCCGCGCCTCCTCGAACACCTCATTGCTCGACGCGGCGGCGTTGCTCGTGCCCGCGGGGATGACGATCGAGCGCTACGATGAGCTGGGCGAGCTGCCGCACTTCAACCCCGATCGCGAGCGCGACGATTGGCCGGCGGTGGATCGCCTCCGACGGGCGGTGCACGGCGCCGACGGCTTGCTCTTCTCGACGCCCGAATACGCGCGCGGCCTGCCAGGCTCGCTCAAGAATGCGCTCGACTGGCTGGTGGGCGGCTTCGAGATCACCCACAAGCCGTGTGCGATCTTTCATGCGTCACCGGCCTCGGTGCACGCCGTGGCTTCGCTGGCGGAAACGTTGCGAACGATGTCGTGCCGTCTCGTCGACGACGCCGCGATCACGGTCTCACTGCGATCCACGGCCCTCGACGCGCGAGCGATCGCGGCGCATCTCGAGATCGCGCCGATCCTCGTGCGCGCGCTCGAGGCGTTCGCGCGGGCGATCGAGGCATACCGCGGCGATCCTGGATACCTCCCGCCCGTGCGGATCGAATCGGATCGTTCGCACGGGTGATGGCCGGCCTGGACATGGCCAGCAGAGCAAGCGCTCGGCGCGGATGGCATCCGCCACGTGCCACTCACGGCAGCCACGACCAGACGTCAGTCCGCAGATAGCCCAGCACGGAGCGACCGATCGCCGCGTAGAGCCGATCGGGGGCGACGCGAATGCGGGCGAAGCCCGTGAGCCCGGGCCCGAGCTGCCCCGCGGTATCGTCGAGGCGAACCACCACGCGCACACAGGGTGCCGTTCGATCGCCCCGCGCGGATTCCTGGAACGCTTCGCGGTCGGTGCGGTAGCGCGGCACGCGGATCCGCGCCAGGGTCTCGGTGGCGCTCGCGACGCGGACGACGTGTCCGGCGAGCGCGCGCCCGCCGAGAGCGGTCAGGCGGATCGTCGCAGGCATCCCGTCCGCGACTCGGGCGATGGCCTCCTCGGCGCCTGCCACCTCCACCTCGGAGGGCTCGTCTCGCTCGATGCGGATCAGCAGATCGCCACGGTGAACGTGCTGCCCCAGGAGCGATTCCACGTCCGTGCTCACCACCCGTCCCGCGTGCGGAGCGCGAATCGTGAGCCGCAGAGCTTCGTCCTCGAGCTGCGCCACGCGTACGGCCCAGCGCTCCACGTCGGCGCGTGCGGCAGCGATCGTCTCCGGGCGCGTTCCGGAACGGAGTGCCGCGAGCTCGAGCTCCTGGACGCGCGCGGTGTGAAACGCTGCATCGCGGCGGCGGCGTGCCTCGGCGACGTCGCGATCCGTGGTGGCGCGCGCGACCCCGAGCTTCTCGGCGCGTGCGAGGCGGCTCTCGGCGACGGCGAGATCGGCGCGTGCGGATCGCGCCTCGGCTTGGGCCACGGCGAGGTCCTCCGCTCGTGGCCCGGCCTCGGCGCGCGCGAGCTGCGCCTGCTCGCGGGTGAGCGTCGCCCGTGCCTCACCCAGCTCGCGAGCGAGCGACGGATCCTCGAGGCGAATCAGCATGCTGCCTTCCGCCACGTGCTCGCCGGTGCGCACCGCCACCTCGGCGACCGTGCCGGCGACGGTCGCTCGTGCGGCTGCGAGGTCGCTGCTCACGACCTGGCACGGGCCGGATACCTCGAGGGGATAGGGCCAGAGCAAGCCCGCGATCGCGAGCGCAGTGACGGCGGCACACGCGAACGCTCGTGCGGTGAGCGCGCCGATCCGTCGTTCCAGCCAACGCCACGGAGGCGTCGCGATGAACCAGCGACCAAGCTCGCGGCGATAGCCCCAGAGCCCGATCGCCAAGGCGACCAGCAAGCCGTTCGGCCCCATGCGCGACTCGAGCCACACCAGCACGGCGATCACCAGGCCCGCGCCGCCGCCCCACGCGAACGCGTGGTAGCCGAGCCCGTACGCGCGCAGCCAGGTGCGCTCGCGGCGCGTCAGCGGCTCGGGTGAGACTCGCCGTCCCAGCCACGCCTGCGTCTCGGCGAGCGCGCGCTCGCGTAGCCGCCAGTCGCCCACGGCGGCACAGAGCAGTCGATAGCAATCGAAGCGCAGGAAGATGAACGCGTGCAGCGCCATGTGCGCCAGGCACGCCGGTAAGAGCAGCAGCCAGAAGGTGCGCAGGTCGGAGCGGGGATCGGTCATGGCCCAGCCGATCGCAGCGACGCCGGCGATCCCCGACTGGCACACCAAGCCCGCGGTCAGCGTGAGCCATTTCGCCCTGCCCGCGAGGCGCGCCACGCCGTCACCCAGCTCGCAGTGGATGAAGGGTACGAGCCCGAGGATCCAGTGGATGCGGAAGCCGCGCACCCACACTCCGTGTTTCCTGCAGGCGACACCCACGGCGGCCTCGCGCGGCACGTTGACCAGGAAGAAGGTCTTCGCGAGCGAGAGCGCTGCGAGCAACA
The DNA here is from genome assembly GCA_964447125.1 of uncultured bacterium. Classification (GTDB taxonomy): domain Bacteria; phylum JADJOY01; class JADJOY01; order JADJOY01; family JADJOY01; genus JADJOY01. The sequence goes on along the minus strand of CAYUSL010000335.1, from coordinate 2,055 downwards.
CCAGCGGCACGTGATCGAACAGCGCGTTCAGCTCGCTCAGGTAACGGTCGAGACCGCGCACCACCGCGGTGGCACCGATCGCGCCGAGCACGGCCAAGGCCGCGACCGTGGCAGGATGGATCGCCCAGCCGAAGGCGATGGCGCCCACGTCGAAGAGCGCGTTCCAGCGCGCGACCCACGGGGAGCGGGCGCGTGCGTCACCGTCCTCGTGCGAGGCGGCGGGCACGACCAGGGCTTCGGTGGCGCCGTCGAGATCGAGCAGCCCCGCCGTGCGGAGCTGCTCGACGAGCTCTCGAACCATGCGCGTCGAGACCGGCGTGCCCGTGGCTTGGGCGCAAGCCAGCGCTGCCGCTTCGGGAGTCTCGGTCTCCTCGATCGCGCGCAGCATCTGGCGCTCCACCGCGCCGAGCTGAAACGAGTGCGTGGTTCGGGCATCGCGGAGCAGGAACGAGCGGGGACCGACGCGGAGGATCTCCACGTCGGGATGGAGACGCGGCCCGACGGACGCGCGTCTCGCGGGTTCGGAAGTCACGGGCGAGGGCCGACGAGAAGCTGCGCGAGCTTCCCGAGGACGATCACGGCAGCCGTCGAGAGCGCGACGAGCCCGGCGACGCGCATCGACGCGCGGACACCGCCGCCGCTCGCTGCGGAAGCGGCGTTCGCTTCGGTCGAGGTGGTGTCGTCGAGCTCGTCTAGAACGGGCGAGTTGGATTCGGGAGCGGACATGGATTTCCTCGTGCCAATCGTGTGAGTCGAGGGTGGATGGATCGGTGGCGGCGAAACGCGCGCGCACCGACGTTGCAAAGACGCGATGCGGAGATCGCCAGGTCGCGCTGGTGCGGGCCGACTGCCCGCGCGAACGCGAACACGGCGCCGTGGAACCTCCACGGCGGCGTGCGTCGAGCTACGTGCTACGCGACTGGCGCAGGCTCAACAGGCGAATGGCGGGGCGCGGGGAGAAGCGGGCGAACGGCGGGTCGTGGAGCCCGATCCTGCGGCGCTGGCCGCGAGCCGGAGGGGTGCCGCCGAGCGGTCGCTCGCAGTATCGACGTGCGCCGGCGGCGGCGCGTGGGTGGTGTCGACCGAGTGGCGCGGACGCGCGCTGCGTAGCGCCTCGCACGCGAGCTCGGTGGATGTCGTGCCCGCGCGCAGGGAGTCCGTGGCACGCGCACGGCCGTGCTCACCTGCCGCAGTGAGCTCGCCTCGATCCGCGGCAGCACTGGAGAGGTCGCGCAAGCCGGCGTCGACGCGCAGGCTCGACGCGAGGACCAGCAGCGCCAGCAGTCTCGCCAGCGTGAAGCGAGGGAAGAACGGTCGATCGTGGCAGCGCATGGATGAGCCGCGGTGACGAGGGAAGGCTCCCGACCGCAGCGGCTCGACCCTAACCGCCATGAGGCAAAAGCCGCAAACCGTGGCGGGAGCGCTGCGGTCAGTAGTTCGACCACGCGTTCACGTTTCCGTCCTCGAAGTCGTCGGCGAAGATGTCGAAGAGACCGGTTTGCATCGCGTTGACGATCTCCCGGTCCGCTACGGTTGCCCCGTAGCGCTGTAGAACTCCCACGAGCCGGATCTTCTGATAGTCGTATCCCGCCGGCAGCACGTACTGGTACGACTGCTGATACGTGTGGCCGTGTTGCACGCCGTTGGGGATGACACCGGCGGTGCCCCACGGGCCGCCGAGCATCGCGCGAACGACGCCGTCGTGCACGAAGCCGACGATCGGGTTTCCCGCGCCGTAGAACGGGTGTCCGACCTGGGTGTTGTAGAAGTTCGCCTGGTCGTATCCGTTGCCGACGCCCACGACGCCGTCCTCCAGCACCCATAGGTTCAGGCGCTGATCGCCGGTGTCGTCGCCGAAGAACTCGACCGACACCGTGCCCGAGATCTGGCGGGTGCCGGCGTTGAAGCCGACGTTCGTGATCTCCACCTTGGCAGCCGAGGTGTCGGCGAGGCGCTCGGCGATTCGGTTGAGCCACAGTCCACGACTGAACGCAACCAAGCCCTCGTCAGCGAACAGGCGGCGGTCGACGCTTCCCGTGGGAAAGCTGGACGCGA
>CAYUSL010000334.1:0-7119 GCA_964447125.1 uncultured bacterium | reverse complement strand
TCCGAGGCCGGCATCTCGCTCGGCACGCTCTACGGCATCTTCGACGGCAAGACCGAGCTCTACAGCGCCATCCAGGAGACGCGCGGCGCCGAGATGCTCGAGCACGTGGCGCAGGAAGCGGCGCGCGGCGAGAGCGTCATCGACTTCGTGCTGGCAGGCATCGCGGCCTACGTGCGGTTCTTGGTGGCGCGGCCCAATTACCTGCGCATGCACCTGCGCGACGGCCACGCGTGGGGGATCTTCGACACCCTCAAGGTGGTGGCGCAGGAAGAGCAGTGGACGCGAGGCTTCGAGCTGCTCGAGATCACGTTCGCCCGCGGCATCGAGGAGGGTGTGTTCGTGTCGCTGGACCCCGCGCTGATGGCGCGGATCACCCTCGCCACGCACCAGATCTGGATGGCGGAGTGGGTGGAAAAGAGCATGAGCGGCGATCCCGCCGAGCTGGTGCGCGCCATCCAGGCGCACACGCTGCGTGCCTTTTGCCGGCCGGGAGTGGTCACGGAGTGGATGGCGAAGCTCGGCGCGCACGAGTGAAAGCTGCGCGCATCGCAACACCGACGACGAGGAAGCGAGGGTAGGCCATGGCGGCGACGCGATCGCTGGTGACGGGAGGGCTCGGCCTGGTGGGGCGAGATCTGGTGCGCGCGCTGGTGGCGCGCGGCGATCAGGTCACCGTGGTGGATCTCGGTGTCGGTCGCGCGCCGCTGCCCGAGGGCGTGCGTGGTCTCGCCGTCGACATCCGCGACGCCGCGGCGGTACGCGCGGCGTGTGAAGGCCAAGACGTGGTCTTCCACACTGCGTCGATCGTGCACACGCGCCGCAACCGCGAGGAAGACGTGCGCGCCGTGAACGTCGACGGCACGCGCAACATCCTGGAGGCCTGCCGCGCAGCTCACGTGCCGCGGCTCGTTTACGTGTCGAGCGCCAGCGTGGTCTACGAAGGGCACGACATGGAAGCGGGCGACGAGTCGCTGCCGTACGCGCGCGTCACGCTCGCGCCGTACGCAGCCACGAAGGTGATCGCCGAGCGCGAGGTGCTGGAAGCCAACGGCGTGGGAGGCGTGGCCACGTGCGCGATCCGGCCGCACGTGGTCTTCGGACCCGGCGACGTGCGTTTCCTGCCGGCGATCCTGGGCCGCGGCCGCGCCGGCAAGCTCACCTTCAAGGTCGGCCTCGCCGACAAGCTCTCGGACTTCACGTACGTCGAGAACGTGACGGACTCGTTGCTGGCGGCGGATGCGGCGTTGGCGTTGCCGAATTCGCCGGCGGCGGGGCAGGCGTACTTCATCACCAACGGTGAGCCGATGGCGTTCTGGGATTTCGTCGGGACGATCGCCGACGCCATGGGCTTCGCGAAGCCGCGCTACCGCATGCCGTACTCGGTGGCGTACGCGGTGGCCACCATCGTCGAGACCTTGGACACGCTGCGCGGCGGCACGTTCGGGGAGGAGGGGCGGCTCTCGCGCTTCAGCGTCCGCTATCTGTGCACGCACCACTGGTTCAAGATCGACAAGGCACGCCGCGACCTCGGCTGGACACCGCGGGTATCCATTCGCGAAGGCATCGCACGCACTCTCGCAGCGCTCGCCGAATCGCAGGCGCCGGCAACTGCCGCAAGAGCAGCATGAACGACGAAGTCTTCGACTACGTCGTGATCGGCGGCGGCTCGGCAGGCTCGATGGCCGCGGCCGAGCTGGCCAGCGACCCCCGCGTGCGCGTGTTGGTGCTCGAAGCCGGCGACGCGGCGGAGCGCAATCCCGAGACGCTGCGCGCCGACGGCTACCAGCAGGCGTTCCTGAACGAACGGCTGATGTGGGACCGGTTCACGCCGCCACAAGCGGGGCTCGGCGGCCATCGCGTGTTCGTGGGCACCGGCCGCGGCATGGGCGGCAGCGGTTCGATCAACGCGATGGTCTACACCCGCGGCGCCGCCTACGACTACGACTCGTGGAACGTCCCGGGTTGGAGCTGGCGCGACGTCGCTCCGGTCTTCGACGAGATCGAGCGCACGCTCACACCGTCCCGTCGCGAGCCCACCCAGTTCACCGAGGCGTGCATCGCCTCCGCCGAAGCACAGGGGTTCCGCCGCAAGGAAGACCTGAACGACGGCGCGCTCTCCGGCTTCCTCGGCTACGAGTGGATGAACTACCGCGGCAACGAGCGCCGCAGCTCGTACGTCGCGTTCCTCAAGCCGCGACTCGCGGAACCCAACCTCACCGTCGAGACCGGCGCGCTGGTGAACCGAATCGTGTTCGATGCGTCCCGCCGCCCGGTGGCGGTGGAGGCCGAGATCGGCGGCGCGCCGCGGCGTTTCGGGCTTCGCGCCGGCGATGGCGAAGTGATCGTCGCGGCTGGCGCGCTCGAGACCCCGCGCATCCTGGAGCGCTCGGGTGTGGGTCGCGGCGCGGAGCTTCGCGCCCACGGCATCGCGGAGGTCGCGGACGTTCCGGGTGTGGGCGAGAACCTCCACGACCATCCCAACGTGCCGCTCTTCGTGTGGGGACGGCGCCCCACCGACTGCAAGTATGTCCAGCTCTACGGGTTCCACCGTGCCAATCCGGACGCGGTGCTTCCCGCCGGTGAGGCCGATAGTTGCTTCGTCTTCTACACGGCGCGCTCGTCGATCCGCGAGGCGACGGTCAAGCTCGGCCCCACCAAGGTGCTGCCGCCGGCGCTCTTCGCGAAGCCGTGGGCGCGCCATGCGCTGCGGGCGCTCCTCGGCGCGGTGATGGCGAGCCCGCCGGCGAGCTACGTGCTCGGGCGCATGTACGGGATCATCGTGATCCTGGGAAAGCCCGAGAGCCGCGGACGCGTGCGGCTCACGTCGGCGGATCCGCGTGCTCCGGGCCTCGTCGATCCCGCGTACCTCTCGGACCCGCGCGACCTCGACACGCTGGTGCGCGGAGTCGAGTGGGCGCGGCGCATCGTGTCCACGCCGCCGCTCGCGGACTGGGGCTCGCGGCTGGTGAGCGGTGCGGCGGCGAGCCCCGACCGCACGCGCATCGAGGCCTTCATTCGCACCAACCTGATCACCACGTACCACTTCGCCGGGAGCTGCCGCATGGGCGCGGACTCGGCGAGCGTCGCCGACGAGCGGCTGCGGTTACGTGGTGTTGCTGGCGTGCGCGTCGCCGATGCTTCCGTGCTCCCGCACACACCGGTCTCGGCGCTCAACGCGCCCAGCATGCTGGTCGGTTTTCGCGCTGCCCGCTTCGCCCTCGAAGAGCGTCTCGCCGATCGCGAGCGGGTGGCGAGCGCCTGATCCCGCGCCCGCGCGCCCACCACGCTGCAGCGCCTTCTCGGAGCCTCGTCATGACTGCTTCCAGCGTCGCCGCCGTCGAGAGTCTGTCGCAGCTCGTGTCGAGCCCGACCACGATCGCCTGCACCGATCCGGCCACCGGCGCCCCGCTCGGCGAGGTTCCGGTGATCGGTGCCGAAGAGGTGCGCGCGATCGTGCGCCGCGCGCGCGCCGCGCAGGAGCGCTGGGCGGCGACCTCGTTCGAGACCCGCCGCGGCGTGCTGCGCCACATGCTCGATCACGTGCTGGCCAACGTGGACGAGCTGGCGGAGCTCATCGTGCGCGACTCGGGGAAGATCCGCGAGCACGCGCTGGTCGAGATCTGGCCCGTTTGCGAAAAGCTCAAGACCACGATGGCGAAGGGCGAGAAGTACCTGCGTCCCGAGCCGGTCTCGGCGGGGCTCTTCAAGCACAAGCGGGCGCGCATCGAGTATCCGCCGCTCGGCGTGATCGGCATCATCGCGCCCTGGAATTACCCGCTGCAGAACGTGTTGGGGCCGGCGGTGCCGGCGCTCTTCGCGGGCAACGGTGTGGTGGTGAAGGTCTCCGAGTGGACGAGCTTCTCGGCGGCGCGCATCCAGCGGATCTTCGACGAGGCACTCGTTGCTGCGGGACAGTCCACCGACTTGGTGCGGATCATCACCGGCTATGGCGAGACCGGTGCCGCGCTGGTCGGCTCGGGCGTCGAGAAGATCATCTTCACCGGCTCGGTGACGAACGGTCGGCGCGTGCTCGCCGAGAGCGCCAAGACGCTCACGCCCGTGATCCTGGAGCTGGGCGGCAAGGATCCGCTCATCGTTTGCGACGACGCGGATCTCGATCAGGCGGCCCACGCGGCGATCGGGGGAGCGTTCGTGTCGTGCGGGCAAAACTGCATCGCGCCCGAGCGCATCTTGGTGTTCGACGCGGTCTACGACGCGTTCGAGAAGCGGGTGGCCGAGATCGTCGGTGCGTTCCGCCAGGGCCCGCCGCTCGCTGGCTCGATCGTGGACGTGGGTGCCATGACCATGCCCGCGCAGGTCGACATCGTCGAGCGGCTGGTGAACGACGCCATCGCCAAGGGCGCGCGCGCGATCGTGGGAGGCAAGCGGCGCACGATCGGAGGCGGCCGCTATTTCGAGCCCACGGTGCTTTCGGGAGTGACGCCGGACATGGCGATCTTCCAGGAGGAGACGTTCGGGCCCGTGTTGGCGCTGGTTCGGGTGCGGGACGAGGAGGAAGCGATCCGGGTGGCGAACGGCACCGAGTTCGGGCTCTCGAGCGCAGTCTTCAGCCGCGACCACGCCCGCGCCGAGCGCATCGGTGCGCGGCTCGTCGCGGGCAGCACCAACGTCAACGATTTCGGCCTTCACTACATGGCGCAAGAGCTGCCGTTCGGCGGCGTGAAGGCTTCGGGCTTCGGTCGTCTCAACGGGCGTGAGGGGCTGCGAGCGTGCACCAACCCGAAAGCGGTGCTCACGGACCGCTTCCCGATCCACATCCCGCCCAAGATGTACCCGATCGGCACCGGCGATTACGCGCGGCTCAAGGGCGTGCTGGGTCTGCTCTACGGTCGAGGTGTCGGCGAGAGGTTGCGCGCGCTCGGCGGCGTTCTCGGCGCCGCACGTCGCGGCTGAGGCGGGCCCCGTGCCCCGCGCCGCTTGGGCGGCGCACGATGGTACGCGGCTGCGCGGTCGTGCATGCTGGGGCGCTGGCGAGGAGGGACGGGCCGCGCGGCATGTGCGCGCTCGATCGGCCGGTCGCCCGACTCCGATCCCGTGAGCATGGGGAAGCGACACGCGCGCCGCGCCGAGGAAACCGTCAGCACCGGGGTGCCGTCGGTCCACGGCAGACTTTCGCGAGGCCGCCGCTACCTGTTCTCGACGGTGATCTTGCTGGTGCTGGCGGGGCTGATCGAGTTGGTGCTCAGGCTGCCCGTGTTCGCGTCTCGGCTGCCGTCGCCCGACGCGAGTCACGGCTTCGCCCCGCGGGTCGATCCGTTCGAGGTGCACGGCGATCGCATCGCGCTGCGCCCGGGCACGGAACGCACCTTCAATCCGCTCGATCTGGAGCGCCGTCGTTCACCTGGCTCGGTGCGTGTCGTGGTGCTGGGGGGATCGAGCACCTACGGCTTCCCGTATGGCGATTCCATCTCCCACCCGCGCTTCTTGGCCCACCGACTCGAGGAGCTCTTTCCGGGCCGCACGGTGGAGGTCGCGAACCTCGCCGGAATGTCGTACGGCAGCCATCGAATCGCCGGGTTGTTGCGTTGGGTGCTGACCCTCGATCCCGATTTGGTGATCCTGGACACCGGCCACAACGAGTTCGTCGAGCGCGCTGCCTACGATCGCGCCATCGGTGGCGATACCTCGCTGGGCGCGCTCAGGCTTGGGCTGGCGTCGAGCCGTCTCTTCGGGCTCCTGAGCAGCGGCGTCACCGGGTTGCGTGCGCGCGTCGCTCCAGTGGCCACCGAAGGCGGTCTCTTCGGCCTCGACGTCAGCCGCGAAGAGGGGCGGCTCTTCACCCTCGAGGAGAAAGATCGCGTGGCGGGGCTCTTTCGCGAGCGCGTGCGGGGCATGGCGCTGGAATGCCAGCGCGCCAAGGTGCCGCTCTTGCTGCTCACCACCCCGTCGAATCTGCGTGACTGGAAGCCCGAGACGTTGGCATTCGTCTACCCGTTGCCGCGGGAGCGCGAGCACGAGTTCCTCCAGCACCTCGCGCGCGGCATTCGGGCGCTCGACGGGCTGCGACCCGAAGAGGCGCTGACCGAGCTCGACGCGGCGATGGCGATCGACGACCGCCACGCCGTCACGGTCTTCCAGCGGGCGCGTGCCCTCGAGGCCCTCGGTCGCGACGAGGACGCCGCCGCGTATGAGCGGGCGCGCGACCTCGATCCTGTGCCCATTCGCGCGCTGAGCGCGATGAACGATGCCGTTCGCGAGGTCGCGTCCGAGACGGGCTCGGCATTCGTGGACGTCGCCGCCGCGTATGCCGACGCATCGCCGCGTCACGTTCCCGGGCACGAGCTTTTCGTCGATTACTGCCATCCCAACGATCGCGGGCACCAGCTCACGGCGGACACGGTGGCGCGCGGCATCGTCGATCAGCGGCTCTTGCCTGGATTGCCTGCCGATGCCGTGGCGCGGCTCGCGAGCTATCGACCGCACGACGAGAACGCGCCACCGCTGGAGGAGCTCTCGGGGCAGGTCTTGTGGTGGCTGGGCACGGCAGCCTTGCGGCAAGGACGCAGCGCCGATGCGCGGGCGGACTTCGAGCTGGGCTTGTCCAAGGCTCCCAACGAGCGACACCTGCTGCGTTCGCTGACACAGATCTATCAAGACCAAGGTGAGCTTCCGCGCGCCCGGCCGCTCGCCGAGCAGCTCGCGCTCCTCCCCGACGCGACGCTCGACGACCAGGTCGCCGTGGCGAGCCTGGACCTCGCGCTGGGCCGGATCGACGAGAGTCGCGCGCGTCTCACGGCGCTCGCCGCCAGCGAGCACACCAACGCGAACGTCGAGCGCATGCTCGCGAAAGTGGAGCTCGCCGCGGGCGACCAGGCGCGCGCTCGCCAGCACTTCGAAGCGGCGCTCGCGTTGCGCCCCGAGGACTATCGGGTACGCAAGGAATTGGGTGACACCTGTCGCGCCCAGGGCGACAAGGAGTGTGCGATCCGGGCGTATCGCGAAGTGCTCGCGCAAGTGCGCTTCATGCCGTCGGTGGTGCAGGCCCTCGAGGAGCTGGGTGCGAACTGAACCGCTGGGCGGCGGATTGGTGGGCGTTTCGGGCACGTGGTAGCTTCGCGACGATCGCGTCGCGCGGTGCTTCGCGCGTCCTCCTTCGCG
>CAYUSL010000333.1:0-7150 GCA_964447125.1 uncultured bacterium | reverse complement strand
AGCATCCCGACATGACCGAGGCGCCGTTCCTCGATCCCATCCGGCGCGTCCTCGATCGCGGCCAATCACCGGGACGGATCGCCGCGGAGCTGTGGGACGGAGAATTCGCCCACGACCGCCACAAGCTCGTCGAGCACTACCGGTTCTGAGTCGGCGCCCACGAATCGAAACGATCACGTCCGACGAACCCGTAGGGCGGGCGCTCGTCGCCCGCCGCAGACCGACGAGGCGGCGATGCGCATCGCTCTCATCGTTGGCTGGTGAGCTGATCGCTCCGAGCTTTCATACGATCGAAGTACCCGTTGCGGCGTAGCAGGTTCACTTGCTTGGTGCCGGGGAGCTGGCCCCACTCGTGAATCGTTCGGGTGCGCTCTGGAGCGAGCAGCCCGAGGGCTTGCGCCATCACGGGATCGAAGGGAATCGTTTGGTCGCTGCGCGTGTCGTCGTCCCACGCGAGCCAGCGCTCGACCGCCTCTCGCGTGTCCTCGTTCTTGGCCTGCCAGATGTGCCGCTTGGGATGGCGCGCCCAGGCATCCCCGAGCGCGAGTGCCGTGACCAACGCCGCCGCGAGCCACGCGCCGCGGCGTACACGTGCGTTCGGCGACAGCGCGAGTGTGCCGAGCGCCGTTGCCAAGGTCACCGGGCACCACGCGAGCGCGCCCAGCACGAAGCGCGGATCCGGATAGAAATACGCGCCGAACACCAACCAGTGGCTCAGGCACCAGCCGGCGACGGCGACCGTCGCCGGTGCTGCCGGAGTGGGCGCGCGCTCGGTCCGTCGCAGAGCGATCACCCACGCCAACATCAGGCCCGTGAGCGCCAGCCATCCGAGCGCGGGCCAGATCGTGCCGAAATGCGCCCAGCCGTGGGGCGGGACGAGTCCCAGGAACGTGCTCGCGTAGGCGCGAAGCTGCCCGACGTGCTCCGCGCCGATCATCGCCGGAATGTGGGGATTCGCGATCCACGCGTAGCGGAGGCTGAACGTCACGTCGAGCGAGCCGAAGCGCTCGGGAGCCCAGAACGGATACGCCGACCACTGCCACGGCGAGAGCCCGGAACGGGCCAGCACCACCATCGTGGCGCCGATCGGGATCAGGGCGCCGCATAGTGCGGCGAGCGTCACGCGGCGCACGCGTGCCCACCCGTTGAGCCGCGCGCCGTGGATCGCGAGCCAGGCGAGCGGCGGCGCCAAGAGCAGCCCCTCGACCGTGCGCATCGCGAGCGCCTGCCCGGCGCAAAGCCCGGCGAAGAGCGACCACCCCACGACCGACGAGCTGCGCCGCGAGCCCGCTGCTCGATCGTCACGCAGGAGTGCGACGCTCGCGCACGCCAGTGCCGCGAAGCACACGAACGCGGTGGGCTCGTCGCTCATCGCCGTGCCGCCCGAGTCCGCGGCGAGCGGTGACACACACCAGAGCGCGCCGGCGCCGAGCCCGAAGATCACAGGTACGAGCGCATCCCTCGCCGTTGGCGGGGCGCGACGTGCGCCCTCGATCGCCGTCGTGGTCGCGAGCGCGACACCCACCGCGAGCAGCACGCCGAAGAGCGCCGTGAATCGCCACACGTCGGCGCCCTCGACGCCGGCGGCGAGCGCCACGGCCTGCAACATCGGCCAGCCCGGCGAGTAGCGCGCACGCACGTGCTCCGGCCCGATCTGAAGGTAGAACCGGCCTTCGGAAGCGATCGATTGCGCGGACGCCACGTACTCGAGGCTGTCCGGCGACGGCAGGAACGCCGCACCCTTCCCATCCTGATACCAGCCCCAGCGCGCGCCGATGGCGAGGGGCGTCAGCAGGGCGAGGATCGCAAGCGACCGGCGTCGGTTCATCGCCGCTCCCGGGCCCGCGTTCCCGACCGCGAACGAACGATGCTAGAAAGGCGCTCATGGCCGACGAACGCACCCTCGCCGAGGAGCTCGGCTTCGCGCCCGACGCGAAGCTCCTCATCATCAACGCCGACGATTCCGGGCTCTGCCACAGCGCCAACATGGCAACGCTGCGCGCCCTCGAGATGGGTGCGATCACCACCACCACCGCCATGCCGCCGTGCCCCTGGTTCCCCGAGATGGCGGCCATCGCCGCCGCCAACCCGGAGCTCGACGTCGGTCTGCACCTGACGGTGAACTGCGAATGGCGGCGCTATCGCTGGGCGCCGATCGCGGGGGCACGGGTGGTGCCGAGCCTGGTGGGGCCGGAGGGCTTCTTCTGGGCGAGCGAGGAAGAGACCGTCGCCTACGGCACCGTCGAGGACGTGAAGACCGAGATCCGCGCCCAGATCGAACGTGCGCTGGCGCTCGGCATGAAGCCCACCCACATCGACAACCACATGGGCCCGCTTCACTACCGGCTGGACTTCTTCGAGGCGATGGTCGAGATCGGGCACGAGTACGGGCTGCCGGCGCGGGTGCCCTTCTATCACGAGGTCGCGGCGGCTCACGACATGCCCTGCATCCAGTCGTTCGGCATGTACTACTCGCCCGAGGGCGGGAAGAGCGCCAAGTTCGAGCTCTACGAAGCGCACCTCGCGAACCTCGCCCCGGGTGTTCACGAGATCGCCGTCCACCTCGCCGACGACACCGACGAGTGGCGCGAGCTCTGCTACGTCGCGATCGACGACCACCCATGGGAAGACCGCATCTTCGACTACGAGTACGTGACCTCGCCGTCGACGCGCCAGCGGCTCCACGATCTGGGGATCCAGCTCCTGGGTTATCGAGCGCTGCAGGAGCTCTGGCAGAGGCGGCTCGCGGCGAAGTGACGAAGCGAAGCCCACGCGCGGCGCCGCACCGCCCGAATTCGCCCATGCGCGAATCCGGATCGTTGCGGCCGCCAGACGCGAGCAAAACGCACGAGGCGAAGCGCACGTGAAGGCGGGCTGGACCGAGATCGTGCTGTGCGTGGCGCCCGACGTCGCGGACGACGCGGCCTATCTCCTGACCGAGCTGGGCGCCGAGGGTGCCTGGCAGGAGCTGGGCGTCGAAGATCGCGGCTCGGTCGAGATCCGCGCCTACGTTCGTCCCGACCGCGATCCGCGCGCGATCCTCGCCGAGATCGAGCGCGCGGCGCCCGGCTGGCTGCGGGCCCCCGCGCTGGCGCGCCCGCTGGTCGAGCGCCCGTGGGCCGAGATGTGGAAGAAGCATTTCCGTCCCCAGCAGGTGGCACCCGGCCTGTGGATCGCGCGACCGCGCGCGCGCGTGCCGCTCGGGGCCGGTGAGCACTGCGTGCGAATCGAGCCTGCGAACGCCTTCGGCACCGGGCTTCACGGCAGCACACGCGTCTGTTTGCGGCACCTGCGGCGCTTGGCGGGCGGCGGCAGAGGAGCGCGCATCCCCGCGGTTCTCGACGTGGGCACCGGTAGTGGCGTGCTGGCGATCGCCGCGCTGTTGCTGGGTGTCCCCGTTGCCGTCGGGCTCGATGCCGACGTCGAGAGTGTCGTCGAAGCGCGTCGCAATGCGCGTCGCAATCGCGTCGCGGACCGGTTGCGACTTCTCGCCGGCGGGCCGGAGGCGCTCGATTCGACCTACCCGTTGGTGCTCGCGAATCTCACCGCTCCCACGCTCGCGGCGCTCGCCGACGTTCTCGATGCGCGCGTCGACCGCGCCCGCGGCACGCTGATCGTGGCGGGCCTCACGCGCAGCGAGGAAGACGAGGTGCGGCGGCTCTTCGTGAAGCGCGGCTTCGTCGCGAGCGCCCCGCTGCGTGACGGCGATTGGTCGTCGTTCGCGTTGCGTCGCAAGCCGCGTCCGGCTCGGACGCGAGCGCGGGCCGTTTCATCCACGCGACGGCCCGCTCGTGAGAAACGCCGATGAAGCTCCGTCGTTTCCAGGTCGACGCCACCCACGTCCACGGCAGCACGGCGCTGCTCGAGGGGGAAGCCGCGCACCACGTGCGTCACGTGCTGCGGCTGAAACCGGGTCAGACGATCGAGCTCTTCGACGGCGCCGGAAACGAGTGGGTGGGGCAGGTCGAGAAGCTCGAGAAACACCGCGTGCTGGTGCGCATCGAGGCCCACCACTTCACGACCCCACGCCAGGAAGGACCGCGCGTGGTGCTGCTTTTCTCGCTGGCGCGTGGCTCGCACACCGACCTGGCGATCCAGAAGGTGACCGAGCTCGGCGTCTCGGAAGTGCGCCTCTTCGTGAGCGAGCGCACCGTGGCGGTGCCGCGACCCGGTGGCGATCCGGTGCGCATCGATCGCCTGGAGCGGATCGCCGCCGACGCCGCCCGCCAATCCGGCCGCGCGCACGTGCCCCCCGTCGCGAACCCGGTACCGTTTCGCGACGCCCTGGATGTGCTGCTAGGTGGCGAAACCCGCTTGATGCTGTGGGAACGCGAGCACCAGCGGCCGCTGGCGCATGCGCTCGGGGAGTGGGACACGACTCGCGAGCTCGTGCTCTTGGTGGGTCCCGAGGGTGGCTTCACCGAGGAGGAGGTCGAATACGCCGTGCGTGCCGGCTTCACCACCGTGCACGTCGGCCCGTTCATCTTGCGGACGGAGACCGCGGCCATCGCCGCCGTCGCCGCGGCGCGGATTCTGGTGCCCGAAGCGGTGCCACCGGGTGAGCGGGCGCTCTTTCCGCGGGGCGGCGGTGCCGGAGCCGAAGGCGACGGGGACCTGGATGGACCCGAGTCGGCTGAAATCCTGCCGGACTGAGCGAGCGACCGGCCACACGGATTTCCCCAGAACGGTCGTCTCCGTGATCGGCCGGCGGTTTGGGGTCGGAGCGGGACCGATGCCACTAGGGGTAGGGGGTCGATGGCCACCGGGGTGTCCCGCACAGCATGGGCCAAACGAATATTGCTAGGAATTCCCGTATCCCGGACCCGATCTCTTCGAGCAAATTCTTCTTGACCGGGTGCAAACGCTTGGCTACGCTGAGTTCGCTCTTGCTGACACGCTCGCGCGGCTCCATCCGTGTCCAGAAGAAATCGCGGCAAGCGACCGGGTTCGGACGAGGCTAGTCCTCCGCCCGGGCTGAATCTCGACGGCATCGTCGAGATGACCTGGGAAATGCCCAAGGTCAGCCGGCCCGCTGGCCCGCGCGTCGTCGAGCCCGGTAAACCCGAAGACCGCTTCGGTCGCGACGAGGGCCGGGAGCCGGACCTCTTTGCGGCGCTGACTCCCGTCCCGCGCCCCCCGCGAACCTCCACGCCGGAGCCGCCGGTCCGACCGCGCTCGCCGAGCAGCGAGCTGGCGCGGGCCAACGAGCCGTCGCGCTTCGACGAAGTCGACTTCGACGTGCCGACGTTCGATCGGCGCGGCGTGCGCCCCACGTTCGATGCAGCGAGCGATGGCATCGACGATGACGGCGCCTTAGCCGAGAAGCAAGCGGCAGGCGATTCGAGTGCTGCCGACCGTGCTTCCGTGGCGCCTGAGCTGGCGAGCGGCGGATTCGAAATCGATGCGCACGAGCCGTCGATCTTCGATTCGGGTCTGGGGATGCCCGCGCCCAAGCCGCGCGAAGTGGTTGCCCCCGTGCAACAGTCTCGGGCGAGCGACGAGCGAACGGTCGAGCCGCCACGCGAGACCACGCCGGCGCCCGCAGCAGTCGCGACGACCTTCCACGATCTCGACGACGACGATCTGCCGTTCCACTCGTCCTCGTCGGATCCGAGCGCGCTCGACACCATCGCGTACCTGACCAACGAGCTCGCCGGACACATCGCCGCGTTCGACCAGCGGCAGCCGTCTGCTTCCACCGAGACCCGCATGGGCTTCGGCGACGTACACCCGGTCGATGCTCGAACGTGGGTGGATGCAGCGGAAACTCAGATCGACGATCCCGACATCGCGCGTTTGCGGCGCGAGTCCGAGGGGTTCGACCTCGGCACCGAGGACGAATCGTTGGAACAGGCGCGGGCGGACGAAGCGGACCCTGCGATCGCGATTCCCGCAGCCGCGAGCACCCTGGGCAGCGGCGAGCCAGCGCTCGCCGATCCCGACGAGGCCGAGCATCCGATGCCTCGCCGGCCAGCGATCGCCACCTTCGTGATCGAACGCGCTGCACCCGCCACCGCAGAGCGAGAAGACGTCGAGAACCGCGAGCGCGCTGCCGAGTCGAGTCGCGGCGGCGAGCGTGTGGCAATCGACTGGGACGAGCTGCGCGCAGCGCGCGCCCGCGACTGGGCCGCGTTCGAAGAGTCGGCCTCGCCAGCGATGGGCAAGCCTCCTCGCGCTCTCGAACCGGACCGCGAGACCGTGATCGAGCCGCGCCGCCGCGTGGTTCGCCAGCCCGAGCTACCCGGAGAAGTCGAGCTCACGGCGACGCGTGCGGCGAGCGCCCCGCGGGTGGAGCCGCTGAGCGAAGTCACCGCCGAGCCACCGCGCGCCCGTCCACCACAACCCACGGTGGCCGAGCCGCGCAGTGCGCCGCCGTCGCGCTGGCTGGATGCAGAAAATCCGCGGCCCGCGCGACGGAGCTGGAACGACGTCGCCGAGCCCGACCTGCTCGACGAGCTGGACGAGGGGACCGAGCGGAGCGAACAGACCGAGGTCGAGCTCGCGCCTTTCACGTCGCGCTCGCTCGCCTTCGCCATCGACGTCGCGATCGTCGCATCCACCGCGATCGTCGCCGTGCTTCTAGGCGTGATCGCATTCGGTGCGTCCGACTACCAGAACATCGACTTCGTGCACAGCTTCCGGGTGCTCGACGAAGCGTTCAACTACCTGCTGGCGTTGATCGGCGTCGTCTACTTCACCGCCTCGCACGCGTGGACCGGCGCCACGTTGGGCAAGGCGATGCTCGGGCTACAAGTGTTGCGCGCCGAACGCAGCGGACCGCCGAGCCTCGGATGGTCGCTTCTTCGGACCGCCACCTACCTCGGCTCGTCGATCCTCGGGATCGGCTTCCTGTGGGCGCTCAAGCGCGAGCGCCGTGCCTGGCACGACCTCGCCGCGCGAACCGTCGTCGTCCGCACGCATCCCGCCGAGCCCACCTGATCCGGCACGCTCTGCGCGCGGCGCATTGCGGCGCTCCAACGCACCGAGATCCTTGACGTAGAGCGCACGCGCTCACTACGCTCGCGCCTCTCGCGTCGCTCATCGAACGTTCCTCGATCGAGCGACGCCCCGGCCAGGTAGCTCAGTCGGTAGAGCAGGGGACTGAAAATCCCCGTGTCGGCGGTTCGATTCCGTCCCTGGCCACCAGTGT
>CAYUSL010000332.1:0-7160 GCA_964447125.1 uncultured bacterium | reverse complement strand
TGGTGATCGTGCTGCGCGAGCCGATGGTGGGAGCGCTCTTCCTGCGCGGTCGATTCACTCCCGAGAGTGCCGCGCTCACGTCGCAGGTGGTGCTCGGGTTCGCGCCCTGGATCGCCGCGATCGTGCTCAATCAGGTGCCGACGTATCTGGCGATGTCGCTGGGCGAGGCCCGGCGCGTGGCGTTCATGGTGGTGTCGCTGCTGCCGCCGATGACCGCGCTGGGTTGGGGCCTGGCTCACCGCTGGGACGTGGGCGGGATCGCGCTCGCGTTCAGCATCAATGCCTGGGTGTCGCTGCCGCTCTTGCTGCTGATCCTGCGGCGGCGACTCGGCAGGCTGGGGACGGTGGCGCTGGTTCGGGCCAGCCACCGGCCGCTGATCGCCGCGGTGCTGATGGCCTTGGTGGTGCTTCCCTGCGAGCGCTGGGCCGACGGGTGGCTGCGATCGCACGCGGCGCGCGCCGGCATGGAGCTCGCCTCCCAGAGCCTCGCCCAGCTCGTCGAGGTCACGCTGCTCGGTGTGCTCGGCTTGGCGCTCTACTTGGTCCTGGCGCGGCTACTGGGCATGCCCGAGATCTCGCGCTTGGGCGAGTGGCTGCGCCAGCCGCCGGTGCCGACTGCGGGTCCGACGCCGGCCACCGACGCGGCGAGCGTCACGCCTGCGGGTGCGCTCGAAACGGTTGCCGTGAGCGCGAACGCGAGCGATCCGCTCGCCGCCGCGCTGGACCCGTCGCCCGCGGCGCTCGCCGCCACGAAGTCCTGAGCGGATCGGCTCCAGGGGGCGCGCCGTCACGCGCGCTGCGACGCGGAACCGCTCGCGAGGTGCTCGCCCACCACCTGGGCCGCCAGGTAACCGGGGGCGCCCAGGATCATGCCGCCGGGGTACATCGAGGCACCGCCCAGGAAGAGGCCGGGGATGGGTGTTGCGCTTCGTGAGCACAGGTCGTTGGGCCGGTAATAGCCCATCTGCAGCGGCCTGTAGGCGCCGTGCTTGATCGAGCCGCGCTTCATGGTGGTGAGCTTGCGCTCGATGTCCACGGGAGTGTGGTGGCGCCGCAACACGACGTCGCCGATCTCGGCGTGACGCGCCAGCAGCGCGAGCGCCGAGTCGCCGAAAGCACGAGCGCGCTCGGGCCAAGCGGGGTCGTAGCCGACCACCGATTCGGCGCGCACCACGGCGTGCCCGGGGGGCGCCATCGTCGCATCGAAGCGGCTGGGCACGGTCACGTGCATCCACTCGCAGCATTCGTGCGCACCGCCGTCGATGCGGCGCAGATGAGCGAGTAGCTCGTCCTCGGTATCGAGACCGAGGAACACGATCATCGCTTCCGCGATGCGCGGCTCTGTGCTCGCTGCGTGGAATCGCACGTCGCCGCGAACGCCGAGATGCAGCCCGAAGAGCGAGCGCTCCTCCCACTGCCAGCCTTCTGCAGACGAACGCAGGTCCTCGGGCATCGCCACACCCGCCAGCAACGCGCCGAAGGTCTGCGGCGGATCGAGGGTCGATATCACCGTGGAGGCGGCGAGCCGGCGCCCATCGGCGGACTCGACGGCCACGACCCGCCCGTCCTCGACCACGATGCGCGTCGCCTCGCACGCGTCGAGCACCGTGCCGCCGGCGCTCACGAACGCTCGGTAGATCGCCGACGAGAGGCGGTGCGAGCCGCCTTTCACGAGCCCCGCCGCGAGCATGCGGCAGAGGTAGAGCGGAAACAAAAAGCCGAGCGGCTCGTCGAGGGCGAGCCCCCACATCGCCGGGAACGCCAGCAACGCCATGCGCACGCGCGGGTCGGTGAAGCCGAAATGATCGATCACTTGCTGGAAGGTGAGCTCGGAGAGCTCGGCGAGCGCTCGGCCGACCGGCGACTGGCCGAGGGCCACCATCTGATCGAGGCCGGGCTTGGGCAGCTCGTACGTCATGGGTACGAGGAAGTCGTCGAGCATGGGCTGGAACGCATCCCACATCGCGAGGTAGCGGGAGGCGTCTGCAGCCGAGAGCGCTTCGATGGAGCGCGCGGTTTCGCGGGGATCGCGGGTGAAGACGAGCGAACGGCCGTCGCGAAGCACGAAAGTCGCGACCACGGGCGGGTAGAGGTAGCGCACGCCGAGCGCTGCGAGCCCCAGCTCGGCGTGCGCCGGCATGCGCTCGCCCATCATGTGGTAGACGGCGTGGAGGTTGAAGCGAAAGCCGAAGTACTCCTCGGTGTTGAGGCCGCCACCGGTCTCGTGACGGCGTTCGAGGAGCGCCACGCGATGGCCGGCGCGGGCCAGATACGCCGCGCACAGCAGGCCATTCGGTCCTGCCCCGAGGACGATCGCATCGTATGGCTCGCACGCGTTCATCGCTTCGCCTCCGTTCCGGACCGCGCGAGCCAGCGTGCACCGACGCCGCGATTGACCGGGATGTCTGCGACGTTTTGCAGGAACCACAGGAACGGCGGATTGCACCACCAATCCTGGTCGCGACAGCCCAGATCCTGGGCGACCTCGGCAGCCGCGATGCAGCCGGTGGCGAGGTGGGTCGCGCCGTAGGGGTGGATCGAGTTCGAGAGGTAGAGCCCGGGCAGGAAGCTCCGGGAGGCGCCGTCGTGGACGATCCCCGGTAGCGGCCGATTCCGCCCGTACTGCTCGGGGATCGCGCTGCCGCCGATCATGTTGCCGCGGATCGCCGAGGGATTGGCGTTCTGCTGGTCGAGCGGTGTGTTGACGTGCCGCTCCAGGATGAGCTTCCGGAATCCGGGAGCGAGCGATTCGAAGCGCTCGGTGATCGCGTCGGCGAGCGGCTCGGCAAGCCCGCGCCACGCGTCCCAGCCGTCGAGACGGTGCCCCCGCCAGCGACGCGGGCAAGGCGGGACGCTCATCCACGCGAAGAGCGTGTGGCCGCCGGGCGGTGCCTGCGAGGGATCTGCGCGCGTGGGGATGAACCAGCCGCCCATGACCTCGTCCGGGATCACGCCCGAGAGCAGGCGCGTGAGACCGGAGCGCATCTCGTCGAGGCTCTCGCCGCCCAGGTAGCCGACCCACGAGCGCTGGATCGCCGGATCGTGCTGGGCGGACGCGAACTCCGGATCGCCCGAGAGCGCGAAGTGGACACCGAGAAGCTGCGGGTCGTCGTAGTCGAAGCCCTTCACCAGGCGCGCACGCTCGGGACCGATCACGTCCTCGCCCAGGAGCCACAGGCAAGTGGGGACCAGCGTCAGGTTCGAGACCACGACGCGCGCGCCGATCTCCTCGCTGGGCAGAAGTGCGTCGGGCGAGAGACGAATCCCGCATGCGCGACCGTCGCGCACCACGATCTTCTCGACCGGGCAGGTGGTGAAGATCTCACCGCCATTGGCCACCAGGCTGCGCACCAACGCGTGGGTGAGCGCATGCGAGCCGCCGCGCGCCGTGTGCACGGGCATGGGGGAGAGGCCGGCGAGGCTCAGCACCAAGGCTCCCACCCGGCGATGCAACGGCCATTGGCCCGTGAACTCGCCCAGCGCCGCCGGCAGCGTGCGCACTGCATCCGACTCGAAGAGCACCTCGAGGATCTCGAAGCCGTTCATTCGCAGCGCGTCGTCGCCGCTCAGCGCCAGCGACAGATGACGAAAGAGCCCATCGTCGAAGGCGGCGAGGCGGTCGAGGGTGGCGGCGCTCGGCAGGCTGTAGAGCAGCTCCTGGTTGAGCTCCAGGACGTCGCCGGCCTGCTCGGCGACGTATGCGGCGATCGCCCCCTGCACCGCCGCGTCGCGCGCCGACGCGCGCTCGACGCTGGCTGCGGTGATCGAGGGGTCGAGCGCTTGCACCACGTTGGTGCCGTTTCCGAACGTCTTGGCGAAGAGCACGTCGGTGCCGAGCAGCTCGAGGCCGTGACGCTCGAGCTCGAGATCGCCCATCGCAGGACTGAGCGCTGGCACCAGCCAGGCGGCGTGGGTGTTGTGGAGGAAGCCGGGTGCGCCGAGCTCGATGGTGTCGCAGTGGGCGCCGCATTGGCCGCGCGCTTCGAAGACCGCGACCTTCTGTCCGGCGCGCGCCAAGTACGCCGCGACCGTGAGGCCGTTGATGCCGCCACCGATCACGACCACGTCGAAGTCCCGCATGGTCGCCTCCTTCCCGTGTCCGTCGACGTTTCCTCGGGGTCTCGACCCGCTCCCGCCCCGGCGTGTATGGCGCGCGCTCGCGACGCCCGCTCCAAAGCTCGACCTGCGTCTCTCGTCGGCACGCCTCGCGGTGGCGGGTGCTGCAGCGGTCGCTTAGTTAACAGGTGTAAAATTGTGCTCGCGTCATGACTTCGCGACTGCGACCTCGATCACATTCACGCGCTCGCTCGGGGCGCCGCGAGCGGCCCACGGGGCGCGGCGCGCGCCGCCGCAGGCGCTTGGCACCGGACGAGCGCCGTGCGCAGCTCGTGGCGCTCGCCGCAGCGGTGATCTCGCGGCGGGGTGTCGATGCGCTCCAGTTCGCGGAGCTCGCGCACCAGGCGGGTGTCACCCGCCAGCTCGTCTACAAGCTCTTCGGCTCGCGACGGGCGCTCATCGCGGCGGTGCTCGATCATTTCGTGCACGACGTGGAAGCGCGCTTCGCGGCCGGTGCTGCGCGGAGCGCTGCGGCGACGATCGAGGATGCGACGCGCATCTTCGTCGAGGCGGTATGCGAGGCCATCGAGGTGAACGGCGCCGGCCCGTGGGAGCTGCTCGACGGGCACGGCCCCGATCCCGAGCTGGCGCTCCACGGCCGCAAGCTCCTCGATCGCCTCGTGACACCGTGGCTCGAATCGATCGGCGCCGCGACCGGCGCCACGCCGCTCGAGGTGGTGGCCGTGGCGCGCATGGTGGTGGCGGCGGGGCGAGCGGTGCTCGCCCAGTGGGGCGATGGAACGCTCACCCGCGAGGAGGCCGTTCGCTACACGACCCGCGGCGTGAGCGCGCTCCTCGCAGCCTTCACCGTGACGCCCCCGCGCGAGTGATCTGCAGCACGGAAGGCCCCGGTGACGCGACGGAGGATGGAAGCTCGAGCGCACGCGCCGCGAGTCGCGTTCACTGTGCGGGACGCTCGTGTCGGAGGACGGATGATCCAGGTGGCGCTCGTGATCCATCTCTACGCGGTCTTCGCTGCCGTCGGTGGCGCGCTGGCGCAGGCGATGTTGCTCGGCCAGGCGCGCAAGGCTGTCGATGCCGAACGTGCGCGCGCGTTCCGCCTCGCGGCATCGGTGCCGACACGCATGCTCGAAGCGCCGGGCATGCTGCTCGCGATCGTGAGCGGCGCTGTGCTCGCCCATCTCCAGCATCCGCCCCACGGGTGGGTGCTCGGCCTCAAGCTCGTGTGCGTCGCGTGGCTCGCGGTGGCGACGGTGCTCGAGCTTCAGGCCACGAACGCGATCGCCGCGTACGCAGGCGCGAGCGAGGGTAGCGACTTCGACGCTCGCCGTGCCGCCGAAGCTCGCCTCGATCGCATGGGCAAGGTCTCGGCGTTGGCGATGCTCGCCGTCGTGGCAGCGAGCGTGAGCCTCTGAGCCAGGCCCGGATATCCCCCATGCAGGTGCTCTTCCTCGCGCGCAGCGCGTTCGACGAGTCGCCGGTCCTGGCGGAGGCCTCGGCGGCGTTGCGCGCTCGGGGGCACCACACGTCGCTTCTCATCGATGCACAGGAGCCGGGGCTCTGGACGCTGGCGCGTGATCTGCGTCCGGATCTGGCGGTCGTGCAAGGGTCGCTCTTGGCTCGGGACTGGGCACGTCGGACCGCGTACCGCGCCCACGTGGTGCTCGACGCGCCGGTGGCGCTGGTCGGCAGCTATCCGACCTTCCTGGCGGAAGAAGCGCTCGAATCGCGAGCGGACGTCGCCGTGCTCGGTGATTGTGAAGACACGCTCGTGGAGCTCGCCGAACGAGTGGCCGGTGGTGCCGGCTACGCGGGGTTGGCCGGGACGGCGTACAGAGACGGCGACGGTACGGTTCGCAATCCGTTGCGGCCGCTCCGCGCCGATCTCGATGCGCTGCCGCTTCCGGATCGCGATCTCTACTGGGCGCGCTATCCGGGGCTGCGCGCGTTCCCGTGGAAGCGGTTTCTGGCGGGGCGCGGTTGTCCGTATTCGTGTGCGTATTGCTACCAGCCCACCCTGCGACGGGGATACGGCGAGCCGCACGGGTGGGTGCGGATCAAGAGCGTCGGGCGCGTGGTCGAAGAGATTCGCGACGTCGCGGCGCGTGCGCCGCTCAGGCACGTGCATTTCGGCGACGACGTGTTCGGTGCGCGCGCCGAGTGGGTCGAGGAGCTGGCCGAGCACTACCCGCGCGCCGTTCGCGTGCCCTTCTCCTGCCATCTCGCACCCGAGCTCGCCACCGAGCGCACGGTGCGTGCGCTGGCGCGCGCGGGCTGCCGCGCACTCGGCATCGGCGTCGAGTCAGGCGACGAGAAGCATCGCCGCGAGGTGCTGAACCGCCGCGCCAGCGACGCGCTGGTGATCGACGCGGCGCGACGGGTGCGCGCGGCCGGCATCGCGCTCGTGACCTTCAATCTGGTGGGCTCGCCGGGCGAGGACGCGGACGGCGTGTGGCAGACGATTCGATTCAACCATCGCCTACACGCGGACTTCGCGCGCGTGACCTTGGCGGTGGCCTTGCCGGGTACGCCATTCGGCGAGCGCCAGGCACCCAGCGAGGGAAGTGCGAGAGCCGAAGTCGCGCGCGAGGTGCGAAACCTCTACCACCTCTTCGGGCTCGCCACCGCGATGCCGATGATCGCGCCGCTCGTCCGCAGGCTGGCGACGCTGCGTTTCGTTCCCTTCCGGACGCTCGCGAACCTGGTCCGGCTGTGGAAGGAACGAACCACGTTCGGTGTGCCGGTGCTCGCTGGGCTGCGTTACTTCGTCGAGTTCGGACCGCCCGACCGTCGCACCCAAGCATTCGCGGCCTTGCCCTGATCGCGACGCCGCCGGCGCGTACGCTTCCGCGGCGTGCTGAAATCGCCGCGAGCCAGCGGTGAGGTGCGAGTGCAGCGAGCTGCCTCGAGGGCGGGGGGGCTGGAAACGCACCCAATCACGCGATCGCTTGGGCGGGGCCGTCGAGGGACCGCCGGCCCTCCAGCCGACCGCTTTGCGCCGTGGTCTCCACGCGCGGCTCCCATCTTTCCGCGAGCGCAGCGAGTCGCCTTGGGGGTGGGCCCCGCTGCGGCGTTGCCGCCGC
>CAYUSL010000331.1:0-7223 GCA_964447125.1 uncultured bacterium | reverse complement strand
CGCTGGGAGGCGGTGATCGGGCTCGAGGTGCACGCGCAGCTCAAGACCGCCACCAAGCTCTTCTGCAGTTGCTCCACCAAGTTCGGCGAAGCGCCCAACGCCAATACCTGCCCGGTGTGCTCGGGCTACCCCGGCGTGCTGCCGGTGCTCAACACCCAGGCCGTCGAATATGCGCTGCGCGCCGCGGTGGCGCTGGGCTGCGAAATTCCTCCGATGTCGCGCTTCGCCCGCAAGAACTACTTCTATCCCGACCTCCCCAAGGGCTATCAGATCTCGCAGTACGAGCTGCCGCTCGCCGTTCACGGTGCCCTCGACATTCCCGCCGGCGACGGTACCAAGCGGGTCGGCATCACCCGCGTCCACATGGAAGAGGACGCCGGCAAGCTGCTCCACGGCGAGGGCGGTGCCAGCCTGGTGGACTTGAACCGAGCCGGTACGCCGCTCGTCGAGATCGTGAGCGAGCCCGACATCCGCTCCGCCTCCGAAGCGGCGAGCTACGTGCGCACGCTGCGCAGCATCCTCACCTTCGCGGACGTGTGCGATGGCAACATGGCGGAAGGCAGCTTGCGCTGCGACGCCAACGTCTCGGTGCGCCCGGTGGGGTCGACCACCTTCGGCACCCGCGCCGAGATCAAGAACATGAACTCGTTCAAGTTCATCGAGAAGGCGATCAACTACGAGATCGATCGCCAGATCGAGCTGATCGAGGACGGCGGCAAAGTCGTGCAGGAAACGCGGCTCTTCGATTCGCGCAGCGGCCGCACCGAGTCGATGCGCTCCAAGGAAGAGGCACACGACTACCGCTACTTCCCCGAACCCGACCTGCCGCCGCTCGTCATGCCCGCGGCGCGGGTCGAGGAAGTACGCGCGCGCCTCCCCGAGCTTCCCGACGCACGCCGCAAGCGCCTCGTAGAGGCACTCGGGCTACCGGCATACGACGCCGGCGTGCTCACCGAGACCCGCGAGCTGGCCGATTACTTCGAAGAAGTGGTCGGCGCCGGCGCGGCTCCCAAAGCCGCCAGCAACTGGGTGATGGGCGAGCTTCTGCGCAGCATGAAGGGCGAAACGCCGAGCCCCGCGGATCTCAAATGGCCGCCGCGCTACCTGGCGGAGCTGATTGCGCTGGTGGACTCGGGCTCGATCTCGGGTAGCACCGCGAAGAGCGTGCTCACCGAGGGGCTCGAATCCGGCAAGGCACCCGCCGAGATCGTGAAGGAAAAAGGGCTCACGCAGATCAGCGACGAATCGGCCCTCGAGGCCGAGGTGGACGCGGTCATCGCCGCGAACCCCGGTGAGGTCGAGAAATACCGCGCCGGGAAGGAAGCGCTGCTCGGGTTCTTCGTCGGCCAAGTGATGAAGCGAACCGGCGGCAAGGCGAACCCGAAGCGGCTGAACGAGATCGTACGCGCCAAGCTCAAGGCTTCCTGAGGCGTGCGCACCGCGCCGCGCGCGAGTCGCCGCGGACACGAGTGGAGAGGGACATGGCGTTCGAAACCGTGGAATGGAAGAACGGCGACGTGGTCCTCATCGACCAGCGCAAGCTGCCCGTCGAAGAGATCTACCTCGCGTGCAAGACCCTCGACGAGGTGGCCGACGCCATCAAGACCATGGTGGTGCGCGGCGCGCCGGCCATCGGTGTCACCGCGGCCCTCGGCCTGGCGCAGGTCGCGCACCAGTACACCGGGAGCGATCTGGACGCCTTCGACCAGCGCTTCCACGCCGCCGCCAATCAGCTCGCTGCCACCCGCCCCACCGCGGTCAATCTCTTCTGGGGCATCGAGCGCATGAAGCGCTGCTTCGCCGCCAACCGCGGCGCCGGGCTGGCCGCGCTGCGCAAGGCGCTCATCGACGAAGCGGTGCGCATCCGTGAGGAAGACATCGAGGTCTGCAAGCGTCTCGGGCATTTCGGTGCCGAGCTCCTCGGCAACAAGCCGCGCATCCTCACCCACTGCAATGCCGGCGCGCTCGCCACTGCCGGCTACGGCACTGCGCTGGGCGTGGTTCGTGCCGCTTCCGAGGCCGGCAAGGCACCCACGGTCTACGCCGACGAGACCCGCCCCTTCCTTCAGGGCGCGCGCCTCACGGCGTGGGAGCTGATGAAGGATTCGATCCCCGTCACGCTCATCACCGACAACATGGCCGGCCACATGATGAGCCGCGGGCTCATCGATTGCGTGGTCGTGGGAACGGACCGCGTCGCCGCCAACGGCGACGTGGCGAACAAGATCGGCACCTACACCGTGGCGGTGCTCGCCCATCGTCACGGCCTTCCCTTCTACGTGGCCGCGCCCACCAGCACCATCGATCTCGACTGCCCCACCGGCGCCGACATCCCCATCGAGCACCGCGATCCGATCGAGGTGACTCACGTGTTCGGCACGGCCGTCGCGCCGGCAGGCGTGCAGGTCGCGAATCCGGCCTTCGACGTGACGCCCAACGACCTGGTCACGGCGATCGTCACCGAAAAAGGTGTGGCCACCGCGCCCTACTTCCGCAGCCTGCGGGAGCTGGTCGGACGGAGCTGATTCCTCGCGTTCCTGGATCGACTCGGGTGGCCACGTCCAAACGAGACGAGAACCCGACGCCCGATCCTCCCTCGTCCGCCGCAAGCACGGCGGACGCCCGCCGCGCCCGCTCTCGCCGCACGGCGCCTGGAGCGTTCGGTCGCACGTGGTCGCGTGACCTCGATGCCTTGGTCGCGGGCCTGTTGGCCACGCCGGATACAGAGGCGACGCTGCGGGGCGTCGCGTCGTTCGTGGCGCGGCATCTCGGCGCACACCGCTGCTCGGTGATCCTCACCCGCCCCGAGCTGGGTGTCGGACACATCGTCACGAGCCTCGAAGACCGCACGATCCGGAACCTCCGCATTCGCCTCGACGCCTATCCCGAGGTCCTCGCCGCAGTGGAACAGCGCGTGCCGGTGTGCATCGCGCGGGACGATCCGAGCGAGCTCGCGCACGCGCTGGCCCCTCTCTTCACGAGCCAACGGGTGGAGAGCGTGGTGGTGGCACCGCTCACGGTGCGTGGCGAGGTGATCGGTGCCTTCTTCATCCGCACCCCAGAAGGCGGACCCAGGCTCGGTACGCAGCATCTCGAGCGGCTCAAACCACTCTTCCAGGTGACGGCGGTGGCGCTCGACGAGGCGCTGCGGCGCGGGCATCTGCGCGGCCTCGGCCCGGAGTCCGAGGGGATGGCGCGAATGCGTCGGTTGGTCTCGGGGCTGAGGCATTTCCTCAACAACCCGCTGACCGCGGTGATCGGGTTCGCCGAGCTCCTGAAAGCAGATTCGTCGCTTTCCCACGAAGTGCGCGCCGACCTCGAGCAGATCCTGAGCGCCGCCCAACGCTCGCGTGCAGTGATGGAGAGCCTCGCGGAGTTCGCGCAGAGCGGCACCACCGGACGCTCGGCGGTCGATCCGCGCGCGGTGATGGCCGCCGCGCTGCGCGAGGAAGAGCGTGCCTGCCGCGAGGCGGGGATCGAGCTCACGGTCGAGTCGCCGCCGGAGCTGCCGATGGTATGGGGCAGCGAGTCGCTCTTGGCGCAGGCGCTGGCACGCTTGCTCACGAATGCACGGCAGGCAGTCGCGGAGCGCGCCCATGGGCGACGGGTGATGCTGGTGGCACAAGCGATCGGCGGCACGCTCCGGCTCTTGGTTCGCGACGACGGCGTCGGCATCTCGGCCGAGGCGCGCGAACACCTGTTCGAGCCCTTCTTCACCACCCACCGTTCGCCGGACCGCATGGGGCTCGGGTTGGCGGTGGCGCACGGCATCGTCGAGGTTCACGGCGGTGCGCTCTACCTCGACGTGGGCGACTCGACCTGCACCAGCTTCGTCATCGAGCTCCCCACGACCACCCTGGGCAAATCGCTCGGCGAGCCCACCGGTGCCATCACGCCCGTGACCGGCTCGTTCCCCGGGGGACGCTGAGATGGGTGGCGCGCATGCGATCGTCCCGCCCCACGTGCCGCGTGCGCGCGTCTGCGGCGAGGCACTGGCGCGCGCCGTCACCGCGCGCGATCGCGCCGCCGCCACCCAGGCGCTCGCCGAGCTCGGCGCCGGCTCGCCTGCAGCCGCGGCCACGACGCTTCTCGACCTGATTCGCCACCCGCCACTCGAGCACTGCGTGGTCGCGCTCGCCCGCGACTGGGATCTGGCCGCCGATCCCGAGATGGCGCTGCGTGGGTTCGAGCGACTCGCCGGGGAACCAGCGGCGGTCGAGGCGCTGGCCGATCTCGGCGACGCGCGCGCGTTCACGGCGCTGCAAGCGCTGCTCGGCGGCAGTGCCTTCCTCACCTCGCTGCTCGGACGCCACCCGGAATGGCTGCGTGCCTTCCTGGTGGACGTGCTCGAGCCGGGGCCGATCTCGGCCGACGACATGCGACGGCGGGCGCTCACGTGGCTCGCCCGCGAGGGCGACCTCGATCGCGCGCTGCGCTTCACCAAGGGCGAGCTCTACCTGCGCATCGCCGCGCGCGACCTGGCGGGCATGGCGGCGCTCGAGGAAACCGTCCTCGAGATCACCCATCTCGCCGAAGCGTTGCTCGGCGTGGCGGTGACCGAGATCCAGCGCGCTCTCGAGGTCGACTACGGGGCACCCGCGTCGCCCGAGCCGGCGGCAGGCGAGGCGCCGCCGGGTTTCGTGGTGCTCGGGATGGGCAAGCTCGGTGGCGGCGAGCTCAACTTCTCGTCGGACATCGACCTCATCTACCTCTTCCATTCCGATCGCGAGGAAACGCTGGGGAAGGCCACGGGTGACGGTGAGATCCCCGTGGGGACGTTCTTCGCGCGGCTCGGCGAGCGGCTCACGCAAGCGCTGAGCAAGAGTACCGACGAAGGCTTCGCGATGCGCGTGGACCTCCGGCTGCGGCCCATGGGCACGAGTGGCGCAGTCGCCCATTCGCTGCGCAACGCGCTCTACTACTACGAGGCCTACGGTCGCACCTGGGAGCGAGCGGCGCTCTGCAAGGCGCGCCCGGTGGCCGGCAATCGCGCCCTCGGCGAGGCCTTCCTGAAGGCGGTCGAGCCCTTCGTGTACCGGCGCTACCTCGACTACTCGACTGTCGAGGACATGAAGGAGATGAAGCGCCGCATCGACGTCGGCCTGGCGCCGGGCGGCGAGCACATCCGCAACGTGAAGCTCGGCAAGGGCGGCATCCGCGAGATCGAGTTCGTGGTGCAGACGCTATCGCTCATCAACGCCGGTAAGGACCGGCGCATCCGCGTGCGCGGCGCCCTCGAAGCGCTGCCGCTGCTCGCCGCCCACGGCTACCTGAGCGCCGAGGATCACGACCGGCTTCACGCCGCGTACGTGTTCTTGCGCCATCTCGAGCACCGCATCCAGATCGTGACCGAGCGCCAGAGCCATCGCCTTCCCACCGATCGCGACGAGATGCGCTTGCTCGCGCGCCGCATGGGCTACCGCGATGGCGACGGCGCCGACGCCACCGATGCCTTCAGCCGCGATCTCGAAACCCATCGCGCGGCGGTGTCGGCGATCTTCCGCACCTTCTTCCACGAGGCCGAGGGTGAGCGCACCCGCCGCGTGCGCCCCGAGGTGCGAGCACTCTTCGACACTCCCGATCTCGAGTCCGTCGCCGACGCGCAGCTCTCGGCGCTGGGCTTCGACGAGGTGACCGCCGCGCGCCGCGCCCTCGGCGTGCTCCGCGACGGTCTACCGCGAAGCCCGACCACCGGCGAAGCGAAAGCGCGCCTCGATCGCGTGGCGCCACTCTTGATGGAGGAAGCGGCCAGCTCGCCGCAGCCGGACCTGGCGCTCGCCAACCTGGAGCGCTTCCTCCAGCGCTCCGGCGCGCGCAGCGCTTACCTGAGCTTGCTCGCCGAGAACCCCACCATCACCAAGCTCTTGATGCGGCTCCTGAGCTCGAGCGTCTTTCTCTCGGAGATCCTCATCGCCCATCCCGAGCTGATCGACGGGCTCATCCGCGCCGGCGCCGCCGGCCCCACGCGCAGCCGCGAAGAGCTGGCGCGCGATCTCGCCGAGCGGCTGCGCCAGGCCGACGACGAAGAGGAAGTGCTCGAAGCGCTGCGCGTCCTCCGCACCGAGGAGACGCTACGCATCGGTTTCCAGGACGTGATCGGCAACCTCGACCTCGAAGCGCTGACGGCGCAGCTCTCCGACGTGGCCGAGGTCTGCCTCGCCGCCGCGCTCGAATGGACGATGGAGCAGGCCACGGCACGCTACGGGCGGCCGGTCGGCGAAGATCATTCCCCGGCACGCTTCGGCGTCCTCGGCCTGGGCAAGCTCGGCGGGCGCGAGATCCAGTACGGCTCCGATCTCGACCTGATCTTTCTCTACGACCCGCCTGGCATCACCGAAGGACGCGACCGCTCGATCCAGAACGGCGAGTTCTTCGCGAAGCTGGCGCAACGCCTGATCACGACGCTCTCCGCCGTCACTGCGAGCGGCATCGTCTATCCCATCGACGTTCGCCTCCGGCCCTCGGGAAACGCGGGGCCCTTGGTGACGAGCCTCGATTCGTTCCGCCGTTACCACGAGCGCGAGGCCGCGCTCTGGGAGCGCCAATCGCTCATCAAGGCGCGGGTGGTCGCGGGCGACGCAGGCCTCGCCGCCGAGGCCGCCGCGATCCGCGATCACGCGGTCTACGGCCGCGGCATCACCGACGACGAGGTCGCCGAGATCCGCCGCATGCGCCACCGCATGGAGGTCGAGCGCGCGCGCCAAGTCCACGGCGCCGTCGATCTCAAGCTCGGGCCGGGCGGGCTCGTGGACATCGAGTTCGCCGTGCAAGTGCTGCTCTTGCGCCACGGCCACGATCACGCGCGCATCCGCCACGCCGACACGCTCGGCGCGCTGGAAGCGATCGCCCTCGAAGGCCTGCTCAGCCCCACCGACACCGAGGCCCTCGCCCGCGGCTATCTCTTCTTGCGGCGGATCGAGAACCGCCAGCGCATCGTCCACGACCGCGCGACGGACCTCTTTCCGCTCGACGGGCCCGAGCTGGAATCGCTCGCGTCCCGCCTCGATCCCGACGGCACACTCGGCTTGCCCAACACGCCGGACGCACTTCGCGAGGAGTTCCTGCGCATCACCGCCGAGATCCGCCGCGTCTTCGACACGATCACGACGGGAAGCCCGTAACCCTCGCTCGTTCCTCGGGAGTGCGACCGACGTGCACGACCGACGACCGCGCTTCCAGGTGCCCCGACCTCGCTGTCCTCGAACGGGCTCGGCACGAAACGG
>CAYUSL010000330.1:0-7227 GCA_964447125.1 uncultured bacterium | reverse complement strand
CGGCTGGGCCGCGATGGGCGGGGGGCTTGAAAAGCCCCCCGGTCAACGCGACACGATGACCCGATCGCCGGCGGCAATCGAGACCTCGTAGAGCGCTTGCATCTCGAGGTCGAGAAGCCAGAAGTCGCCGTCGTGAAGACCGCCGACGAGATCCGCCGGAGTGTCGAAGCGCGGGCCGACGCCAGTGCTCGCGTCCGCCAGGATCGTGCGATCGCCGGTCTCGACGTCCACCGCCACGATCGCGCGCAGCACGTCGTCGGTGACGAGCGCGCGGTTGGCGGTGTTGTCGACCACGACACCCCGCGGCAGCCCCAGCTCGGGTCCGGCACCACGTCCCGCACCCGACACCAGCGTGCGATTGCCGGTCACCAGGTCGACCGACAAGAGCGACTTCGAGTCGACGTCGGTCACCAGGATCGCGCTGCGTGCCGAGTCGATCGCCAGGTCGCCACCGGAGGCGAACGTGGGACCGCTTCCACGCGACGGATCCGAGACCACCACCCGATCACCGGTCACGAGGTCGACCGCCAGGATGCCGTCGAGCCCGTCGTCGAGCACGAACACGCGGTTCGCGATGGGATCGAGCGCGACGCGGATCGGCTTCGTGAACGCCGGGCCCGCACCCTGCGTCGCGCTCGAGATCACCGTGCGGTCGCCACTGGCGAGCGCCACCGCGACCAGTGCATCGAGCTCGGCATCCACCACCAGCGCACGATCCGCCGCGCCGTCCACCGCCGCGCCGCGCGGACCGACGAACGCGACGCCACCACCGCGCGTGGGTCCGGACACCAGCGTCCGGTTCCCGGTGGACGGCTCGACCGCGATCAACGAAGCGGCACCGCCATCCACCACCAGCACCCGCCCTGCCACGGCGTCGAGCGCCAGCGAGCGCAGCTCTTCGAAGGCCGGACCATCGCCAAAATGGCGCGACACGGCGACGGCACGATAGCCCCCGGTGAGGTCCACCAGGATCGCGCCGCCGCGATCCGCGGTGGGCGCCACCAGCCGCTCGCCGCGGGAATCCAGGATCAGGTCCTCGGTGCCCGCGAGGAGGGTGCCGGCATCGGTGCCTGCCGCCGAGACGAGCGAACGATCGCCGCTCGCGACGTCCACCGCCACGATTTGATCCAGCACCGAGACATCGGCGACGTAGAGCCGCGCGTGCGCTACGTCGAACGCGATGCCCGCGGGGAAACCCAGCGCCGGCCCAGCACCGCGCACGGTGTCCGAGATCGTGCTGCGATTGCCGCTTGCGAGATCGATGGCGATCACCGCCTGCAAAGCGGTGTCCGTGACGTATGCGGTCTGGCTCTCGGCATCGAGCGCGAACGCGCGCGGCGAGCCGAAGATCACGCCCTCGCCGTGGGTGGCGTCACTCACGACGGTGCGCTCGCCGCTCACGGGATCCACCGAGACCAGCGCGTTGCTGCCGGTGTCGAGCACCAACAGTCGCCCTCCCGACGTGTCGAAGGCAATCGCGCGGGGAGCGATCAGCGCGGGATCCGCGTCGATCGTCGCGTCCGAGACCAGCCGGCGATCGCCGCTCGATCCGTTCGCGGCGACGATCGCGAGCGTCGTGGCATCGAGCGCGAACACCGTGCCGGTCGCGGGATCGAACGCGACGTCCACGGGCGTGACGAGCACCGGGCCGCTCCCCCGTCGCCCACTCGAGATCTCATCGCGAGTGCCCGCCGTGAGATCGAGGCGCACCACGGACGCCGCCTTCGCGTCGGCGACCAGCACGCTTCCGTCGCTCACCGCACAGCCGCCGCGCGGCTCTTCCAAGAGCGCACCGCGCTGAATCGAGATGCTGGCGGCGCTGGGAGCGGTGTTGCCGGCGCCGTCGGTCACCTCGACGGCCAGCGTGCTCGTACCCAAGACGAGCGGCACGGTTGCGGTCCAGTGCTCGAAATCATCGTCCGACACCGCATCCACCCCGTTCACGCGCACCGCCGCAACACCCGAGGCGTCGTCGCTCGCCGTGCCGCTGACGTTTACGATCGCCCGATCGGTCAGCCCCGCGGGCGGCGGAAACGCGATCGACGCACGCGGCAAGACCGTATCGGTGGGCGGAAGCGGCTCGACGGTGTCGTTGCCGCAGCCGCCGAGTACCAGCGTCGTCGCCAGCCACACCCCCCTGAGCGCCGCAGGTGAACGCACACTTCGAGTCGTCTGCATCCGCGCGAATCGCGTCATCACCGGACCTCCCGCGCTCGTGAGGAACGCGCGAGCCAGTCTCCCCGATCCCCACTGAAAGGCAAGGGTGCGAAGCGAGTCGGCGCACGGGCACTCCACGAGAGATCGACCGCCGATCCGCTGGAGCCCCACCGGTCCCTCGGTGGGCCCGACGTCTCCTCCGGATCGCGCGGGCGCATTTGGGCTACCATCGGCGAATGCGTCGGTTTCGCTGGCTCGCTTCGCTGGAAGGCCGCCTCGCCCTCGGTGCGCTCGCGTCGGTGGTGGCCGCCGCTTGCGTGGCGCCGTTCGTGTTCGCCACCGATCTCGCCACGCCGTTTCGCCATCGAGATGCGCCGTGGGCGCGCTCGGGAACGTGCGAGTCGTGCCATCCGGATCACTATGCGAGCTGGCACCGCACCTACCACCGCACCATGACGCAAGAGGCCACACGCACGTCCGTGCTCGGCGCGTTCGACGGCACTCCCGTCACGTACTTCGGCACCACCGCGCGACCCGTCGAGCGCGACGGGAAGTACTACGTCGACTACCTGCGAAAAGACGGAACCACGATGCGTTCGCTGCACGTCGTGCGCACCGTGGGCTCGCACCGCTACCAGCAATACCTCGCCGAGAACCCCGACGACGGTTGCGACAACTACTACCGCATCCCGCTGGTCTGGCACATCGGCGAACGCCGCTGGATCCACCTGAACGGTGCCTTCCTGAGTGGCGACGACAAGCCCTACGACGCGTACCTGGCGCTCTGGAATCAGAACTGCATCTTCTGTCACAACACCGGCCCCGTGCCGGGCAGCCTCAACTACGACGAGCTCCAGACCCGCAATCGGCGTGGCGAGAAGGTGAGCTGGGAGTTCGACGGCAAATACGACTCCTCGGTGGCCGAGCTGGGGATCTCCTGCGAGAGCTGTCATGGCCCCGCAGGCGAGCACGCGAAGCGCAATCGCAATCCGCTGCGCCGTTACCTGCTCCACGTCACGGATCGCGCCGATCCCACGATCGTCAATCCCGACCGGCTGGCGAAGGAGCAGAGCGTGGACGTGTGCGGCCAATGCCACGGCCAGCGCCTCGCGAATCCGCCCGCTTCGATCCGCGATTGGATGCATACCGGGCCGGTGTACAGAGCCGGCGAAACACTCACCGACAGCGTGACGCCACTCGCGTCCGACATCCCTGGCCCACCGTGGAACCCCGGCTTGGTGAAGAAGCGCTTCTGGGGCGACGGGACGCCGCGGCTCAGCGCGTACGAGTACCAGGGCATCCGCATG
This sequence comes from uncultured bacterium, assembly GCA_964447125.1. Taxonomy (GTDB): domain Bacteria; phylum JADJOY01; class JADJOY01; order JADJOY01; family JADJOY01; genus JADJOY01. Next base: position 3,763 of record CAYUSL010000330.1, on the reverse strand, counting down.
TCCGCGTGCTACTTGAAAGGCGAGCTGACGTGCACGTCGTGTCACGCGATGCACGGCGGCGACGTCGCCGGCCAGATCGAGCCTGCGATGAAGACCAACGCAGCGTGTCGAGGCTGCCACGCCGAGATCGTCGCGAACGTCGGCGCCCACACCCATCACGATCCCGAGGGCTCGGGATCGAGCTGTTACGAGTGCCACATGCCGCGCATGGTGTACGGCATCCTCGCGATTCACCGCTCGCACCACATCGAGAGCCCCGACCCTGCCCGCGACGCCGAGAGCGGCCGGCCCAACGCGTGTACGAACTGCCACCAAGACCGCTCGGCGGTGTGGGCCGCCGAGGCAACGCGGCGCTGGTGGGGCGAGAAATTCCGATTGCCGGCGGGACGTGCCGACGGCGCGCCGCTCGACGCCACCGCGTTCGTGGCCGAGCTTCTGGGCGGCGATCCGGTGCAGCGCGCCGTGGCCGCCAAGCTCGCCGGCAGACGTGACAGTCCGCTCGGGCCCGAGGCGCGCGCGAGCTTCGTCGTGCCGCTCTTGCTCGAAGCGCTGCGCGACGATTACCCGACGATCCGTTTCCTCGCCCGGCAGAGCTTGATGGACCTCGCCGTCGACCTGGGCGACTCGCCGCTCGCGGAAGCGGCGCGGACGTTCGACTACATCGCCGACGCACCGGCGCGCACCACGCGTCTCGCCGAGATCGAGAAGCGCTGGACCGGTTATCTGCGCGAGGGCGGGCGCCAGCTACCGCCTCCGCCAGCGGGCACCTTCGTGGCGCCCGACCACGAGCTCGACCGCAACGCCGCCGCCCCGATGGTGGCGCTTCGGCTCACGGCCTCGAAAGAGATCGACGTTGGAGAGTGAAAGCTGCCCACATGAGCAAACCGTCCAAGACTCCCGACTCGACCGACGCCGCGTGCTTCGCGTGCTTGCGCCTCGGCTGGGCCATGATCGCCGTGTTCTTGCTCGGCGGCGTGGTGCTGGAATCGTTCCATCTCGTGAAGCTGTCGCTTTACGTCGATGCACGGCTGCGCAGGGAGCTTTGGACCCTCGCCCACGCCCACGGGACGTTGCTCGGTGTGATCAACGTGATCTTCGCGCTCACCGCCTCGCGGTACATGAATGACGAGACCCGTCGCACGCGTGCGGCCGCGCTGCTTCGGCTCGGCACGCCGCTGGTGCCACTCGGATTCTTCCTGGGCGGCATCGGCGCCGCGGAAGGCGATCCGTCGATCTTCATCGTGCTCGTGCCCGTGGGCGCGCTTCTCGCCGCCGCCGCCGTCGGCATGCTCGCCCTCGATCTGGTGCGCACCCAAGGGGCGTAACGCCGCTCACCTCGTTTCCCGTCCCGCTCGATCCCGGATGGAGGCCCACCGGTCCCTCGGTGGGCCCGCGTCGTTCCTCGGGCGGCGCGAGGGACCGCGCCGCCTCCAGCGCCGCGGAATCCGCGCGCGCAAAATCCGATCAGCGGCTGACGGCGGCGGCGAGGAAGGCCACCTCGGCGAGCTCGAGGGCAGCGCCGTAGACGTCGCCGTTCAACCCGCCGAGTCGGACGCGCATCCAGCTCGCGATCACGAGCGCTGCAGCGAAGGCCACAATCGTCGGCGCAAGCGTGTGCGCGCCGATGGCCGCCAGGACGAGCGCCGCGATCCACGTCGCGCCCGCGACGTGGCTGCCGCGTGCGCGCTGGTGAAATGCGTGCGCCAAGCCCTCGCGCCGGGCGGCGGGAAAGAACGCGACCAGTGGCACGATCGCGGCTCGCGCCGCCACCGGGAACGCCACCAGCGCCCAGCGCTCGCCCGTCGCGGCCAGCGCGCCCACGAGCGCACACTTGGCGATCAGCGTCAGCACCAGTGCCGCGGCACCGTGAGCACCGATGCGCGGATCGTCGAGGATCGCGAGCATCCGCTCGCGCGAGCCGCGCCCACCGCCCAGCGCGTCGAACACGTCGGAAAGACCATCGAGATGAAGCCCACCGGTGACGAGCGCCAGGAGCGCCACGAGCAAGGCGCCGCGCACCTCCGCCGGAAGCGCCAGTGGCAGGATCGTCGCCGCTGCCACGAGCAGCGCACCCAGCAGCAACCCCACGATCGGGAAAAACACCAAGCTACCGGCGAGATCATCGCCGTCGGCCTCGCCCGTGGGAACGGGCAAGCGCGTGAGGAAGGAGAGGGCGAGCGCGAACCGCCGCCCTGCGCGTGCGAGAGCCGTCATCGGCCCGTGTCGGCGACACCCGCCGACTCGAACGTCGCCATCTCGTGGAGGATCGCGAGCGAAGCGTCCACCAAGCTCATCGCGAGTGCCGCACCGGTGCCCTCGCCGAGCCTGAGATCGAGATCGAGAAGCGGCATCACGCCGAGCGCATCGAGGGCCACGCGGTGGCCGATCTCGACGGAACGATGCGAGCCCAGGAAATAGGCCGCAGCGAGCGGCGCGAGCCGTGCCGCGACCAACCCCGCAACCGTCGAGATGAAGCCGTCGAGGAGCACCGGCACACGCCGCGCCGCTGCCCCGAGCGCCACGCCTGCGAGACCGGCGATCTCGAAGCCGCCAACACAGGCCAGCACGTCGAGCGGCTCACGGGGTGCCTCGCCGCCGCCGAGACCGTGGAGCGCGAGCGCGCTGCGCACCACGCCGACCTTGCGCAACCAGCCGGCGTCGTCGATGCCCGTACCTCGCCCCGTCACGCGTTCGGGCTCGGCGTGCGTGAAGGCCGCCACCAGCGCCGAAGACGCGGTGGTGTTGCCGATCCCCATCTCGCCGAGGCCCAGCAACTCGACGCCGTCGTCGGCCAGCTCGTCGGCGATGCGGATGCCCACTTCGAGTGCCTGAACTGCCTGTGCGCACGTCATCGCCGGCTCGCGCAGGAAGCTCCGCGTGCCGGGACCGATCCGCTCGGCGCGGACACCCGCCTCCGCGGGGAGCGGCTCGCGCACGCCGAGGTCGGCAACCAGCACCCGCGCCCCGGCGCGCCGCGCGAGCACGTTGATCGCAGCCCCACCCGCCGCGAAGTTGAGGAGCATCTGGTGCGTGACCTCGCTCGGATACGCGCTGACGCCTTCCGCGGCGACGCCGTGATCCGCACCCATCACCACGATCGCCTTGGTGGGCAACGGCGGCCGCGCCACACCACGCATCGCTGCGATGCGGCACGCGAGCGCCTCCAATCGACCCAGGCTGCCGCGCGGCTTGGTCTTGAAATCGAGGATGTGCTGGGTGGCCGCGGCGATCGATTCGTCGGGCGCCACGATCGCCGCCGACGTGCGTGCGAGAAGCGAGTCGGTCATCGTCTTTCGATCCATTTCGGACCACCGGCCGGAGACGCGGGTCTAGCCTCGTCCGCTCCAGGTTGGGTTGCCAGGCGCCGACACCCCGAGATGCGGCGCGGTGGAGGGACCCGCTCCGCCGGGCCCGCGACAGCCAAGAAACGAGAGCGGCGCTGACGGAGCAGCGCCCTCCATGGGACCGAGGATCGATGCCGCGAAGTGAAGAAGCGCGCACGCATCGCCCGCGTCGTGCGAACAGGCGCTCTGCTCTCCGGATTCGAGCTCACGACGCGATCAGCGCGCTCGGCTTGAGCTTGAGGACGAGGCCCAGCGCCGCAAAATGAACTTCGTCGGCGAGCGCCGCGAGCCGTTGATGCGAGCGGCCAGCCACGTCGCGGAAGAGTCGGCCCAAGGCCGACTCGGGAACGATACCCAAGCCCACATCGTTGGTCACCAAGACGGCGTGAAAACGCCGCGCCGCGAGCACCTGCACGAGC
>CAYUSL010000329.1:0-7240 GCA_964447125.1 uncultured bacterium | reverse complement strand
CGTCGCATCCGACTTGGGAAAGCGCGGTCGCCGTCAGCGCGAGCGCTGCCACGACCGTCCGTGCCGCGTGTGACCTGCTCCGATCCATGCTCGCTCCCTCCTTCGAGATTCGGGTGTGTCGAGAGTCGTCGATCCCGTGCTCGCCGTGCTCGCTCACTTCTTGAAGCCGCGGATGATCTCGCGCAGCGCCGAAACCACGTCCGGCTTGGCCATCAGGTCCGGGTTCGAAGGCATGGCCGGGCTCTTCCCCACGGCGGCGCCGCCGAACTTGATGATCGTTTCGATGTGGTTGTCGTTCACCGACTTCTGCCACTCGGCATCGGTGAAATTGCGGGGCTTGGGAGTGAGTCCCGCCGAGCCCGGGCCGTCGCCTGCACCCTTGGGGCCGTGGCACGGCGTGCAGCGCAGCTCGAAGATGCTCTGCGCCTCTTTCTTGGCGGCCTCGGCATCGGCGTGGCCCGCGGTGGCTGCTCCGAGCGTCATGGCTGCAGCCGCTGCGAGTACCCGTACGGTCTTGTCGATTCGTTGCATGGTTCTTTCCTTTCCCTAGGCGCTTTTTCGGGCCTCGCGCGAGCCTGGGATCGATGGATGGGTCAGCTCCCGCCACGCAACGCGCGCGGGAAGAGGATCTCGTTCTCGAGGTGCATGTGCTCGCGGGTGTGGCAGTCCAGGCGAAGCAGACCGAGCTTCACCTCACCCACGAGTCCGTCGTGCTCGTTGCTCTCGTCGCCTGCGTCGAGGGCGTCGGTCAGCGCGCGCAGGCGATCGAGCAGCGCCAGCGTCTCGCGGTGCTCCATCACCATCACCCGGATCGGCGTGTGGGCGAGGTCTCCGCGCCCGGCTCGAATCCACGGGAAGAGCACCGTCTCTTCCTTTTCCATGTGGGCTTCGAGGTCGCTCTTGAAGGCGGCGAAGGCCGCGCCGACTTCCGCGAGCCGCGAGTTGAGCCCGCGCGGTGCGCTGCGCAGCAGGGCTTCGAGGCGTCGCATCTCGGCCAGCTCGATCCGGTGAAAGTGCGAGAGCAGGTGGTCCACCAGCGCGGAGACGGTCATCTCCTCGGGACGTTCCGTCGTCTCGATGGCAGCCACACTGCCCCGTAGAGCAAGGCGCGCTCCAGGGTGCGACAAACCGTCGCAGTTGAGTTTTTTGCACTTGCGTGGTCAAATCGACTCGAAGCGAATCGAGTCGATATGACTGCGAGTGGAGTCCAAAACACACGCCACCACGTCGAGGCCGTGGCGCCGTTTCTGGCGGCGGTGTCGGCCCTCGTGGGCGACCTCGACGAGACCGAGCGCTATCGGCGGCTCTTGCTCCACATCCACGACGTCGTCCCGTACGACGCCGCGGCGTTCCTACGCTTCACACCCGAAGGCGTGTTGGTGCCCGTGGCCGCCGTGGGGCTCGTGCCCGAGACGCTCGGGCGCCGCTTTCGTCCCGAGGATCACCCGCGACTGGCGCAGATTCTCGAGTCGCCGTCTCCGGTCAAGTTCCCCACGGCGTCCGAGCTACCGGACCCGTTCGACGGTCTGATGCTCGCCGACCACTCGGGCGATGCGCGCGTTCACGCCTGCATGGGATGCGCGCTGCGCGTGCAGGGCGAGACGCTCGGATTGCTCGCCGCGGATGCGCTCGATCCGCACGCATTCGACGGCATCGGTGCCGTTGCGCTGGAGAGCTTCGCCGCGGTGCTGTCGCTGGCGTTTCGCGCCGCGAGCCTGCTGGCGGCACTCGAGGCGAGCGCCAACCGCGAGCGCAGCGTCGCGCGCCAGCTCACCTCGGAGGCGCACGAACGCGTCGGCACGGAGTTCTTGGGTGCCAGCACCGCGGCCGAACGGGTGCGCGAGGACATCGCATTGCTCGCGCGCTCCGATCTGCCGGTGCTGATCAGTGGCGAGACCGGCGTGGGGAAGGAAGTGGCGGCGCGGGCGCTGCACCGCCAGTCGGCGCGCCGCGATCAGCCGCTGATCTATCTCAACTGCGCGGCGCTCCCCGAGTCGATCGCGGAGAGCGAGCTCTTCGGGCATACCCGTGGCGCCTTCACCGGCGCCACCGATGCGCGTCCCGGGAAGTTCGAGGTCGCCAATCGCGGCACGCTCTTCCTCGACGAGATCGGCGAGCTACCGCTCTCGCTCCAGCCCAAGCTCTTGCGGGTGCTGCAGACCGGCGAGATCCAGCGCGTGGGCTCGGACGCCGCGAGCTACGTGGACGTGCGCGTCGTCGCCGCCACCAACCGCAACCTCGCCGCCGAGGTGGACGCCGGCCGCTTCCGTGCCGATCTCTTCCATCGCCTCAACGTCTATCCACTCGCCATCCCACCACTGCGCGAGCGCCCTGCGGACATCGGTCTTCTGTGCGGCTACTTCCTCGATCACGTCCGCGTTCGGTTGGGGCTCGGACCACTGCGCGTCACGGCGCAGGCGCGCGAGGCGCTACGGGCGTACGACTGGCCCGGCAACGTCCGCGAGCTGGAGCACGTGCTGTTGCGCGCCGCGCTGCGTGCTGCGGGAGGCCGGCGCGGCGCCAGTGTCGTGATCGGGATCGAGCATTTGGCGCTCGGTACCTCGCAAGCACCCGCGGGTGTGGCCGCGGAAAACGCGCCGCCGGCGATCGGAGCCGTCACGAGCCTGCGCGCGGCCACCGACGACTACCAGCGCGCGCTCGTTCGCCAGGCCTTGGCCGCGAGCGACGGCAACTGGGCTGCCGCGGCGCGCGCACTCGCTCTCGACCGCGGCAACCTGCGGCGGTTGGCCGCGCGGCTCGGCCTCGCGGCCCAGTGAGCGCGTGGCCGGCCTTCGTCGGCGGGGAGCGGCGTTTCGCCGAGTGCGGCCAGCGTGAGAAGCTGGCGGGTACGGGGCGGCTCGCTGGGCTCCTGGTCATCGTCACGGAGGTGATTCATGGACGACGACGCCGCTGCGATGGGATCACGCTTCGTGCGAGGCTGCGCAACCGCGCTCGCCATCGCGTATGTGTTGGTGGCGATGAGCTGCACGCCCACGCGATTCCAGCGGGTGCTGACCGAAACCGCAGGGCGAGGAGCGTCGGTGCAGACCACCGCCGACGCCGGATACATCGTCGCAGGCATGGTCGACTCGAATCCCGCGAGCGGGCTCGACCCGTTCTTCGCGTTGCGCACGGAGGGTGACGGCACGCCGCTGTGGAGCGGTCCGCTGGGAAGTGGCTCTGCCGGATGGGCTGCCGAGGTCGTCGTCAGCCCCGACGGAGGATTCACCGTATGCGGCACGGTGATGTTCGATCTCGCGTCGCCTCGAACGTTTCTCGGGCTGACCCACGTCGACGAGGCCGGTGCCGTCGTGTGGAGCCGGATCTTTCCGTCGTCCGCGCGAGGCAGCGCGCAGTCCGGACAATGCCAGGATCTCACCGTCGCTCGAGACGGGGGCTACGTGCTCGTGTGGAAGATGAGTGCGCCACCGGCGGGGGAGACGGCGGAGGTCTGGATACTCGCGACGGATTCGCAGGGGATCGAACGCTGGCGCCACCCGCTCGAGGGCACCGCTGGCCCGGCCGCCGCGCAGGCGACGGAGGAGGGCGGCTCGATCGTCGCCATGACGAACTCGATCCATCCCGCCGTCACGCTGATCAAGCTGGACGCCGACGGCAACGAGACGTGGTCGCGCACCTACGCGCAGACGGCTGGAATCTCGATCAGCATCGGCAGCGTCGCCGTCACCTCGACCGGCGGCTACTTCGTCGCCAGCCCCGTGGTGAACCCGATCACGCACGTCACCTCAGCCGTGCTGCTCGCCACCGATGCGCTCGGCAACTTCGAGTGGATGAGCGAGCCGCCCGAGCTGGATGGGGACATCGTGCTGAGCGATGGTGTCCAAGCGGCGGACGGCGGCTTCGTCGTGGTGGGCGCGCGCTTCGACGTGAGTCGCTGTCTCTTGCTCAAGACCGACTCCGCGGGGCAGAGCGTGTGGAGCCGCGAGTTCGGTGACGAGAGCTGGGCGCAATGGTGTACGAGCGTGCGCGCCACGGCCGACGGGGGCTTCGTCTTCACCGGCCAACACGCGCCCGGCGGGCTCTACCTCGTGAAGACCGACGCGAGCGGCGACGCGGGACCGCCGCCGGGCTGATCGCGCGCGCAGCGCGCCACGTGCGCCGGAAATCAACGCGCCGATCGCGGCGCGTCGAGCTCGCGAAGGCCCGCGGCGATCGTTCGAATCGAATCCAGGGACACGGGAAACGGCGACGCGATCGATACCCGCGTGGCGATGCCCACGTAGCGATCGGCGAGCAAGCTCGGGATCGCTGCGGGTACGCCGCACACGGCGACGGCGTCGAGGAGCGCGTCGTCGATGCGCTCGCCCAGCTCGCCCCAGCGCCCCTCGCGGGTGAGCGCCTGCAAGTCGGGCTGAAGCTCGCCACGGCCTTCTGCTTCCAGCACCGAACGGTACGCCGGCGTGGATGCGTAGAAGCCGATCTGCTGACGGGTGAGCTCGCGCGCTTGCGCCAGTTCCTCGTCGTCGCTGCCGGTGACGATCAGCACTTGGGCGTCGATCTCGAACTCGGTGCGCGCGCGGCCGGCGGCGGCAAGTCCGCGTTCGATGGCGGGCAACGTCACGCTCGCGAGCGAGTGCCGGGTGTGAAACGGATGCACCAGCATCCCGTCGCCCACCTCCGCCGCCACCTCCGTCATGCGCGGGCCGACACCTGCGACCAGCACCTTGGGCAAGCCGAACGCGTTCGGCCCCGGGTTGAAGAGCGGCGGCAGGAGCGTGTGGTTGTAGAACTCGCCTGCGAACGCGAGCCGGGTACCGTCCTGCCAGCTTTGCCAGATGGCCCGCAGCGCGCGCACGAACTCGTGCATCCGTGCCGCCGGGCGTGACCACGCCGCGCCGAAGCGCCGCTCGATGTGCGCCTTCACCTGCGAGCCGAGCCCGAGGACGAAGCGACCGCGCGAGTAGGCGTGCAGATCGTAGGCGAGCTGCGCCACGATCATCGGATTCCGCGCCAGCGCGATCGCCACCTGGGTGGAGAGTGTCGCGCGCTGACTGTGCTCGGCGGCGAGCGCCAGCCGCAAGAACGGCTCGCGCGGCCCCTCGAAGACGAAGAGCCCGTCGACACCCGTGGCCTCCACCGCGCGCACCACCTCCGCGACGTCGGCCAGATCGAGTGCCAGGATCGGCGCGTCGAGCTTCATGACCGACCCGCTCAGCCGCCGCTCGCGCGGCGGCGGGGGCGGGCGAAGTCGAGCTCGAGGCGCTGGCCGCCGAAGGAGATCGTGGCAGCGTCGGTGCCGAACGGCTGGCGGACGTAGCGGTTGTTCCAGCGATCGTGGGGACCGATGTCCACGGCGGTGCCGTCGACCGTCATGGGGCCGGTCCACCCGACCTCGACGGCGCCGAGGCTCGGTGATTCGTAGTGGACGGTGTCTTCGATCGCGATGCGAGCGCTCGAGATCGATGCCACGAAATCCGCGAAGGGGCCGTTGGCGGTGGCATCACCCAGCTCCACGATCCACACGTTCTCCTTCGCGTCTGCGATCAGCTCGAAATCGTTCTCGGTCGACCACGCCGTGGGATGCTCGGAATAGAGCGCGACGTAGCCGTCGCCCTTGCGGCCGATCACCCAGTGGCCCACCTCGGCGATCTCGTCGAACGCCGTGCGCCGGAAGTACGCGTGCGAGTAGTCGGTGAAAAGCACCTGGTCGAGGATCGGGATCTTCGGCCGCCGGTACTGGATCACGCCCACGTTCCGGTAGAGCGTGGCGCGCGGCATGAAACCGCCGGTCCACGAGCCGCCTGCGTAATCGCCACTCGATCCGCCGGGGTACGTGGTGAAGACGTACGCCTGATCGTCGAGGGTCGCCTGCCAGATGTGGATCTGGCCGGTCCAGTTGCCCGGCTTCCAATCTTGGGCGCCGGAGAGCTGATAGTGCGGAGTGCGGTAGGTGTAGATGTCCGCGCTCTCCAGCATGATGCCGCGGCTCATCGGTTCGAGCGCCTGCGAGACCTGTTGCAGCAGCGGGCTCCCCACGAAGGGCTTCAAGAAGCCCAGCCCGTCCCACGGCGGGCCGCCGTTCCAGAGGTCGTAGGTGTCGATGAGCTGGAAGCTGCCTTCGATCACCGGTGGTGCCACGTAGCCGGTGAGCCCCCACCAGAACATCACGTCGCGCAAGTCCTCGTAGCCGATGCCGTAGCTCGGGCCTTCGTCGAGGGTGATGCTGTCGCGCTGGCGATGCTCGAACGACGGCGCGGCGTCCGCAGCGATCGCCTCCAGGATGGCGGGGGGTGCATAACGCTCGCTGGTGGCGAGCTCGGTGCCGGAAAAGTCGCCGCCGTCGAGCTCCTCGATCGAACCGGGGGCCGCGATGCCGAGCAGCAGGTACGCGGCCTCGCGGGTGGAATCGTTGAGCCCACCCAAGAGCTTCGAGTCGTAGGTGCGACCGTGGGTGGACGCGAGCAATCCGCGGTACGAGTTGCACGCGAGGTCGAACGCGATCACGTCGAGGAGCATCGCCGCCTTGGTGGCGATGGCCTCGTCGTCGGCGAAGTCCACCAGATTGACGAGCGCGCCGATGTCCTCGTTCCAGTAGACGTTGGACTGCCATTCGGAGAAGCCGAAACGGCCGCGAGTGTCGAGCCAGCGGTTCAGAAGCTCTCGGGCGTGCTCGACGTGCTCGCGCCCGGTCATCCCGGAGTTGCGAAACACTTGGTCCGGCAAGAACTGGCCGGCGAGAAGCTCGGCGGCGTGGAAGAGGATCTGGTGGTTCTCGGACCACCAGACGAGATCATCGGGGCCGGGCTCGTCGAGCCAGTACTTGAAGCCGACGAGCGCGTCGATCATCGCGGCCCGTAGCTCGTCCGGCAGCGTCGGGTTGCGACGGTCGAAGTAGAGGACGCGCAGCACCGGCGTGATGTGGAAGTCGACCGAGCCGTGACGGGAGTTCAGCTCGTCGACGATCCCGAGCATGTCGTCGACGTGGTAGTCGCTTTGGCCCGCGTAGGCCGTGCAGGCCTGCGCGTAGATTCCGCCGTTGCTCGCGTCGGTTCGATTCAGGCAGTGCTGCAGGTACGCGGCTTGGCGCTCCCGGTAGGCCGGCGTCGGCACGATCTCGCCGTTCGCGCCATTGCCGGCCTCGCCGCCGCAGCCTGTGCCGAGCGCCAGGGCCGTGGCGCAGACGACGAGCACCGTCGAGAGGTGTCGTCGGTCGCGGATGCTCATCGTTTCCCTTCCTCGATCTCCGCCGGATCGCGCACGCCGCGCTCGACCTTCACCC